>NZ_JBQQAM010000015.1:0-82602 GCF_052246815.1 Brucella sp. RRSP16
AACTGGGCATGGTGTTCCAGAGCTTCAATCTGTGGTCGCACAAGACCATTCTGGAAAACATCATCGAAGCGCCGATCTATGTGCAGGGGCGTCCGCGCGCGGAATGCGTGGCGGAAGCAGAAGCGCTGCTGGCAAAGGTCGGCATTGCCGACAAGCGTGACTTCTATCCGGCGCACCTTTCGGGCGGACAGCAGCAGCGCGCCGCGATTGCGCGCGGGCTGGCGATGAAGCCGAAGGTCATGCTGTTCGACGAGCCGACCTCAGCCCTTGATCCGGAACTGGTCGGTGAAGTGCTGCGCGTCATGCGTGGCCTCGCAGAAGAGGGCCGCACCATGCTGGTCGTGACCCATGAAATGGGCTTTGCCCGTGACGTCTCCAACCGCGTCGTGTTTTTCCATCAGGGCCTGGTGGAAGAAGACGGAAAGCCCGAAGACGTCTTCGCCAACTCAAAGTCGGAACGCTTCCGTAAATTCATCAGCCACGAGAACGCTGCCTGATTATCGAAATTCTGTATTCCGGCGCCAGCCGGACAGAAACACCCGCAATAGGATAACTGTAATGAAGACCATCGGACTTTTCAAAGCCGTGTTCATTTCCGCTCTCGCTCTGACGAGCATTTCGGCCCATGCCGAGGAAAAGAAGTGGACGAAGATCACCATCGCCACGGAAGGCGCATTCCGTCCTTACAACTTTACCAAGCCCGATGGCTCGCTGGACGGCTATGAAGTCGAACTCTACAAGGATCTCTGCGCCCGCATGAAGGTCGAGTGCACACTGGTCGCGCAGCCTTTTGACAGCATCATCCCGGCACTGAATGCCGGCAAATTCGATGCGATCATGGCCGGCCTCACGGCAACGCCGAAGCGCGAAGAAACCATCAGCTTCTCGATTTCCTACGGCCTGACGCCGCAGACCTTCGCAACGCTGAAGGACAGCCCTTACGCCAAGCTGCCGCACACCGGCGAGACCCTTTATCTCGCCAAGGACGAAGCGGCCGCACAGAAGGCAATTGACGAAGTATCTGCCGAAATCAAGGGCCGCACCGTCGGCGTCCAGTCCGCTTCGCTCGGTCTGTCGCTCCTCGACAAGTACTTCAAGGACAATATCGACATCCGTGAATACAAGACCACGGAACAGCATGACCTGGACCTGAAGTCGGGTCGTGTCGATCTCGTCGTGGCTTCGCTCGCTTACCTCACCGACGCTGCCAAGAAGCCGGGTAATGAAGACATCGTCATGACCGGACCGTTCTTCAAGGGCGGCATTCTGGGCCGTGGCGTCGCCGTCGGCCTGCGCAAGGACGATACCGAACTGAAGAAGATGTTTGATGATGCCATTGAAGCCGCGAAGGCTGACGGCACGATCAAGCGTCTGTCGGAAAAGTGGTTCGGCTTCGACGTTACGCCATAACTTCTGAGTTACGCCTTATGTAAAGCGCCGCCTTCGGGCGGCGTTTTCATTTGCGCGCAAACCTTCACATCAAACCGGCGAGCGCCTATAAGTCCGCCAGACGTTTATTGAGAGCCAGAAACTTGCTGTGAGAATGTGATGGTAAAGATCGGTTTCGTGACTGTTTCCGACCGCGCAAGTCGCGGGGAATACGAAGATCAGAGCGGCCCGGCCATGGAAGCATGGCTGAAAAGCGCAGTCGTCACACCTTATGAAACAGTCCGCCGGGTGATTCCGGACGGTATGGAATCGGTCCGCGACACGCTTATCGATCTTTGCGACAACGAAGCCTGTGATCTCATCCTAACGACGGGAGGCACCGGACCGAGCCCGCGTGATGAAACGCCGGAGGCCATGCAGGCCGTCCTCCACAAGGAACTGCCGGGTTTTGGCGAACTGATGCGCCGCGTCAGCCTTGAACAGACCCCGACCGCCATCCTGTCCCGCCAGACGGCAGGCAGTCGCGGCAAGAGCTTCATTCTCAATCTTCCCGGCAAGCCTGCTTCGATTGCGATGACCTTGCAGGCGATTTTTCCGGCGGTGCCTTATTGTCTCGACCTCATCGGGGCGGGGCGTATCGAGACCGATCCGGGCGTCGTTAAGGCGCATCGACCGGGCTGAACCATCGCGGGCAACATTTGCGCGGCTATTAGAATGCGTCATAGTCCTGCTGTCGCGATGAAAATGCGCAACCCAGCTTTGCGCTTTTGCATGATTTCCTGACTTGCTTTTCCCTGAGCCCGGACTGAATAATAGGGAAAAAGAAGGGGAAGTAAGTGAAGCCATTCGACGAGATGCTCAACCATGGCGGGAATGTCCGCCAGCCTTACGAATTTCTCAAGCAATGGCTCGACCAACAGGATCCGCACAAACTTCTGCAGAAGAGCGACGACGCCGAAAGCGTGTTCCGCAAGACGGGCATCACCTTCGCCGTCTATGGCGACCAGGAGGCGGGCGAACGCCTTATTCCGTTCGACATCATTCCGCGCATCATTTCAGGGCAGGAATGGCGGCGTCTGTCGCAGGGCATCGAACAGCGCGTGATGGCGCTGAACGCTTTTCTCGATGACATCTACCATCGTCAGGAGATCGTCAGGGCAGGGCGCATTCCCAAAGAGCTGATTTCCAAAAATGAAGCCTTCCTGCCGGAAATGATCGGCTTCCGCCCGCCGGGCAACGTCTACACCCATATTATCGGCGTCGATATCGTGCGCACAGCCGAAAACCAGTTCTATGTGCTGGAAGACAATGCCCGCACGCCATCCGGCGTTTCGTATATGCTGGAAAATCGCGAAACCATGATGCAGCTCTTTCCGGAGCTGTTCCAGAACGTCAAGGTTCGCCCGGTCGAGAATTATCCGCAATTGCTGCGCCAGTCGCTGGCAAGCGTTGCGCCTCCCGGCACGCAAGATGTTCCGACCGTCGCGGTGCTGACGCCAGGCATCTACAACTCCGCCTATTTTGAACATGCATTCCTTGCCGACCAGATGGGCGTCGAACTGGTCGAGGGAAGCGATCTGCGCGTTGTGGACGGACGTGTGGCGATGCGGACCACGCAAGGGTATCGCGCCATCGACGTGCTCTACCGGCGCGTGGATGATGCGTTTCTGGATCCGCTGACATTCAGGCCGGATTCGACGCTTGGCGTTGCCGGTATCATGGATGTCTACCGGGCCGGGAATATCACGATTGCCAACGCACCGGGGACCGGCATCGCCGACGACAAGGCGATCTATTCCTACATGCCGGAAATCGTGGAGTTCTATACGGGCCGCAAGGCCATTCTCGAAAACGTTCCGACATGGCGCTGCTCCGAACCGGACAGCCTTGCTTATGTGCTCGACAACCTTGCCGAGCTTGTGGTCAAGGAGGTCCATGGCTCTGGCGGCTATGGAATGCTGGTCGGACCCGCTTCGACAAAGGCCGAACGCGATGTTTTCGCCGAGAAATTGAAAGCAAGGCCGCGCAACTATATCGCTCAACCCACACTGGCGCTTTCAACCACGCCCATCTTCACCAAGAGCGGACTTGCACCGCGCCACGTCGATCTGCGCCCCTTCGTTCTGGTTTCGGATCGCATCCGCATAACGCCGGGCGGACTTACGCGTGTGGCGTTGAAGGAGGGATCGCTCGTCGTGAATTCCAGTCAGGGTGGCGGCACCAAGGATACGTGGGTACTCGACGACTGAAACAATTGGATTGACGTGCTGCAACTGACGGCAAGATCAGGGCGCGAAGAGGGGAATGATTTATGCTTCTTGGCCGTACGGCAAACGGACTTTACTGGATGTTCCGCTATATAGAGCGGGCCGAAAACATGGCGCGCCTTGTCGATGCGGGTCTTCGCATGGCACTGACGAAAACTTCAGATGCACCCGAAGAATGGTCATCGGTGGCGGTTTCGGCAGGCGCAAGTCAGGGTTTTTCGGCAAAATACGATGTCTATAACGCCGCCAATGTCGCCGATTTCCTGCTGCGCGATGCGGATAATCCGTCGAGCGTGATGACATGCTTTGAGACCGCGCGCTCCAATGCCCGCATGGTGCGCACGGCACTGACACGGGAAGCGTGGGAGAGCGTCAACGAAGCATGGATGTCGCTGAAAAAGTCGCTCTGCAAGCCGTTGAAGGAAAGCGACCTTCCGCAACTCCTCGACCAGATAAAGCGCGAAACGGCACTTATTCGCGGCTCTTTCCACGGCACGATGCTGCGCAACGAAATCTTCGATTTTGCAAGCCTCGGCACGTTCATCGAACGCGCGGACAACACGGCCCGTATCCTTGATGTGAAATACTATGTTCTGCTGCCTGCGATTTCCTATGTCGGCACCACGCTCGACAATTACCAATGGGAGTCCATTCTCCGCTCGGTGTCCGCGCATCGTTCCTACCGTTGGGTCTATGATGGCGACTATCGTCCGGCACAGGTCGCTGACTATCTTATCTTGAACGGTCGCATGCCGCGTTCGCTTCATTACTGCTATCGCAGCATCGCAGAGCATCTCGACTACCTGTCGAAAGATTATGACAATCGCGCCGCCTGTCACGAGACAGCGGACAAAATCTATGCAAGCCTGCAAAATCAGGACATATCTGCGATCTTCGATATGGGCTTGCATGAATTCCTGACCGAGTTCATCACCCGCAACAACCGGCTCGGCAACGAGATCGCTGAAACCTATAATTTCTATTGAGGTCTTCGCTTGCTGCTCAATATCCGGCACGTTTCGCATTATCGCTACGACCACCCGGTTCCCTATGCGGTGCAGAGGGTGCGGCTGCGTCCGCCAACGGTGCCGGGTCAGGTCGTGAAACACTGGGAACTGAAAATTGAAGGAGGCGAGCCGGAGGTTTCCTATGTCGACGGTTTTGGCAACAAGACCGATCTGGTCCAGCACGCCCGCAATGTCAGCGAGATCGTCATAACGGCAAGCGGCAGCATCGATGTGGAAGACAGGGTCGGTGTGCTCGGGCCCGTATATGGCTTTGCACCGCTCTGGCTTTTCGAGCGTGAGACACCGCTGACGATGCCGGGCGAGCGGATCAAGGCGCTGGCTGGCGACCTCCCGACAGGGCAGGAACGACTTGCCCTGATGCACGATCTGATGAACGCCATACACAAGGCGGTTGCCTATATGCCGGGAACGACGAGCGTTTCCACGGATGCCGAACATGCACTGAACGCCGGCAAGGGCGTTTGTCAGGATCACACCCATATCTTTCTTTCGACGGCCCGGCTTATCGGCGTTCCCGCCCGATATGTATCGGGATATCTGATGATGGAAGGCGTCGAGGAACAGACCGCAAGCCATGCCTGGGCCGAAGCTCATATCGACGGCCTTGGATGGGTGGGGTTCGATGCCGCCAACAATATCTGTCCGAATGACCGTTATGTGCGGATTGCAACCGGGCTGGACTATCGCGACGCTGCGCCGATCTCGGGCGTCCGGCTCGGCGGTGCTGCGGAAAGTCTTGCGGTTCACATCAATGTAGGGCAGTGATCCTTCTGAATAGCCAGTTGCCTGCCGGATATTGCTTATGACCTATTGCGTTGGAATGAAAATCGATCGCGGCCTTGTGTTCATGTCCGATACGCGGACGAATGCCGGGCTCGACAATATCTCCGTTTTCTCGAAGATGCGAAGCTGGTCCAAGCCCGGTGAACGTGTGATCGTTCTGCTTTCAGCAGGCAATCTCGCGACTACCCAGGCGGTGGCAAGTCTTCTGGAAGAACGCATGAAGGCTCCTGCAGACCGGCACCCGTCGGTCTTTGATGCGCCCTCAATGTTCCAGGTCGCACGTCTTGTCGGCGATACGGTCAAGGAAGTCATCCAGAACTCCGCCACCGGCGGCCAGAACGCCGATGCATTTGGCGCCTCGTTCATTCTCGGCGGGCAGATCAAGGGCGGCCAGCCGCGCCTTTTCTATATCTACCCGGAAGGCAATTTCATCGAGAGTTCCGCAGACACGCCTTTCTTCCAGATTGGGGAAAACAAGTACGGTAAACCCATCCTCGTCCGCGCCTATCAGGAGCAGATGAGTTTCGAGGAGGCGGTGAAGCTGCTGCTCGTCTCGTTCGACTCCACCCTGAAAGCCAATCTTTCGGTGGGACTTCCGCTCGACATGCAGATTTACGAAGCCGACAGTTTCGCGCATGGCGCGCGCAAACGGTTCGAGGCTACCGATCCTTATTATCAGACAGTATCGGAAAGCTGGTCGGAAGCGCTGAAATCGGCGCTGGAGCAATTGCCGCCCTTCAGCTTCGAGGACGGGAAATAAGAAGGCCGGGCAAAGCGCCCGGCCTTTTCGCATCGCGTCAGTCCTTCGTTACGGTCTGGACATAGTTGGCGTCGGCAACCATGTTGAAATCGTGCACATTCGGAGCCGTCACAGCTGTTTCGATCTGCTGATAGATGATCGCGAACGGGCTGGTTTCCTGAAACTTCTTCTGGAGGTCGTGATACATCTCCTCACGCTTGGCCGTATCGCGCTCTTCAGCGGCAGCCATGGTTTCCGCCGTCAACTCCGGAATATCCCAATGGGCCTGCCATGCGCTCGTGCGCATTGAGACGTCTTCGCCATTGTTGGGATTGTTGGTGAAGGTGACCGCATTGGTGTGCGGGTCCCAATAGTCCGGCCCCCAGATGCCAAGCGCCATCTGATGCTTGCGTGCGCGAACCTTGGTGGTCGTCAGCCGGCCGTCTCCCTGCAGGATTTCCACTTGAACGCCCGCCTTGCCCATGGTCTGCTGGATGCTTTCCGCGATGCCGACAAATGGCTGCGTGTTGCGCACGTCGAGCGTCACCTTGAAGCCGTCCTTGAGACCTGCATTTGCAAGCAGCTCCTTGGCTTTATCGACATCATAGGAGAACGGCTTGTCACCGACAGCGCCGAACATGCCGAGAGGCAGGAAGGACTGATGTGTGCGGCCGATACCGTTGATGAGTTTCGCTTCGATCGTATCGTAATCGATCAGGTATTTGAGCGCCTGCCGGACTTCGGGCTTTGCAAGTTCCGGCACATTCTGGTTGGCCACCAGATAATAGACGCGGCCCTTTGGTGCATTGAGGACGTGATACTTCTGGTTCTTGCTCAGTTCTTCAATGTCGCCGGGTTCCAGATTGCGCGCAATGTCGATATCGCCCGCCTCAAGGAGCAGGCGCTGTGAAACACCCTCCTTCACATGGCGATAGATGACGCGCTTCATCGCCGGTTTTGCATCGGAATAGTTTTCGTTGCGTTCGAGAAGCAGCACTTCATTGGCACGCCATTGCTTGAGCGCCAAGGGACCGGAACCGGCATAGTTGTTCTTCAGCCATTCGTAACCGAAGTCGGTTTCGTAGGGGTAATCCTTGGTCTTTTCCGCCTTCTGTTCATGCTCCTTCACCAGCTTGCTGTCGACAATCGACGCCACGCTGGAAGTGAGACAGTTCAGGACGAAACTTGGCGCAAATGCCTTGCCCGTAGTGAAAACAAGCGTTTCGTCATCGGTCGCGACGATGTTCTGATCGGCGTTTTCCCGGGTGAGGCCAAACTGGCTCAGAATGAACGCCGGGCTCTTGTCCAGCTTGATGGCGCGCTGCAGCGAATAGGCGGCGTCCTGCGCGGTCAGCGGATTGCCGGAGGCGAATTTCAGCCCCTTGCGGATTTTGAACGTAATCGACTTGCCATCGTCGGAGAAGGTCCAGCTTTCGGCAATCTGCGGGACGATCTTGGTCGGGTCCTTGGTATCGGTCGTGATGAGCCGCTCATAGGTGCTGGTCAGGATTTCGGATGTGGTGATCTCGAAGATCTCAGCCGGGTCGAGTGAAATGACATCATCGATGCTCATCGCTATGACGAGCGTGTCGGCCGGTGTTGCGGCTTCCACCGCTTTTGGCGACGCTGACAGAAGCAGAGTGATCGCGAGCGCAGCCGGCATGGATGCGCGCAGCAGCTTTCGTGCAACGCCGCGCTTGTTGTGGGCTGCCTTGATATGAGCAAATGGCGGTATTACGGTTGTCATGCAAATTCCCCTTCGGACCGCGCAATCTGCACATGTCGTGCAATTGCGGCCCGTTCTGATGAAGCTTCACAAGCTTGTCGCTTGGGCGCGACTCTCTTGAAGCATCTCCATTACATCCAGCTTTTGGAGAGGGGACAACGGCCTGGTGAAATATTTTACCGCCAAAACGAAAAAGCCGGAGGAAACTCCTCCGGCCCGGTCTTTTTCGATACAATGAACGATTAGAAGAAAACCTTGAAACGGTCGCCGTCGTCCATGAAAGCCTTTTCGCCGAAAGGCTGTTCGTTTGAGCCGAACGGCATCTGGGCGCGGAGTTTCCACGAGGCTGGAATGTCCCAAGTCTGGGCAACTTCCTGATCGATCAGCGGGTTGTAGTGCTGGAGGCTGGCGCCGATATTTGCATTGGCGAGCGCGGTCCAAACCGAATGCTGTGCCATGCCGCCGGACTGTTCGGACCAGACCGGGAAGTTGTCGGCATAAAGCGGGAAGTTTTCCTGAAGCCCCTTAACAACGCTCTGGTCTTCATAGAACAGAACCGTACCGGCACCGGCAGCGAAGCTGTCGACCTTGGCTTCCGTCTGCGCGAAAGCGTCGGCCGGAACGATCTGGCGAAGCGTTTCCTTCACGACGCTCCACAGCTTCTCGCTCTCGGCGCCAAACAGGATCACGGCACGCGAGCTCTGCGAGTTGAAGGACGAAGGGGTGTGCTTGACCGCTTCGCGGATCAGCTCGGCCACATCTTCGTTCGACAGCGGAAGGGACTTGCCCAGAGCATACTGCGTACGGCGCTTCTTGATGGAATTCAGCAGGGAATTATTCATGACTGGGTCCTGTGTTTCAGCGGTCTGGCAGGCTGTCCGGCTTGGGATTTCGAGGCAACCTGTTGGGATAGTGTTGGGCTAGATATTGTTATTCGGGCGGTTGAGGCCAGCCCGTGTTTCTGAAACACACTGTCAACGATACGTGGCTGGTTTCTCCTGACTGTTTACTTTCCCGCCATGTGCCTGGAGCGAACACGGGTTCATTGTCCATCAGCCGTACGGCAATTGGCCCGGTTTTGCGGGGTTTACAAGAGCGGTTCTTTATTGGAATCTAACTAAATTAGTGAGATTTATAGGGCGGGTTTTGACGGCGCTCTATTCGGGTCGTTGTCGGGAATTGGGATGAGGTCACGATAGTTTGAAGTCATTTATCATCATCGGCGCCGGGGCAAGCGGCATCATTCTGGCTGCACAGTTGCTCGGGCGTTCACCGGAATCGTCTGTGCGAATTTTCGAACGGTCGGGCAGGTTGGGAGCGGGGATCGCTTACGCGACGGAAAATCCCAGCCATCTGCTTAATGTGCGCGCCAGCAATATGAGCGCGTTTCCCGACCAGCCGGATCACTTCCTCAACTGGTTGCAGGAGAGTGGCGACCGGTGGGAACCGCACGGTTTTGCGCCGCGCAAAGTCTATCGCGCCTATCTGGAGCATCTGATTGAGCCTTATCTCTCTGCCGGCAGCTCACGATTGACGGTCGAAAGGACAGGCGTCGTCGATGTGGCGCTCAAAGCTGGCAGGCCGACGGTTGTCACCGAAACCGGCGAAACCTTCGCCGCGGATGCGGTCATTCTTGCAACGGGCAATGAGGCCGCTATTGCGAAATCGGGCGGCCAGATTGCGGAATACTGGGCAAGCAACGGGTATTTCGATGTGCCGACGGATGCACCTGTGGCGATATTTGGTACAGGCCTCTCGATGATCGACAGCGTGTTGTCGCTGCTCGACAATGGTCATCGTGCGGAAATATATGCCATTTCGCGCCGTGGGCTTCTTCCGGCACGCCATGCCCCTGCGCAGGTTTTTCCCGTCGCAGCCGACGACCTTCCGGTCTCGCTCGGGCTTTCCAAGCTCATGCGACGCGTGCGCACCATGATGGCGGAAGCGGAAAAATCGGGTTCCGGCTGGCGCGGCGTAATGGACGGTCTGCGGCCGCATACACAGCATGTCTGGGCGGGGTTGCCGACCTCACAGCGTCGCAGTTTCCTCCGGCATCTGCGCCCATGGTGGGATGTCCATCGTCACCGCATGGCTCCCGCCGTGGCGGATCGCATCGAATCTGCCATGAAGCACGGGCAACTCAAAATCACGGCCGGTCATCTCGTTTCAGTACGCGACGAAGGGGGAGGGATGGAAATTCGCTATCGCCCGCGCCGCAGTGAGAAGATCGAAAAGCAGCATGTCGCGACCGTCATTGATTGCCGTGGCGGAAATCCGCGTTTCTCGACAACCCGCAATGCGGCTTTGATCGGCCTCATGGAGCATGGGCTGGCACGGCCGGATGCGCTCGATCTCGGATTGGATGTTACCCGCGACCTTCAGCTTCTCAATGCGCGAGGCGAACCATCAGGTCCGTTCTTCGCGATCGGGCCAGTCACGAAAGGCGCATTCTGGGAGGTCACAGCCGTACCGGATATCCGCGTTCAGGCCGAGCGGCTGTCAGCGATCTTGCTTGAAGGATAAGAACCTCTCCAAAAGCCATTCCTGCGGCAATCGTCCCAATAAGATCATGTCATTCGGCTGAAAGATATTCGGGACAATATGTCCAATCGTCGGAAATCGCGGTCCGCAGCAACCGACAAATTATAGATTTTCCGGCAAGATGAACCATAAAATGATTCAAATTCGCGCGATAAGCCATTGAAAGCTATTGCCATAATGTTCCGTGGCCCGTCATAATAACGCCATCGGAACATATGATTCCTCTCTACAACTTGCCGGAGCGATTCTGTTGCTGTTTTCTTGAGCGGTGCCTGCTTCGGATCAACCTTGATTTCGGCTAGGAGGCCTGTGGCGCATGACGATGGACGGCAGAATGCTTTTCCTGCTTGTCCTTCTACCATTTCTCGGCAGCGCCATAACCGGACTATTCAGGGGGGCGGATCGCAGCGGTTCGGCCTGGTTTACGGCAGCGATTGCGCTTGTCGCCTTTATCGTCACCGCCAGCCTTTATCCCATCGTGTCGGACGGCAAGGTGCTTCGCGGCACCGTGGAATGGCTCCCTGCCTATGGTCTCAACGTCACCTTCCGGATGGACGGCTTTGCCTGGCTTTTCGCGATGCTCATCACGGGCATCGGCCTTCTGGTCGTCATTTACGCGCGTTACTACATGTCGCCGGAAGACCCCGTGCCGAGGTTCTTCTCGTTCCTTTTGTCCTTCATGGGATCGATGCTCGGCGTGGTTCTGTCGGGCAATCTGATATTGCTTGCGGTATTCTGGGAACTGACCAGCATCTTCTCGTTTCTGCTGATCGGTTACTGGTATCACAATGCCAGCGCCCGCGATGGTGCGCGAATGGCGCTGACGGTGACCGGCATAGGCGGTTTCTGTCTGCTGGCAGGCGTTCTGATCCTGGGGCATATCGTCGGAAGCTACGATCTCGACAAGGTCCTGGTAGCGGGCAACCTCGTTCGCACGCATCCGCTCTACAGCGTGGCGCTGATCCTGATCCTGCTTGGCGCATTCACCAAAAGCGCGCAGTTTCCGTTCCATTTCTGGCTTCCGAACGCCATGGCAGCGCCGACGCCGGTATCGGCCTATCTGCATTCGGCAACAATGGTGAAGGCTGGCGTTTTCCTGCTTGCCCGCCTCTGGCCGGTTTTAAGCGGAACTGAGGAGTGGTTCTGGATCGTCGGTTCGGCGGGCCTGATCACGCTTCTGATCGCGAGTTTCTTTGCGGTTTTCCAGCAGGACCTCAAGGGGCTGCTCGCCTATTCGACCATCAGCAATCTTGGCCTGATTACAGTCCTGCTTTCGCTTGGCAGTCCGCTGGCAGCAGTCGCCGCGATCTTCCACATGGTTAACCATGCGATCTTCAAGGCATCGCTTTTCATGGCCGCCGGCATCATCGATCACGAAACCGGCACACGTGACATGCGCAGGCTGAGCGGGCTCCTGCGCCCCATGCCCTATACGGCGACGCTTGCCATGGTGGCGAGCGCGGCCATGGCCGGTGTGCCGCTGCTCAACGGGTTCATTTCCAAGGAAATGTTCTTCGCCGAAGCGGTCGAAACCCATATGGCGTCCTGGCTCGACACGATCACGCCTTACGTGGCCACCATCGCGGGCATCTTCACGGTCGCCTATTCGGTGCGCTTCATCTATTCGACGTTCTTCGGACCGCCGCCGCATGATCTGCCGCATGAGCCGCATGAACCGCCGCACTGGATGCGCCGTCCTATCGAGCTTCTGGTTCTGCTTTGCCTGTTGATCGGCATCATTCCGGGACTGTCGATCGGGCCGTTCCTGCATTCGGCCGTGCTGTCGGTGCTGGGTCATGCGACGCCGGAATATAGCCTCTCGGTCTGGCACGGTTTCAACCTGCCGCTGATGATGAGTATCGTGGCCATGATCGGCGGCATTCTTTTGCACTGGATGCTGAAGAACTATCTCGCGACGAGCGAAGACGGCCCTCCGCTTTTCCGGCACTTGCAGGGACAGCGCATTTTCGAGCGTGTTCTTGTAACCCTGTCGTGGAACTGGGCGCGCAAGGCGGAAGCTTTCCTCAGCACGCGCCGTCTGCAGCCGCAACTCCGTATCGTGGTCGCGGTGGCGGTCCTTGCCGCCGCCTGGCCGATTTTCGCCTCCGGCCTGCAATCCGGTTCGCTTGGTCCGCAGCCGGTGGACCCGATCTTCGCCGGACTTTGGATACTTGGCGGGGCCTGTGCCGTCGGGGCGGCCTATCAGGCCAAGTATCACCGGCTGGCAGCGCTTATCCTTCTGGGCGGGGCGGGGCTCATCACCTGCATCACCTTCGTCTGGCTGTCCGCGCCCGATCTTGCGGTAACGCAGTTGCTCGTCGAGATCGTAACCACCGTCCTGCTGCTGCTTGGGCTTCGCTGGCTCCCGAAGCGTTGGGAAGATCCGGATCCGCTTCCGGTGCAGATCGGCCCGCGCATCCGCCGTTATCGCGACCTGTTGCTCGCCATCGGCAGCGGGGCAGGTGTGGCTGTCATCGCCTATGCCGTGATGACGCGCCTGTCTCCCAGCAGCATCGGCGATTATTTCCTCGAAAACGCCTATTCGGGCGGCGGCGGCAAGAATGTCGTCAATGTCATTCTGGTCGATTTCCGCGCTTTTGATACGTTCGGCGAAATCGCCGTCCTTGGTATTGTCGGTCTTACGGTCTTTGCGCTGCTGCGACGTTTTCGTCCAGCGCCTGACACGACCGGATCGACCGCCCAACAGAAAATACAGGACGCCTATGACGAGGCAGCGCCCGACCGCAAGGCAGGTGAAACATTGGCCGATTATCTGGCCGTGCCGTCCGTCATCATGCAATGGCTTTTCCCGGTGATCGTTGTGCTGGCAGTGCATCTGTTCCTGCGTGGTCATGATCTGCCGGGTGGCGGGTTTGCGGCCGGTATCACGCTCGCAATTGCATTCCTGCTGCAATATCTGGCGTCAGGCGCGCGCGTTGTGGAGGACCGCCTGCGCATCCTGCCCCTGCGCTGGATCGGGATGGGCCTGCTGTTGGCCGGTGCAACAGGCGCGGGATCGTGGTTCTTCGGCTATCCGTTCCTCACAACCTTCTTCCAGTATACGGAGATACCGCATATCGGAAAAATGCCGACAGCCAGCGCCCTGCTGTTCGATCTTGGTGTCTTCACCCTCGTGGTCGGCGCTACGGTGCTCGTTTTGATCGCTCTCGCGCACCAATCGCTCCGCAAACACCGTGTCGAGAAACTGGCCGCAACGAAGGAGGAGAACTGATGGAACTCGTTCTTGCTCTGGCAATCGGCGTGTTGATGGCATCCGGCGTGTGGCTGATCCTTCGCCCGCGCACCTTCCAGGTGGCAATTGGCCTGTCGCTGATTTCCTACGCGGTCAATCTCTTCATCTTTTCGATGGGGCGGCTTCGCACCAATGCGGCCCCCGTACTCGATAACGGTGTTGACGTTCAGGCCACGCAATATACCGATCCTGTGCCGCAGGCGCTCGTTCTGACCGCCATCGTCATCGGCTTCGCAATGACCGCACTTTTCCTTGTCGTGCTGCTCGCCTCACGCGGGTTGACACGTACGGACCACGTGGACGGCAAGGAGAATTGATGTTGGACTGGAAAACACATCTCATCGTTGCGCCAATCGTCCTGCCGCTCGTCACGGCGGCCGTCCTGCTGCTGTTCGATGAGCGCAAGCGCAAGCTCAAGATGGCCATCAACTCCATTTCGACCCTGGGGTTGATCGCGATTGCCATCACGCTTGCAGGCATGGCGAGCGAAAGGGCGCCCGACGCTCTGGTCTACCTGATCGGGAACTGGCCCGCGCCATTCGGCATCGTTCTGGTGCTTGATCGCCTCGCGGCCCTCATGCTGGTGCTGACAAGCCTGCTCGGCATGGCATCGCTCAGCTTTGCGCTTGCCCATTGGCACAAGGCCAGTCCGCATTTCCATACGATATTCCAGCTTTTGCTGATGGGACTGAACGGCGCATTCCTGACCGGCGACCTGTTCAACCTTTTCGTGTTCTTCGAAGTCATGCTGGCTGCGTCCTACGGGCTGGCGCTACACGGCTCCGGTCCGGCGCGCGTGAAGGCCGGCATGCATTATATCGCCGTCAACCTCGTCGCCTCGTCGCTGTTCCTGATCGGTGTCAGCCTGATCTACGGTGTGACCGGCACGTTGAACATGGCCGATCTTGCGCAGAAGATTTCACAGGTAGCGCCCGAAGATCGTATGCTGCTTGAAGCAGGCGCCGCGGTGCTGGGCGTAGCGTTCCTCGTCAAGGCAGGCATGTGGCCGCTCAATTTCTGGCTCGCGCCAACCTATACTGCAGCAGCAGCACCGGTTGCGGCCGTCTTCGCCATCATGAGCAAGGTCGGCATCTACGTCCTTCTGCGCCTGTCGCCGCTGATGTTCGGCATCGGTGCCGGTTCATCCTATGGCTTCGGCAATGACTGGCTCTATTTCGGCGGGATGGTAACGCTTGCCTTCGGCCTGATCGGCGTCGTCGCATCGCAAGCGATGGGACGTCTCGCCAGCTACAGCATTCTAGTATCCTCCGGCACCTTGCTGGCCGCCATCGGCAGCGGCAACACCGCCATGACAGGTGCGGCACTTTTCTACATGGTCAGTTCGACACTCACAATTGCCGCATTTTTCCTGCTGATCGAATTGATCGAACGTGGGCAGGACGCAGCCGCCAACGTTCTCGCCGTTACCATGGAAGCCTATGGTGACGATGAGGAGGAAGAAGAAGAGGACGAGATCGGCGCGGTATTGCCTGCGACCCTTGCCGTCCTAGGCACGTTCTTCGGGATTTGCGCGATATTGCTGATCGGTCTTCCGCCGTTTTCGGGCTTCATCGCCAAATTTCTGATCCTGGCGGCGGTGTTCAACGGAGAGGGTGCAACCCCGCAGCTTGCAATGCCGGTCAGCCCGGCAAGCTGGGCACTGGTTGCGCTTGTTCTCCTATCCGGCCTGTCGGCCCTGATCGCGATGACACGTACCGGCATCCGTACCTTCTGGGCTTCGCTCGAAGGTAACGTGCCGCGTGTTCTGGTGCGCGAAGTTGTGCCGATCGCAGGACTTCTGGCAATCTGTCTGGCGCTGACGATCGCAGCCGGTCCGGCGATGCGTTACATGGACGAAACGGCGCGTTCGCTGCACAATCCTGCATCCTATATCAGCAGCGTTCTCAATGCGCCGCGCGCTGGCATGCAAACGGAGGAGGCACAGTGAAGAGAATCCTGCCTTATCCGCTTCTGTTCGCCTCGCTGCTTCTGTTCTGGCTGCTTTTAAATGGCTTCACACGGGCGCAGTTCCTGCTCGGTGCGATCATCGCAATCATTGCATGCCTCATCATGACGGCCTTGCAGCCGCAGAAGAACCATATTCGCTCTGTCCCGACCATGCTCTGGCTGTTCGGAGCCATAAGCTATGACATATTGCAATCGAATATCGCCGTTGCGGGGATCATCCTGTCGCGCAAGCGCAAGCGGCGTCCGGGCTTCGTCGTCATCCAGCTCGATCTGGAAAACCGGACTGCGCTTGCCGTGCTCGCCTGCATAATCACCGCGACGCCAGGCACGGCTTGGGTGGATTATAACGCCGCAAGGCGCGAACTGACGATCCACGTGCTTGATCTGGACGATGCGCAGGCGTGGCGGGATACGATCAAGGGACGGTATGAGCAGCCGCTCATCAAGATATTTACAGCCGCCGACATCATCGAGGGGGAGAAATCCGCATGAGCGCAGTCATCATCTTCTGGTCCCTGCTTTTCGCTCAGCTGATGCTTCTTGGCGCCATGGCCTGCGCAGTCTACAGGCTTCTGGTCGGTCCGCGCGCACAGGATCGCATTCTTGCGACCGATGCGCTTTACCTCAACGCGTTGCTGCTGCTGATTACATTCGGCATACGCACGGGCAGCATCATCTATTTCGAAGCCTCGCTGATTATCGCTCTTCTCGGCTTTGTCGCTACCGTGGCGCTGTCCAAATTCCTCATGCGCGGGGAGGTGATCGAATGATCAATGCAGGCGAAATTCCCGTCTGGGCCGCTGTCATCATTTCATTTTTCCTGCTGGGCGGCGCGTTCCTGACGCTTGTCGGATGCATCGGCCTCGTCCGCTTCAAGAGCTTTTACGAGCGCGTTCATGCGCCCACGCTCGGCTCGTCGTTCGGAGCGGGCGGGATCCTGATCGCGTCGATTATATTTTTCTCCATCTTGCAATCGAAGCCGATTCTGCATGAAGTGGTCATTACCGTCTTTGTGGTTGTCACAACGCCGGTAACGCTCATGCTGCTCAGCCGCGCCGTGATCCATCGCGACAGAACGCAGGACAGCAAGGAGCTGCCTTCATCTTCCGACCCGCTATAGTCGGTTTGATGTTCGAGGGTGCGGAGAGGGCGGAAAGCCAGCGTTTTCCGCCGCACCAAATGGGGAAAACCGCCTGCTCCGACAGGAGACGGCGGCTGTCGCTTCCGGGCTGACCGGAGACCTGTTTTGGAGTTCGCTTCAAGACCGGCTATCCTGCCGACCGGAACTTTATCTGCCATTTGCCGAATCCCCTGCATCATTGCCCACCGACCGCGGAGCGGGATGCAGCGGCCTATCGTCTTTTCGGGCATTTGGAGGAGTGTCCCGGGGCTGCGGCCAATTGTCCATTCGGGCCAGACCCGGGGGCAAGCGGATTGAAGGAACTGACCATTTGAATTATCTGATTTTCAGTAATTTCTGAAAATTCAGAATTTACGGGAGAGAGAATTTTGGAATTGTCGCCAATCGTTCAATCGTTCGTGCTCCACTTCGGAGAAATGGGCAGCCGTTGGGGCATCAACCGCACCGTGGGGCAGATATATGCGCTGCTTTACATATCGCCTGACCCTCTTTGCGCCGACCAGATCGTCGACGCTCTCGGTGTGTCACGTTCGAACGTCTCCATGGGTATCCGCGAGTTGCAAGGCTGGAATCTGGTGTTGCTGAAGCACATTCCCGGTGATCGTCGCGATTTCTTCACGACGCCCGACGATGTGTGGCAGATCCTGCGCACGCTCGCCGAGGAGCGCAAGAAGCGCGAGATCGATCCCACGCTTACCGTTCTGCGCGAGATCCTCATGGAACAGCCGAAGGGCGAAAGCGATCTTTATGCGCAGGATCGCATGAAGGACATGTACGGCCTGATCGAAAGGCTGACCAACTGGTACGACGACGTCAAGCGGCTCGATACGGACCGTTTGACCAGTCTCCTGGCGCTTGGCGCCAAGGTGACCCGCTTCCTTGAGACCACGGACAGGATCGTGGCGCTGGGGCGCGGGCGAACATCGGCCAAAAAGGAGTCTAAGCGAGAGTGACATCCGTTGTCCCCCGAACGGAAACATTGACGGCAGAAGGCGGCGAAGTGACGGGCATCCGGCAAAGTTCGCGCCGCCCGCAACGTCGTCCTGTTCCGTCCTTGCTGAAGCGGGGGGCATATCTTCAGGCATTGGCCGCACTTTTGTGGCTGCCGCAGGCGGGCATTCTCGCTTATGCGATCGGGCGGCTGGCCGATACCGGCTTCGACAATTCCGTCTATTACAGTGCTGCAGGCATCTTCATTCTTGGCTGCCTGCGCAGCATTCTCGAAAGTGCAGGTGCGGCGAAGGCTTTCGATGCCGCCCGGCAAGAGCTTTCCCGACTGCGAACCAATGCCGTTGCGGCGCTTGCTGAGCGCTCGCCCCTCGATGTGATGCGCCCATCATCCGGCGAGGCTGCAAGCATTCTTGCCGAACAAGCGGAAATGGTCGTTCCTTATCTTTCCCGTTTCGTGCCGGTGCGCATTCGCGTCATGCTGGTTCCATTGGCCATAATTGCAGTCGTGCTCTGGTATTCCTGGGCTGCGGCGCTTGTCCTGATGGTTGCAGCCCCGCTGATACCGATATTCATGGCGCTGATCGGCTGGCGCGCAAAAGCGGCCAGTGAAAAGCAGCTTATCGCTCTTGGCGGCATGAACGGTTTTCTGCTCGACCGCCTGCGCGGCCTTGCCACCATCCGCACATTCCATGCCGTGGATGCTACCGCGAACCGGTTGCGCGAGAATGCGGAAACCCTGCGCTCGAAAACCATGTCCGTCCTGCGCATCGCATTTCTGTCATCCGCCGTGCTTGAACTTTTCGCGGCAATTGGCGTCGCCATGGTCGCGGTCTACATTGGCTTTCATTTGCTGGGCCAGCTCAACTTCGGAGCGTGGGGCCATAAGCTGACGTTGGCGGAAGGTCTTTTCGTCCTGCTTCTGTCGCCTGCGTTCTTTGAGCCGCTACGCGATCTTTCCGCCGTCTGGCATGACCGCGCTGCGGGTGAAGCTTCTATCGACGCGCTGGAAAAGCTTTCCGAACATCCGATGACCGTTGTCGGAAAGAGCGAAAGCCCGACAGCAATGAGCGGAACCCCCACAGTGGGCTTGCACAATATCGGCTTCAGTTACGGGACGGGAGCCAAGGTTCTCAACGAATTCAGCCTCAACATCGAGGCTGGAGAACACGTAGCTCTGCTCGCGCCGAGTGGCTACGGAAAATCCACCATTCTGGCGCTTGTTGCCGGGCTGACGGCTCCGCAGGCTGGCCGGATCGAGATCGGCGGCGTGGCGCTGACAGATGAAACCGCAGCAGCACTTCGTGCAAGGATGAGCTGGATCGGACAGAAACCGCACATCTTTGCCGGATCGGCCCGTCAAAATATCACCCTTGGCCGACACACCGACGTGGAAGCCACCAGGGCCATTATCGACGACATGGCGCTTGGTCATGTTCTGGGCGTTACCGGCAACAGCCTGATTGGTGAAAACGGGGCCGGCATTTCCGGGGGCGAGGCCCTGCGGCTGGCGCTTTCCCGTGCGGCTGTCGATCCCGGTGCAGATATTCTCCTGGCTGATGAACCGACCGCTCATCTTGATCAGGAAACGGCAACGCTCATTGCCGACAGTCTTTTGAAGCTTGCCAGAGGCAAGACTCTGATCGTCGCTACCCATGACGAAACCCTTGCCCGCAGGATGGATCGCGTCGTCCGTCTGGATGGCGGCGTGAGCAACGATCCGCTTTGGCAGAGGAGGGCAGCTGAATGAATGGTTTCCAGTCATTGCAGCCGATCCTCAGGCTCTTTTTCCGCACCAAGGGAACAGCTCTCCTTGCAGGTATCGCAACGGCAACCGTAACGGTCCTCGCCGGCATTGCACTTCTTGGCCTGTCGGGGTGGTTTATAACCGCAACGGCAATCGCAGGCATGAGCATCGCCACGGCGGTTGTGTTCGACGTGTTCGCGCCCGCCGCCGGTATTCGCCTGCTTGCGATCCTGCGGACCGGTTCACGCTATCTCGAACGGCTCGTCACCCATGATGCGACGCTCGCGATCCTCGCGGCCCTGCGCGAAAAACTGTTCCGCAGCTGGGCGCGCCCAAGCGCTGCAAATACGCTGCTAAAACGTCCGGCGCGCCTTCTCTTCCGTCTGACCGCGGACATCGATGCGCTCGACTCGCTTTATCTGCGCGTGGTGGTGCCGATTGGCGCTGCGCTTGCCACCGCCCTTGTTGCCGGTATCGCGCTCGGTCTGATGAACCCGATTTTTGGGCTGGTGGTGGCGACCGTCCTACTTGCGGCTGGTCTTTGTATTCCGCTTGCAGCTGCCCGCCGTTCCGAAAAATCCATGCGCCGGCGCGCCAAGGGCACGGAAGCGCTGCGCGCCCGCACGGTCGATCTTGTGGCCGGTCAGACCGAACTTCTGATGGCCGGGCGGCTTGCAGATCAGAAGCTCGCATTGGCCCGCGCCGATGGTTACATCGCCGCATCGGATCGCAGGCTCAACCGCATAGAAATCGTTACCGGCGCCGGTTTCGGCATCGTTCACGCATCCTTGCTTGCAGGCGGTCTCGTCGCTGTTGGATTATTGATGCAGGCAGAGACGATAGGAGCCCCCGTCGCAGCGCTCGGAATGCTCGTCATTCTTGGCGCGATGGAGCCTTTTTCCGCATTGCGGCGCGGCGCGATGGAACTTGGCCGCACAGTCCTCGCTGCGAAGCGCGTCGCGCCTCAACTGACGGATGAGGCCGAACCCGCAGCGCCGCAACGGCCAGCGAATGGCAAGGCGGTTCAGCTGAAAAGCGTTTCCGCTCGCCATGAGGGTGCCGAACGCGATGCCCTCAAAAATATCACGCTCGATATTGCTGCTGGTGAGCGTGTCGCCATCGTCGGCACAAGCGGCGCAGGCAAATCGACGCTGTTCAGTCTGCTCGCAGGAGAAATTCAAGCAACGCAGGGCAGTGTCGCGGTGTTGCCGACACGCCTTCTCACACAGCGGACCGAGCTTTTTCAGGACAGTCTTCGCGATAATCTGCGTCTGGCGCGCGCCGATGCAGGCGATCATGAACTGATGGATGCGCTGGACGCCGCTGGCCTTGGGACATTTATCAGGGAATTGCCAGCCGGGCTGGATGCGATGCTGGGCGAGGGCGGTCTGGGGTTGTCGGGCGGGCAGGCCCGCCGCCTGGCCCTTGCGCGGCTGTTTCTGACCGATGCGCCGCTCTGGCTGCTGGATGAACCGACCGAGGGTCTGGACAATGCGACAGCCGAGGATGTCCTTGAGCGCCTCAAGGCGCGGGCGGGTTCACGTACATTGCTGATCGCCACGCATATCCGTCGCGAGGCGCGAATTTGTGAACGGATCATTGTTTTAAATCAAGGCGCTCTAATTGAGTCCGTAGGTAAGGAGACAGGGCGCTTTGACGAAATCCTCGAAAACATGAGGTGAGCGAACAGCACCGGGACGGTTAAGGCTCGTGTCGGTGGCTTAACCGGAACTTGGACCGGTAGTTGGAATTGAAGCGCGGGAAACGGGTTTTCAGGAACCCGCCCGCTTTCAAAGGGGGCAGCGCTGGAGCGCAGCTCATAACACCAGGAGGGCCGGATCTACCGGCTTAAAGAGATGGAACTCGATATTGTCTCCCTGTCGCGATTGCAGTTTGCGATCACGGCACTTTATCACTTCCTCTTCGTACCTCTGACCTTGGGTCTTTCCGTGCTGCTTGCCATCATGGAAACCGTTTACGTTATGACGGGGCGACTCATCTGGCGGCAGATGACGAAATTTTGGGGTACGCTGTTTGGCATCAACTTCGTGATGGGCGTTGCGACGGGCATCGTGATGGAATTCCAGTTCGGCATGAACTGGAGCTATTACAGCCACTATGTCGGCGACATCTTCGGCGCACCGCTCGCCATTGAAGGCCTCATGGCATTCTTCCTCGAAGCGACCTTCGTGGGCCTGTTCTTCTTCGGATGGGATCGCCTGTCGAAAGTCGGGCACCTCATGGCGACCTATGCGGTTGCGGCGGGCTCCAACTTCTCGGCGCTATGGATTCTGATCGCCAATGGCTGGATGCAGAATCCGGTCGGTTCGGCGTTCAATCCCGAAACCATGCGCATGGAAATCTCCGATTTCTTCGCCGTGCTGATGAACCCGGTCGCCCAGGCAAAGTTCGTGCATACGGTATCAGCCGGTTATGTCACAGCAGCCATTTTCGTCCTGGGTATTTCCGCCTGGTATCTCCTCAAGGGGCGTTCGGTAGAGCTTGCCAAGCGTTCCATCACCATCGCGGCTTCCTTCGGTCTGGCCGCTTCGCTTTCGGTTGTCGTTCTCGGTGACGAAAGCGGCTATCTGGCCAATGAACACCAGAAGATGAAGATCGCCGCCATCGAAGCCATGTGGGAAACGGAACCGGCACCTGCGCCGTTTACGGTCTTCGGCTTCCCCAATCAGGAGGCGCGCGAAACCCATTTCGCGGTGCGTATTCCATGGGTCATGGGCCTGATCGGCACCCGCTCTCTCACAACCCCGATCCAGGGCATCAACGATCTGGTCCAGAATGCGGAAAACCATATCAGGAACGGTATCGTCGCCTATGACGCCTTGCAGAAAATCCGCGCGGCTGGCGATACGAACGCCGTTCCGCAGGAAGTGAAGGACGTTTTTGCCGATAACAGCCAGTGGATGGGCTATGCGCTTCTGCTGAAGCGCTATGTCGACGATCCGCGTCAGGCAACCGACGCGCAGATCACGCAGGCCGCCAACGACACGGTTCCCGGCGTGCTGCCCCTGTTCTGGGCATTCCGCATCATGGTGGGCATCGGCTTCTTCCTGATCCTGCTGACGGGCACATTCTTCGTGCTGTCCGCCCGTCGCAAGCTCGACCGTTATCCGTTCCTGCTGCGGGTAGCCGTATTTGCGATACCGCTGCCGTGGATCGCAGCCGAAATGGGCTGGATCGTGGCCGAGTTCGGCCGTCAGCCCTGGGTCATCGAGGGCATATTGCCGACGGCGGTCGGCGTCTCAAACCTCGGGGCGTCCACAGTGCTGCTGACGATACTTGGTTTCGTGGCGATCTATACGGTTCTCTTCATCATTGAGATGGGCCTGATGATCCGCGCCATCAAGGCCGGACCTGAACCCGACAGCAAGCCGGAAGCAATTCTCGCCCCGGCCAGCATCGCACCTGCGGAGTAAGGATCATGATACTCAGCGATTTGTTGGACTATGAAACCCTGCGCATCATCTGGTGGGTACTGCTCGGTGTATTGCTGATTGCCTTCGCCGCGATGGACGGGTTCGATCTCGGCGTGGACATTCTCATGCCGGTGGTCGGCAAGACCGATGTGGAGCGGCGCATCATCATCAACACGATCGGCCCGGTCTGGGAAGGCAATCAGGTCTGGTTGATTCTGGGCGGCGGCGCCATTTTCGCCGCCTGGCCACCGCTCTACGCGGTGTCCTTCTCGGGCTTCTATCTGGCGATGTTTGTCATCCTGTTCGCACTCATCCTGCGTCCGGTCGGCTTCAAGTATCGCTCCAAGCGGGACAGCGAAGCCTGGAGAAAGGGCTGGGACTGGGCGCTGTTCATCGGCGGTTTCGTGCCTGCCCTCATCTTCGGCGTTGCCGTCGGCAACGTCCTGCAGGGCATTCCCTTCCGGCTCGCCGACGACCTTCAGATATTCTACGAAGGTTCGTTCTTCGGCCTGCTCAATCCGTTCGCGCTGCTTTGCGGTGTGCTCTCAGTCACGATGCTCTCCATGCATGGCGCCTCGTGGCTGGTCCTGAAAACGACCGGGGAAGTACAGGCGCGTGCGCGGTTCTATGGCAGCATCGCGTCGCTTCTGACCGTTGTCCTTTATGTTCTGGCCGGGGTGATCAGCTGGCTCTGGATTTCGGGCTACCGCATCACAAGCGCTGTCGTCACGGACGGCCCGTCCAATCCGCTGCGCAAGACGGTGGAACTGGATCACGGCGCATGGTTCGCCAATTATGCGAACTATCCAATCCTGCTGATTGCTCCGGCGCTCGGCATCCTTGGAGCGCTTGCGGTCTTCGTCGCGCTGCGCAGCCGTCGTGAAGTCGCGCCGCTGCTGTTTGGAAAGCTGTCGATTTTCGGCATCATTTCATCGGTCGGCGTGTCGATGTTCCCGTTCATCCTGCCATCGTCGCTCGATCCACGCGCCAGCCTGACGGTGTGGGATTCGTCTTCCAGCCATATGACACTGTTCATCATGCTGGTGGTGACGCTCATCTTCCTGCCGCTGATCGTCGTCTACACGTCCTGGGTCTACAAGGTTTTGTGGGGCAAGGTCGAAAAGGACATGATCGAAGACGACAGCAACCACGCCTATTAGAGCGGTTCCGGTTCAACCGGAGCCGCTGGAGCGCTCTATCTCTTTGTTTTACGCATTGTCCTACGCAAAAACGCTTCGCACTTTTGCTGGAAATGCTCTAATCGGAAAGGAAGCAAGATGTGGTATTTTTCCTGGTTACTGGGGCTTCCGCTTGCAGCAGCTTTCGCCGTGCTCAATGCCATGTGGTATGAGCTGATGGACGACCGGGCGCGCAGGCGCCTGTCGGCAGATCCGACGGCGGATATGGCCCGGGAAGGCAAGAAACATCATTGATACGAACCAAAACGGCCCGGAAACGGGCCGTTTTCATTGATAAACTCATTCAAGGCTGCGGTATCGTCAGCTCCGCCACGAAATCATAAGCATCGCCGCGATAGAGTGATTTTGTAAATTCGACCACCCGGCCGGAGGGCAGATAGGAAATCCGCTCGATGGACAGGCCAGCGTCTCCCTCCTTGACGCCAAGAATGCGTGCATCCGGGTCCTTGATGTTGCAGGCGGCGATGCGCTGGACAGCGCGAACGGGGCGAAACCCGTTACGGTTCAGTTCGGCATAGAGCGAACCCTTGACCGCATCCGGGTCGGGCAGGATTTCACTCGAGAGGCTGGCCCGTTCGATGGCCAGCGGCAGATCGCTCGCCATGCGCAGACGGCCAAGGCGGGCAACGCGGGTTTCCGAGGAAACGCCCAGTTTCATCATTTCCTCGGGCGAGGGATAGTAAAGACCGCGTTCCAGCCATTTGGATTGCGTTGTGATGCCGCGTCGTGCCATGTCTTCGGTGAACGAGGTCAGCATGGAAAGCGACTGCTGCACGCGCTCGCTCGGACGCACGACGAAAGTGCCGGAACCGTGACGGCGCACCAGAAGCCCGGCCTTTACCAGATCGTCCACGGCCTTTCGCACAGTGACGCGGCTGATATTGGCATATTCGGCGATGTCGCGTTCCGGCGGCAGGGCTTCGCCGTCAACCAGTTGTCCGGCGCGGATCGCGGCTTCCAGCGACTGGCGCAACTGCATGTAAAGCGGCCCTCCGGAAGAAGGGGCGGAACCTTGGAGGTTCTTGGGAAGGAAAGCGCTGAAATTTCCGCTCATTCGCGCGCCC
Organism: Brucella sp. RRSP16; assembly: GCF_052246815.1. NCBI lineage: Bacteria > Pseudomonadati > Pseudomonadota > Alphaproteobacteria > Hyphomicrobiales > Brucellaceae > Brucella > Brucella sp. RRSP16. Next base: position 25,228 of record NZ_JBQQAM010000015.1, read on the forward strand.
TTCCATTTTGCGGCCCATATCGCTTGAGAGCGAGCTGAAGCGCGCCTGTCAATGCATCCGCCGCGGGGGCGACCAGAAGCGCCTGCTGGTGGGGAGGCAGCCATTCCACATAGAGCGGCGCCATGCCGCCAAGCAGGCTGATGCGTTCGGCGCCCTGATTGATCAGCATGTCGAGCGTTTCGCTGATATAACCGGCGGAGCGCTCCAGCAGCATACGCGCCGTTTCATCGCCTTCACTGGCATATTGGAAAACACGCGGAGCATATTTGCCGAAGTCGCCGGGTTTTGCCGTCCAGGCGAACTCGACCAGATTGTCGGGGTTATTGTCGAACTCATCGAGGAGATCGGTCGTCAGGCGCGTGCGTCGATGAATGCCGTCATGCACAAGCAGGCTTTCCTGCAGCAGGCTTTGACCGAGCCGCGCGCCGCTGCCGAGGTCGCCCAAGGGAAAACCCCAGCCGCCGACCGAATGGATGCGGCCGTTCCGTCGCGTGATATAGGCCGTACCGGTTCCAAGAATGGCGACGATGCCATCCTGATCGCCAAGCGCGCCTTGGAGCGCAATCACGCCGTCGAATTCCACATCGGAGTGCGCAAAGGGCAGGCCGCGTTCTATCGGTACGCCCGCACCCTCGACATTGCCGCCGGCAAGGCCAAGAACCGCGTGGCTGTTTGCATAGTGCGCCTTGTCCAGCCCGGCATCGTCAAAAGCGTTGTCGACCGCCGCGATCACATTGATCAGCGCCGTCTGCGGATCGGTGACGATATTGGCAGAGCCGCTGCGCCCTGAACCCAGAATCGCACCATCGCTGCCGGCCACAACAGCACGGCATCCGGTGCCACCGCCATCAACGCCAATGAAGAATTCAGTCATGAAGATACCTCCGGCTTGAAGATACCAAAAAAATACCATTAACCAAGCAGATTTGTCGACTTGTGAAAAATTTGATTAATTCATTGAAACAATTAAGGAAAAAAAGCCGCTCTGAATTTTTCTGCGCGAAAGTTGTAAACTTCTCTGGACAATTGGTACGTTTTTGGCATTAATTTCAGCAGAAGGGGAGCGCAGTGCCGCTGAGTGCGTGGGTCACGCGGATTTGGGATGGAGACAACCGGCGGGGGCCCGGTACAATCCCGTAACGCGAGGAGTGATCGTACCGAAGCGGTCTGGCGTGCTTTCGCCTCTTTTGCGCATCCGCGCTCAAAAAACGGGAGAAGGTCAAATGGTTCGTAATACGTTCAAACTCATGCTGCTGGGTTCCACGCTTCTGGCGTCGGGATCGGCTGCGCTGGCCGAAGACGTTACGCTGACGGTTGAAAGCTGGCGTAACGACGATCTGCAGATATGGCAGGAAAAGATCATTCCGGCTTTTGAAGCCAAGAACCCTGGCATCAAGATCAATTTCGCACCGAGCGCGCCAACCGAATTCAACGCGGCCCTCAATGCCAAGCTTGACGCCGGTTCGGGCGGCGACCTCATTTCCTGCCGTCCTTTCGACACTTCGCTTGAGCTCTTCAACAAGGGCAAGCTCGCCGATCTCACCGATCTGGAAGGCATGAAGAACTTCTCCGACGTCGCCAAGTCCGCCTGGACCACCGACGACGGTTCCAAGACCTTCTGCGTGCCGATGGCTTCGGTCATTCACGGCTTCATCTACAATCAGGAAGCCTTCGACAAGCTGGGTCTCAAGGTTCCGGCCACGGAAGCCGAATTCTTTGACGTTCTCGAAAAGATCAAGGCAGACGGCGACTACATCCCGATGGCCATGGGCACGAAGGACATGTGGGAAGCCGCAACCATGGGCTACCAGAACATCGGCCCGACCTACTGGAAGGGCGAAGAGGGCCGCAAGGCACTGATCGCCGGTACGCAGAGGCTGACCGACCCGCAGTGGGTGGAGCCGTTCAAGGTTCTTGCCAAGTGGAAGGACTATCTGGGCGACGGTTTCGAAGCGCAGACCTATCCGGACAGCCAGAACCTGTTCACCCTCGGTCGCGCGGCCATCTATCCGGCAGGCTCGTGGGAAATCGGCCTGTTCAATACGCAGGCGCAGTTCAAGATGGGCGCGTTCCCGCCGCCGGTCAAGAATGCAGGCGACACCTGCTACATCTCCGACCACAACGACATCGGCCTCGGTCTCAACGCTTCGAGCAAGCACGCAGAACAGGCAAAGGTGTTCCTGAACTGGGTTGCTTCGCCTGAATTCGCTGAAATCTACGCCAACGCGCTGCCGGGCTTCTTCAGCCTGAACTCGACCGCGGTGAAGATGAGCGATCCGCTGGCGCAGGAATTTGTTTCCTGGCGCGAAAAGTGCAAGCCGACCATTCGTTCGACCTACCAGATTCTGTCGCGTGGCACGCCGAACCTCGAAAATGAAACCTGGGTTCAGTCGGCCAACGTCATCAACGGCACCGTAACGCCGGAAGACGCTGCGAAGAAGCTTCAGGAAGGTCTCGACAGCTGGTTCAAGCCTGCGAAATAAACACGCGGGGCTTTATGGGCGGCGATCGCGGGGGCGCGCCGCCCATATCTTTTCGTCTGGCGCATCGACATGCCGTTTTGCATTCGGTGCATTCCGTGTCAGTTTAAAATGACGCGAGCGTGCGGGGAGGGGAAGCCCGGCTTTCTCCGGTTTGCACGCTTTCTCGTGAGAAAGAACGCCAGCCATCGGTTTTATGCATTTCCGAATGCAAGCGGTTCATCCTCTGCTGGAAATGCTCTTGAAGAGCGAATGCCTATATGAGCCAATCTGCCGACATGACAGGTATCGTGCACAAGCGCCCGAGGCGCTGGCATATACTTGTGTTTCTTCTGCCCTGCGTCCTGATCTACACGGCAGTGATGGTCCTGCCCCTGATCGAGACCTTGCGGCAGGCATTCTTCAATGTCGTCGACGGACAGCGCACTTTCGTGGGGTTCGCGAACTTCCAGGCACTTTTCGGCGATCCGAACTGGTCGCGTGATTTCTGGAATGCCTTGAAAAACAACTTCATATTCTTCTGCATTCACATGCTCGTTCAAAATCCGATCGGCATTCTGCTGGCGGCCATGCTGTCGCTGCCGAAGCTGCGTTTCGCCGCCTTCTACCGCACGGCGATCTTTCTTCCGACGCTGTTGTCCTTCGTTATCGTCGGCTTCATCTGGAAACTGATCCTGTCGCCGATCTGGGGCGTGGCTCCATGGATGATGGATCTCGTCGGGCTGAAATGGCTGTTCGGCCCGTGGCTCGGCAAGGCCGATACGGCTCTCGTCACTGTGTCACTCGTCTCGGTCTGGCAGTTCGTCGGTATTCCGATGATGCTGATCTACGCGGCGCTGCTCAATATTCCCGATGAAATCATCGAGGCGGCGGAATGCGACGGCATTACCGGCTGGAGCCAGTTCTTCAAGATCAAGCTGCCGCTGATCCTGCCATCGATCGGCCTGATCTCGGTGATGACCTTCGTTGCCAACTTCAATGCGTTCGATCTCATCTATTCGATGCAGGGCGCGCTGGCGGGACCGGACAAGTCGACCGACATTCTGGGCACGTTCCTTTACCGCACTTTCTTCGGCTTCCAGTTGCAGCTTGGCAATCCGTCGATGGGCGCGACCATCGCCGCCGTGATGTTCCTCATCATTCTGGCAGGCGTGTCGCTCTACCTGTTCGGCATCCAGCGCCGCATGCGCCGCTATCAGTTCTGAGGACGAGACCATGTCGAAAGCACGCACATCGCCCCTTCGCACCACGCTCGTCCATGCGGCCCTGATCTTCTACATGCTGATCGCCGTGTTTCCGGTGGCCCTGACGCTGATCAATTCCTTCAAGGACCGCAACGCAATCTTCCGCACGCCGTTGCAGTTTCCGACACCGGAAAGTTTCAGTCTCATCGGTTATGAGACGGTTCTCAAGCAAGGCTCGTTTCTGACCTACTTCCAGAACAGCGCCATCGTTACCGTGGTCAGCATATTCTTCGTGATCCTGTTCGGAGCAATGGCAGCCTTCGCGCTCGCCGAATACCGCTTCAAGGGCAATACGCTGATGGGCCTCTATCTCGCCATCGGCATCATGATCCCGATCCGGCTCGGCACGGTGGCCCTGCTGCAAGGCATGGTGGCGGTCGGTCTGGTCAATACGCTGACGGCTCTTATCCTCGTCTATACCGCGCAGGGCCTGCCGCTGGCGATCTTCATCCTGTCGGAATTCATGCGAACCGTGTCCGACGATTTGAAGAATGCCGGGCGAATAGACGGCATGTCGGAATATGCCATCTTCTTCAAGCTGGTGCTGCCGCTTATCCGGCCTGCCATGGCGACCGTCGCCGTCTTCACCATGATCCCGATCTGGAATGACCTCTGGTTCCCGCTGATCCTTGCGCCAAGCGAAGCCACCAAGACGGTAACGCTCGGTTCTCAGCTCTTCATCGGTCAGTTCGTCACCAACTGGAACGCTGTTCTTTCGGCCCTTTCACTGGCGATGTTCCCGATCCTCATCCTCTATGTTCTCTTCTCGCGGCAGCTGATCCGCGGCATTACCGCGGGAGCTGTAAAATGAGTTCTGCAATGCAAAATCCTGTTCGTGTTCTTTCCGCCGGTCTCGGCAATATGGGCCGCAGCCATGCGCTCGCCTATCATCGCAATCCCGGTTTTGAGATTGTCGGTCTCGTCAATCGCACCAAGGTTGCGGTTCCGGACGAGCTGGCGGGCTATGAAATTCATCCTTCCTTCCTGGAAGCATTGAAGGAACTGAAGCCCGATCTCGCCTGCGTCGCCACCTATTCGGAAAGCCATGCGGATTATGCCGTCGCCGCGATGGAGCAGGGTGCGCATGTGTTCGTGGAAAAGCCGCTTGCAACGACGGTCGAAGATGCGCGCCGCGTGATCGACTGCGCGCGGGCCAATGGGCGCAAGCTCGTCATCGGCTATATCCTGCGCCATCATCCATCCTGGATGCGGCTCATCTCCGAGGCGCGCCAGCTTGGCGGACCTTATGTCTTCCGCATGAACCTCAACCAGCAGTCCAGCGGCGCGACCTGGGAAACCCACAAGAACCTGATGAACACCACGTCGCCCATCGTCGACTGCGGTGTGCATTATGTGGACGTCATGTGCCAGATTACCGACGCCAAGCCCGTGGAAGTGCGCGGCATGGGCCTGCGCCTTTCCGACGAGATCAAGCCAGACATGTATAATTACGGCCATCTACAGGTGCTGTTCGATGACGGTACGGTGGGCTGGTACGAGGCGGGCTGGGGCCCGATGATGTCGGAGACCGCCTTCTTCGTGAAGGACGTCATCTCGCCCAATGGCTGCGTCTCGATCGTCATGAACGAGGCCGTGACGAAATCCGACGATGTAGACGCGCATACCAAGACCTCGACCATCCGCGTTCACCGCGCCGAGCGTGGAGCCGATGGCAAGTTCCTGAAACCGGATACGGACCTCTCCATGGCAGACGAGCCGGGGCATCAGGAATTGTGTGAACGCGAGCAGGCCTACATGCTGAAGGCCATTCGCGAGGATATCGATCTCAACCGCCATATGGATGACGCGCTTCAATCGCTGCGCATCTGCCTTGCAGCGGATGAAAGTGTGCGCACCGGCAAGCCGGTCAAATTGTAAGGGAATTTGATACGTGGGATCGCTGCTACTCAAATCGGTACACAAGCGCTACGGTGCGCAGGAAGTCCTGAAAGACATTAATCTGGAAGTGCAGGACGGGGAATTCATCATCTTCGTCGGGCCGTCCGGCTGCGGGAAGTCAACGCTGCTGCGTTCCATCGCCGGGCTGGAAGACGTTTCCTCCGGGCAGGTGCTCATCAATGGTGAGGACGTAACCGTGACGCCGCCCTCCAAGCGCGGCATTGCGATGGTGTTCCAGTCCTATGCGCTTTATCCGCACCTGTCGGTCAAGGACAATATGGGACTTGGCCTCAAGCAGGCAGGCACGCCGAAAGCCGAAATCGAAACGCGCGTTTCGAAGGCTTCCGCCATGTTGTCGCTCGACCCGTATCTGGAACGGCGCCCGGCGGAAATGTCGGGCGGCCAGCGCCAGCGTGTCGCCATCGGCCGCGCACTGGTGCGCGAACCGGAACTGTTCCTGTTCGACGAACCGCTGTCGAACCTCGATGCGGCACTTCGCGTCCAGACCCGGCTTGAGATCGCCAAGCTGCACCGCGAGCTGAAGGCGACGATGATCTATGTCACGCACGATCAGGTCGAGGCCATGACGCTGGCGGACCGCATCGTCGTTCTCAATGCCGGTCGCATCGAGCAGGTAGGCTCGCCGATGGAGCTATATAACAAGCCCGATAATCTCTTTGTCGCGGGCTTTATCGGTTCGCCGCAGATGAATTTCGTTGACGGCACCCGCATCGGCGACGAAGGGGCGAAGACGGTCGGTATCCGGCCCGAGCATATTTCCGTCAGCCGCGATAGCGGCAGATGGAAAGGCAAGGTTATCCATGCCGAACATCTTGGGGCCGATACGATCCTTTACGTCGAAACAGAAGCAGCAGGCCTGATCACAGTGCGGCTCTTCGGCGAGCACCACTACAATGAGGACGACGTGATCTTCATCACGCCCGATGACGGCAAGGTGCATCGGTTCGATGCGAACGGCAAGGCGATCCGCTAGAGCCACATTCGTAGTTTCTATTGAAGCCGTACCCTCGCGGGTGCGGCTTTTCTTTTGGAGAATCGGGTTGGTCCGGTGGCTGCAAATCGTGCCGGGCCAATATGGACAAAACGCCTCACACGGTTTCATGAGTGATGGCAACATGGCTCGCACGAGCCGGAATAGTACCGATGGGTACTGACGTTATCGTCAATCAAAAGCAATAATGTTGCGGTATCGGGACGCTAAACATTCGAGTTGAAATCCCTTTTAAATCGCGGAACTAAGCTTGTTTCGTCCAATGGACGTCGCCCCCTGGTCAGGTAGGAGCGAACCCGTTTCACGAAAGAGTGCCAAGGGGCACGAAAAATAATCTTGCTTTATTTTTGAACCCGTTCCACCCTGAATGCGGATGGTGCCGAAGGAGGAAATCGGCGCCATGTCGCATGGGAGGAGCAAGATCGGCGGCGTGATATTCACGCGCCGAAAGCGGGTCCGGGGGCTCCGGAACCAGTCTTAAATTTTCCCGTTCGACATTCCGTAAATTTGCGAGGCCAGTGGCCAGGCCAGTTTCGAGGGTTCCCCGCATGAGCGATGATGTCGTACTATCCCTGCATGTTCCCGAGCCGGAATGGCGGCCAGGTGACGCGCCGGATTTCTCCCATGTCAAAATCCCGCGCGCGGGCAGCGTTCGCAGACCGGAGATCGATGAAAAACCGGAAGCGATGCGCGATCTGGCTTTCAGCATCATCCGCGTTCTCAATCGTGATGGCGAGGCGGTTGGCCCGTGGGCAGGAACACTTACCGACGACGAACTGAAAGAGGGTCTTCGCCACATGATGATCCTGCGCGCCTATGATGCGCGCATGATGATGGCGCAGCGCCAGGGCAAGACGTCGTTCTATATGCAGCATCTGGGTGAGGAGGCGGTAAGCTGCGCCTTCCGCAAGGCATTGCGCAAGGGCGACATGAATTTCCCGACCTATCGTCAGGCCGGACTGCTCATCGCCGACGATTATCCGCTCGTCACCATGATGAACCAGATTTTCTCCAATGAGCACGATCCGCTGAAAGGCCGCCAGCTTCCGGTGATGTATTCCTCGAAGGAGCACGGCTTCTTCACCATCTCCGGCAATCTTGCAACGCAATATACGCAGGCCGTCGGCTGGGCCATGGCGTCGGCCATCAGCCACGATACGAAGATCGCCGCCGCATGGATCGGCGATGGCTCGACAGCCGAAAGCGACTTCCACGCGGCACTGGTCTTTGCTTCGACCTACAAGGCCCCGGTGGTGATGAACATCGTCAACAACCAGTGGGCCATTTCCACCTTCCAGGGCATTGCACGCGGCGGCTCCGGCACTTTCGCCGCACGTGGGCACGGTTTCGGCATTCCGGCGCTTCGCGTCGACGGCAACGACTATCTGGCCGTCCATGCGGTTGCAAAATGGGCGGTGGAACGCGCCCGGCGCAATCTCGGGCCAACCATCATCGAATATGTGACCTACCGCGCTGGCGGGCATTCCACCTCGGATGATCCGTCCGCCTATCGCCCTAAAGCCGAAAGCGATGCATGGCCACTTGGCGATCCGATCCTGCGACTGAAGAACCATCTTATCAAGCGCGGTGTCTGGTCGGACGAGCGTCACAAGCAGGCGGAAGCCGAGGTGATGGATCTGGTGGTGGCCGCACAGCGCGAGGCGGAAGCCATTGGCACACTGCATGATGGCCGCAAGCCATCCATGCGCGACATGTTCGAGGATGTCTATGCTGAAACGCCGCCGCATCTTATCCGCCAGCGCCAGGAAGCGGGGTTTTAATCCATGAGCAAGATGACCATGATCGAGGCGATCCAGAACGCCCATGACATTGCCATGGAACGCGACAAGAATGTCGTCGTGTTCGGTGAGGATGTGGGTTATTTCGGCGGTGTTTTCCGCTGTACGGCTGGCCTCCAGAAGAAATACGGCAAGGAACGCTGCTTCGACGCGCCGATCAGCGAGCTTGGCATCGTGGGCACTGCCATCGGCATGGCGGCTTACGGCCTTCGCCCCTGCATTGAAGTGCAGTTTGCGGATTATGTTTACCCGGCCTATGACCAGATCGTTTCGGAAGCGGCGCGACTGCGCTATCGCTCGGCGGGCGAGTTCACCTGTCCTATCGTGATCCGCATGCCTTCCGGCGGCGGCATCTATGGCGGGCAGACGCACAGCCAGAGCCCGGAGGCGCTGTTCACACACGTGTCGGGCCTGAAAACCGTCATGCCATCCACGCCTGCCGATGCGAAGGGCCTGCTGCTGGCGGCGATCGAAGACCCGGATCCGGTTATCATGTTCGAGCCGAAGCGCCTTTATAACGGGCCTTTCGACGGGCATCATGATCGCCCGGTGACCTCGTGGAAAAAGCATGATCTCGGCGATGTGCCGGAAGGCTATTACACCGTGCCGCTTGGCAAGGCCGCTATTCGCCGCGAAGGCAGCGACGTGACCGTGCTTGCCTATGGCACGATGGTTCATGTGGCGCTTGCCGCCGTCGAGGAAACCGGCGTCGATGCGGAAGTGATCGATCTTCGCACGCTTTTGCCGCTCGACACCGACACCATCATGGCTTCGGTGAAGAAGACCGGGCGCTGCGTGATCGTGCACGAGGCGACGCTGACCTGCGGCTATGGCGCGGAGCTTGCCGCTCTCGTGCAGCGTGATTGCTTCTACCATCTGGAAGCGCCAATCATCCGCGTCACAGGATGGGATACGCCTTATCCGCATGCGCAGGAGTGGGCCTATTTCCCCGGTCCGGACCGGGTGGGCCGCGCGCTTACATCGATCATGGAAGCTTGAGGGGGCGAAGCAAATGGCACATTTTACGATCAAGCTCCCCGATGTTGGTGAAGGCGTTGCCGAGGCCGAACTCGTCGAATGGCATGTGAAGGTCGGCGATGTCGTGCGCGAGGATGATCTTCTCGCAGCCGTCATGACCGACAAGGCAACGGTGGAAATTCCCTCGTCGCGCGCTGGCAAGGTCATCGCCATCAATGGCGAGGTAGGCGAGAAGATCGCGGTCGGGTCCGAACTGGTCCGTCTGGAGATCGAGGGCGGCTCGCCGGAGGAACAGGCTGAGGAAAAGCCGGTTCCAGCGGCAGCGCAAGCGGCCAAACCCCTACCGGCGCCGGCGCCTGAAACACCTGTTCTGTTGCAGACGCCTGTTCCACCGAAACCCGCTGTACCGAAGCGCGAAGCCGCAGGCAGTGCCTTCTCCGGCGCGGGACCGGTTCGCCAGGAAGGTGAAAAGCCGCTTGCCACGCCTTCTGTCCGGCTGCGTGCTCGCGACGGGGGCGTCGATCTGCGCCGGGTTCGCGGCACCGGACCGGCAGGACGCATCACGCATGACGATCTCGATCTCTATTTCCAGCAGGAAACCGGCGCGGCTCCCGCTCTATCCGGCTACGCGACCGACACCTCGGTCAATGAGATCAAGGTCATCGGCCTTCGCCGCAAGATTGCCGAACGCATGGCGGAAGCGAAACGCCACATTCCGCATATCACTATCGTCGAAGAGGTCGATGTCACGCAGTTGGAAGAACTGCGCAATAGTCTCAATAACGAGAAGAAGGAAGGCCGTCCGCGCCTGACGCTGTTGCCGTTCATCATCCGGGCAATTGTGAAAGCCGTGAAGGAACAGCCCGGCCTCAACGCGCATTTCGATGACGAAGCGGACATCATCCGCCAGTTCGGCGGCGTGCATGTCGGCATTGCCACACAGACGCCGAACGGCCTGATCGTGCCGGTGGTGCGCCACGCGGAAAGCATGAGCGTATTTGCGGCGGCTTCCGAATTGTCGCGCGTGACCGATGCCGCCCGCAACGGCACCGCCAAGCGGGAGGAACTGACCGGTTCCACCATCACCATCACGTCGCTTGGGGCTCTCGGCGCAATCGCCACGACGCCGATCATCAATCGTCCGGAAGTCGCGATTGTGGGCATCAACAAGATGGCCGTGCGTCCGATGTGGGACGGGGTGCAGTTCGTGCCGCGCAAGATGATGAACCTGTCATGCAGTTTCGACCACCGCGTGATCGACGGCTGGGATGCGGCGGTCTTCGTGCAGAAGCTGAAAAGCCTTCTGGAAGCGCCTGCGATGATTTTTGTAGAAGGCTGATCGAATGAGCGAGATTTCCTGCAAACTCCTGATCATCGGCGGCGGCCCCGGCGGCTATGTCTGCGGCATCCGGGCGGGCCAGCTTGGCATTGATACGGTGCTGGTGGAGAAGACGCGCCTTGGCGGCACCTGCCTCAATGTGGGCTGCATCCCGTCCAAGGCGCTGATCCATGCGGCCGACGAATTTCACCGGCTTTCCGTCTTTGCATCCAAGGGCGCGCTCGGTATTTCCGCCGAGAACCCGGCCATCGATTTCGCCAGAACGCTCGAATGGAAAGACAGCATCGTCAACCGTCTCAACAGCGGCGTTGCCGGTCTCCTGAAACGCTCGCGTGTGCGCATGTTCCATGGACAGGCGCGTTTTCTCGACGGAAAGACCGTTCTCGTTGAAACCGATACGGGTCGCCAGACGATCCACGCCGAAAACATCGTGATCGCGACCGGCTCGGTTCCCGTTGAAATTCAGGCGCTGCCTTTCGGCGGAAAAATCATTTCATCCACCGAGGCGCTGTCGCTGGAAAAGATACCGGAAAAGCTCGCCATCGTCGGCGGCGGCTATATCGGGCTTGAGATCGGCACTGCCTTTGCCAAGCTTGGTGCGAAGGTCACCGTGGTCGAGGCGACAGACCGCATCCTGCCGCAATATGATGCGGAACTCACGCGGCCCATCATGGCGCGCCTGAAGGCGCTCGGCGTCGAAGTCCTGACCGGCACTTCGGCCAAGGGACTTTCAAAGGATGAGGCCGGGCTGGAAGTCCTGACCGCCGATGGAACCACGAAAACCATCGAGGCAGACAGGATACTTGTTACGGTAGGCCGCAAGCCGCAGACCGATGGCTGGGGCTTGAGCGAAATCCGGCTGGATATGGATGGGCGTTTCATCCGGATTGACGAGCGCTGCCGCACCTCCATGCGCGGCGTCTACGCCATCGGCGACGTGACCGGCGAGCCGATGCTGGCCCATCGCGCCATGGCGCAGGGCGAGATGGTGGCGGAGATCATTGCCGGCGGCAACCAGGTATGGGACAAGCGCTGCATCCCTGCCGTCTGCTTCACCGATCCGGAAATCGTCACTGTCGGCCTGTCGCCGGATGAAGCCCGCAAGGCTGGCCATGAAATTCAGGTCGGCATCTTCCCGTTCCAGGCCAATGGCCGGGCAATGACCGTCGAGCGGGAAGACGGCATGATCCGTGTCGTCGCACGTGCGGATAACCACCTGATCCTTGGTATTCAGGCCGTCGGAGTTGGCATATCCGAGCTTTCATCTTCCTTCGCGCAAGCCGTGGAGATGGGTGCAAGGCTGGAAGACATCGCGGCAACGATCCACGCGCATCCGACATTGAGCGAGGGTTTTGTCGAAGCCAGCATGAAGGCGCTCGGTCACGCCTTACATGTTTGATGATTTACGCTCGTGCCGCCAGAGAAAGATGGCGGCACCGGCAACCATGGCGGCAAGCGCGAACCATGTGATTGCATAGGAAAAATGGCTGTTGCGGAATTTCACGACCGTCAGACCGCCGATGGGCAGCGCTCCGGCAGCGGAATTTGCATCGGCATCGATGAAATAGGGAGCGACCTGACCCAGATTGAGCTTCTGCGCAAAGGCTGCGACATCGCGCGAGTTCCAGTCGTTACGCGCCGGATCATTCGGACGCAGGAAAAACCCGTCCGGTTCCGGCATGCGCAATAGTCCGGTTACGGTCGTTTCCCCGGCAATTTGCGTTTCGTGGCGGGAAGACGGATCGCGCCTGTCGCTCGGAACAAAGCCGCGATTGATGAAAGTCAGCGCACCGTCGGGCGAGCGCATCGGGGTCAGAACCCAATAGCCCGCGCCGCGTTCGGTCAGCGCATGAACCAGTATTTCCTTGTCATTCAGGTAGGTTCCGGTCAGCTTGACGCGGCGGTACTCGTCATCCTTCTGGTTGACATTGGCCCAGTCGTCCCGTGCGGGTGCGGCGACCGGCTCGGCATGGACCCGCGCATCGACCCGTTCGATAAGATCGAGCTTCCATTGCAGGCGCTCCACCTGCCAGATGCCAAGCCCCATGAATAGAACGAAGAAAACCGCGCCCAGCACCGAAAACAGGCCGATGAAGAAACGCGAGGAAGGCTTCTGGACGGGTTGTTCATTCTTGGGGGAGGGCATCATCCTGTCCTTCAATCACGGCAGCTACAAAGCCTGATAGAGAAAGTGGCCTTCTATAGCAAAAATGCAATGGCGAGAAAGGGCAGAACCACAAAAGAACGTGATCGCTGAACTTGTCATCTGCGAGCCGGATTTCCCATAGTGGCGGAAAGAGAATCGCACCAGTTCTGGAAGTGGCTGAATATGACGGATTGCATCGTTGTGGGTGCCGGTATGGTGGGTGTCGGTACAGCGCTCGCCTTGCAGGAAAGGGGCTGGTCGGTGCTTCTTGTGGACCGAAGCGGTCCGGGAACTGAAACGAGCTATGGCAATGCTGGAATTATCCAGACAGAGGCCGTCAGCCCCTATGCCTTGCCACGCGCCCCTCTGGAACTGCTGAGGGCGGCGTTCGGCGCCAATAATCAGGTCGCATGGCGGCTTCGCGACATGCCACGCCAGGTCGGCCCGTTGTGGCGCTACTGGCATAATTCGGAAGCGGGGCGTCACCGCACGGCATCGCAGTTCTATGCACGCATGATCCGGCGCGCTGCCGATGATCATGCGCCGCTGATCGAAGCGGCGGGCGCTGAAAACCTTATCAGGCGGGCGGGATTGCGCGAACTGCATCGGTCTGCCCGATCGTTCGACCTTTCCGCACGTGACGCGGAGCTGAAAAGGCAGGAATTCGGCGTCGCCAGCATCATCGAGGACGGCAAGGCAGTCAGCGCCGCCGAGCCATCCTTGAAGGCAAATCTGGCCGGAGCCATTCACTGGACCGATCCCTGGTCATGTTCCGATCCCGGCGCGCTCGTCCAGTCCTATGCCAGCCTGTTCGTCAAGCGCGGCGGCACTTTCGTGCAAGGCGATGCGCGAGGCTTGCGGCAGGATGGTTCCGGCTGGCAGATTGATACGGCGGATGGCCCACATGCTGCGCGCCACGTCGTGCTCGCCCTCGGCCCGTGGAGCCCGGAAATCCTTCGCACTTTCGGCTATAAAATTCCGCTGGTTATCAAACGGGGATACCATCAGCATTTCTCCGGTGCGGGACCGAAGGTGCCTGTTCTCGATGTGAGCAATTCGACCGTTGCAACACCCATGCGCGCCGGATTGCGCATCCTGACAGGGGCAGAGCTGACGCCGCTCGGCAGCGTGGCGCGACACGAGCAGCTGAACAGGTCTATCAAGGCCATAAGCGAGCTTTTCGACATTGGCGCACCCGTGGAGCATACGCCATGGTTCGGCAGCCGACCCTGCATGCCGCGAATGCTGCCAGTCGTTGGAGAAGCCCCGCGACACAAGGGATTATGGCTGAATTTCGGGCACGGGCATCAGGGGTTCACGCTTGGGCCTACGACAGGGCGGATTCTGGCGGAGCGTATGACCGGGGAACCAGAGGACGCGAAGCTCTACAGCGCGCTCGCTCTTCGGCACTGAACAGCCTGTCCAAAAAAATTACAGCGCCTGCCGCATTCGGGACGAATGCGTGGCGCTGGGAAAAATCTCAGTATATCGCTTGGTTATCAGGCAAGTTTATGGATTTTACGTCTGCGGTGTGAATAGCCGCCCTTCGACAGGCGCAATACGTTGCAGACCTGTGTCTTGTCTTCCGAAGGCTTTGGCATCTGTTCATGGATGCGCCGCAGAATCTGCTGCGTAACTGTGCGTTCCTTATCGCTCGCTGCTGGACCGATAATAATGCTTTTCATCGATCATTCTCCCTATATTCTGGGCACGAGACGGCTTCCGAGGCTGCCTCGACCGATTATCAAGAATGTACGAATGAACTAAGTATTAACCAATTTTTATGTCTTGACAAGCGCATCTGCGCAACAGTCTGCAACCCATTGCAAAGCATGAAGAAAAGCCGAATCGCAGGCGCGATCCGGCTTCATTCTGTCATGCCTTACTGGTCAGTCGCGGTTGCCGGTCAGGATCTCGCGCTTTCCAACATGATTGGCCGGACCGACCAGGCCGTCCTTTTCCATCCGCTCGACGAGGGAGGCGGCACGGTTATAGCCGATACCGAGGCGGCGCTGGATATAGGAGGTGGAGCACTTCTTGTCGCGCATCACCACCTTGACGGCCTGCTCATACACGTCATCGCCATCTTCCGAGCCCATCGCGGTTGCGTCGAACACAGCCGCTTCCTGCGCTGCGTCTTCTTCTTCCTCGTCTTCCGTGACGGTTGCCAGATAATCCGGGCGTCCCTGTTCCTTCAGGTGATTGACCACCTTTTCCACTTCCTCGTCGGAAACGAACGGACCATGGACACGGACGATGCGTCCGCCGCCTGCCATATGCAGCATGTCGCCCTGACCGAGAAGCTGCTCGGCACCCATTTCACCGAGGATGGTGCGGCTGTCGATCTTCGAGGTGACCTGGAAGGAGATACGGGTCGGGAAGTTGGCCTTGATCGTACCGGTAATAACGTCGACCGACGGGCGCTGCGTTGCCATGATGAGGTGGATGCCGGCGGCCCGAGCCATCTGGGCAAGACGCTGGACTGCGCCTTCGATATCCTTGCCTGCAACCATCATCAGGTCGGCCATCTCGTCGATGATGACCACGATGTAAGGCATTGGTGTCAGGTCGAGTTCTTCCTGAATATAGGTAGCTTCACCCGTTTCCTTGTCGAAGCCGGACTGGACCGTGCACATCACGGTTTCGCCCTTGCCCTTGGCGGAAGCAGCACGGGCATTGAAGCCCTCGATGTTGCGCACGCCGAGGCGGGCCATCTTGCGATAGCGTTCTTCCATCTCGCGCACGGCCCATTTAAGGGCAACCACGGCCTTCTTCGGGTCGGTAACAACCGGCGTCAGCAGGTGCGGAATGCCGTCATAGATGGACAGTTCCAGCATCTTCGGATCGACCATGATCAGGCGGCATTCTTCCGGCTTGAAGCGGTAGAGCAGCGACAGGATCATCGTGTTGATGGCAACCGACTTGCCTGAACCGGTGGTGCCAGCCACCAGAAGGTGGGGCATCTTTGCCAGTTCCGCGATGATAGGCTCGCCGCCAATCCCCTTGCCGAGGCAAAGCGGCAGGCGATAGTTCGATGCCTCGAAGGTGCGGCTGTCGATCATTTCGCGCAAGTAGACGGTTTCGCGGTTGGCGTTCGGCAGTTCGATACCGATGACATTGCGGCCCGGAACGACCGCAACGCGGGCGGAAAGCGCCGACATGGAGCGGGCAATATCGTCTGCCAGACCGATGACGCGCGAGGATTTGACACCGGGCGCCGGTTCAAACTCATAGAGCGTGACGACCGGGCCGGGGCGGACATGGATGATTTCGCCGCGCACGCCGAAATCTTCCAGCACGCTTTCGAGGAGTCCGGCGCTGCGTTCCAGCATTTCCTGCGTGATGACATCTCCGTCCTGTTCGGGCGGCATCTGCAACAGGTCGCGCGGCGGGAACTCATAAGCGCCGTGCATGACGGGCGCTTCTGCACGGGGGAGGGGCTGCGGCTGGTAAAGCGCAATTGAAGGCGCGGCTTTTGCAACCGGCGCAGGCGCTTCAATCACCGGCTCGGCAACTTCCACGTCCCCGACGACATGCTCTTCCGCTTCCGAAACGGTCAGCACGATTTCATCTTCGGTGGCTTCGCCGACGACTTCCGGCGCAATCTCCGGCTCGGCCGCGACAGGCTGTGGCGCAGGCGCTTCCACTTCTGTCACAGCAACGGGCTGCGGTGCAGCCACTTCGACCGGAACAGGGGCAACCGGCGTCTCCGCGACTGGCTCGACAGGGGCGGCAGCAACCGGCTCAGGTTGCTTGTTCCATTCGCGAATGCGGAACTGCGCCAGAATGGATTCGACCGTTGGCAAAGGCTTGCGCGGTTCAGCCGGAACAGCCGAAACGAGAGGCTCCGCAGGCACAAGCGCAGTATCGACGCCGCAGCCTTCCCAGAAGGCAAAGTCGGATAGATAGGTGAATGCCGACGGCTGCTCGGGAGTTGCAGGCTCGGTTACAACAGCAACCACTTCCGGGGCGGCTTCTACAGGCGGTGTGACGACAGCAACGGGGACCGCGGGCATTGCAGGGGGAACGGGCGCCACCGGCGAACGAACCATGCCCTGCGATACGGTTTTCTGAAGCTCGGCAACAGCCATGGGTTGCTCTTCGGCAACCTTTTCAACGCTGATCACTGGCGCCGCGTCGGCTGCATGCGCCTGCGTCCGCTCATTGATGCTCGGCAGTTCCTCGCCCCGGCGACGCATGAGCTCGACTTCCGGCGTGCGGGTAAAGCGAACATTCTCACCGAGCGAGAAATGGATTTTCCAGGCATCATCGCTGGCAGGATTGTGGCTTCCCGTCTGGCCGCGAGGCTGCTTCGGGTCCTGAGCGTTCTCTGCACGATTTCCTGTCGATGGGGGGAAATTTTCTCTCAAATTACGCATGATACCTGAACCATAGATACTGTCGCCTGAATGAGCCCAAGTAATAAAAAATGAAGGTTAACAACCCCCTTCCGAAACAGCCCAGACGACAGAAATTTCTTGCAGCCAAATCGTGCCGCCGGAAGGCAGTTCGCAACGCATATCACCATCGGTTGCAACACAAAACCAAACAATAACAGCTTGATAAAGACGTTTCTTATATTGATTTATTCGAATTCGAACAATTACAGGTAGCGACGGCGGCCTGTTAATTTTGCCATTCCACGCATCGCCGGAGGTAAATGCCGCTGACGCGGGCAGACTCACCCGTCAGTCCCGTGCCAGCGCGACGACGGGGTCGAGCCTCGAGGCATTTCGGGCCGGAATGAAGCCGAAACCGATGCCGATCAGGCTGGAGCAGACAAGCGCAACCACGATGGATGCCGGCGAATAGATGAGCTGGAACATCGAGTTGAACTGCGCGAACAGCAGGCCGAAACCGACGGCGATGAGTACGCCCAGAACCCCGCCGATCAGGCAGACCAGAATCGCCTCGATCAGGAATTGCTGCAGGATGTCGCTCTGGCGTGCGCCGATCGCCATGCGGACGCCGATCTCGTTGATTCTTTCCGACACGGCGACGAGCATGATGTTCATCACCCCGATGCCGCCAACGAAAAGCGATATGCCGGCGATGCTGGATACGAGAAGGGCAAGCGTCGCAGTGGTGGCCTGAATCGTCTTTTGCAGGCTGTCGGTGTTGAAGATCGAGAAATCCTTTTCGCCATGCCGCTTGGTCAGGAATGCCGTTATCAGCTTTTCCGCTTCAGACGGGTCCATCGTGTCAGCGACGCGCACAAGGATCATCTGCAGGGAACGCGAGCCGGTCATGCGTGTCTGCACGGTGGTGTAAGGGACATAGACTTCGAGCCGCTGCGCGCTACCCATGCCGCGTTCCTCGGCCTTGACCACGCCGACGATCCGTACCGGCACCTTGCTCAGAAGGATAGTCTTGCCGACGACCGAACCCGCTTCGTGAGGAAAGAGCGTCTTCCGGGCGGTTTCATCGACCACCGCCACCTGCGCCAGATCGTTGACGTTGCGCTGATCGAAAAAGCGGCCTTCGAGCAGCTTGCTGTTGCGGGTAACGAAATAATCTGCGCCGACCCCGCTCACGGAAACGCTGACTTCCTTGTCCTCGACGCGGATCGTCGAACTGGTCGAACTGGACGGCGTTGCCGCCAGAACGTAGGGCAGCTTCGCGATTTCGGTCGCATCCGCCAGATTGAGCGTGGTGATAAGCGCCGCTTTCAGGTCGCCAAATCCCTTGCCGGGGCTGATATAGAGCGTATTGGTGCCCAGATCGCTGATCTGCTCGAGAATCTGCTTCTGCGACCCCTGTCCCAGTGCAACCACGCAGACAACCGATGCCGTGCCGATGATAATGCCGAGCATGGTCAGAAAGGTGCGGAGACGGTGCGCGTTCATCGAGCGAAGCGCCATCGAAAACGCCTCGTTGAAGCGATCCCACATCCCGGCGAAAAGCCTTGGCCTGGCGGGGGCCTGTTCAACCGGCACGGACGTCGCAGGGCGTTCGGTTTCACCGTTTCTCGTATCCGAAATGATCTCGCCGTCGCGAATTTCGATGATGCGCTGCGCACGGGCGGCGACCTGCCGGTCATGCGTCACGATGACGATGGTGCGCCCTTCACGGTTGAGCTCCTGAAGGATGCCGAGAACTTCTTCACCGCTATGGCTGTCGAGCGCGCCGGTCGGTTCGTCGGCAAGAATGACCTCCGCATCGTTGATGAGCGCGCGGGCGATGGAAACGCGCTGCTGCTGTCCGCCGGAAAGCTGGCTCGGGCGATGATGCGTGCGTTCGCCCATCCCGAGTCGTTGCAGGATCATGCGGGCTTTTTGACGCCGTTCTTCCTTTTTCTGGCCTGCATATATGGCGGGAATTTCGACATTGCCCACCGCATCCAGCTCGCCCAGCAGATGATAGCGCTGGAAGATGAAACCGAAATGCTCACGCCGCAACTGCGCCAGTTCATCGGCTTCAAGTTCCGATGTGGCGCGGCCGGAAATCAGATATTCGCCTTCAGACGGCCGGTCCAGGCAGCCGAGAATGTTCATCAGCGTCGATTTGCCCGAACCGGACGCACCGATGATCGCCACCATCTCGCCCCGCTCGATGGTCAGGTTCACATGGTTCAGAACCGTCGTGAAGTCGTCGCCCGAGGGGTAATGCCGGGAGACGCCCTTGAGCGAGAGCAGCGGCGCATCAGCCATGTCAGCTACCAGCCGGGGCGGGGGCCGCGACCTGATTGTCGGTCACGACCTTGTCCCCTTCGTTCAGGCCCGAACGAATTTCTATATTCACCTTGTCGGTAATGCCGGTTTCGACGGTCCGTTCTTCGATCTTGCCAGCGCCGGTCACGACGCGCACCTTGGCCTTGCCGGGTTCGTCCGTGTCTTGCAGAGCGGTTACGGGCGCGATCAAGGCGTCTTTTGCCCGTGCGAGCACGATATGAACCTCGGTGGTCATATAGGTCCTGAGCAGCCCATCCGGATTGGGAACCGTGAAAATGCCCTTGTAATAAATGGCGGAAGCGGTGGCAGTGCTGGAGGACGAACTTACTGCCGTAGTCGTGAAGCTCTTGTCGCTGACGATGGAATCCGGTGCGGGTTCGATCTTTTCCAGCTCGGCATCGTAACGCTTCGAATTTTGTCCCGCTATGGTGAAATAAAGCGGCATCCCCTCGCGAACCTGCGTCACGTCCGCTTCCGAAATATCCGCCTCCACCCTCATGGTGTCGAGCTGGCCCAGAATGGCGATTGTCGGCGCGCTCTGCTGCGCGTTGAGGGTCTGGCCTTCCTGAACCACGGTCGCGAGGATCGTTCCATCGATGGGCGCGGTTATGCGGGTATAAGCGAGATTGGTCTCGGCGATCTGCACCTCGACCTTCGCGGCAGCGATTGCCGCTTCGCTGTTCTCGACCTGCGCTTCCTTCACCTTCACGGTGCTGACCGCCTTGTCGTAATCGGCGCGCGCTACGGCATTCTTGCCGATCATCATCTGGTTACGCGCCAGATCCTGCCGGGCCAGTTCCAGATCGGCAAGATTCTGGGCACGGGTGGCTTCGTTCTGGCGAAGTGACGCCTGGGCCTTGTTCAGTTCGTTCTGCTGGTTGGTCGAGTCGATCAGGGCGACGACCTCTCCGGCTTTTATCTGCTGGCCCGGTTTCACTTTCAGGGAAAGAATGCGGCCCGTCGCCTGAGCGCCGATTGCGACCAGATTTTTAGGCCGCAGCGTGCCGGTGGCAAGAACCGAGCTTTCAATCTCGCCGCGCCTGATCTCTGTCGTGGCGGGCAGGGGCTCTTCCTTGGTCAGCGCACGAACGACGAAATAGCCGACGATCAGCAACGCGATGAGGACCGCCAGCCACAGGCGCCAGCGAAAACGGCGTTTCGACTTGGGTTTCATAGTGGTCTCTTATCGGTTGTCAGCGGAGGAATCCGTGTCGTTTTGACGATGCGGGGGCCTGTATAGCTGTCAACGACTTCCGGCTTCGCAACGTCGATGATGCCGTTCCAGCCGCCGCCAAGTGCTTTCTGCAAGGCGACATAATTCAGCACAAGCTCGGTCCGCGCCTGACTGAGCTCGGTTTCCGCGCCGAGAAGATCGCGTTGCGCCGTCAGCACATCCACGAAGCTCTTGGTGCCCGCCCTGTACTGCTCCAGCGTCAACTCGTTGATCTTCCGGCTGTTGCTCACGATTTTCTGCAGTTGCGCAACGCGCAGACGGTTCTGGTTGAGCGATACGCTGGCATTTTCAACTTCGCTGAGCGCCGTCAGGATGACCTTGCGATAGGCGATGAAGGACTGGTCGCGCGCAGCGCGCGCGGCATCCACATCCGCGCTCAATCTCCCGCCCTGGAAGATCGGGACGGTCAGGCTTGGGCCGAAGTTCCAGCTGATCGTCGACAGCTTTCCAAGATCGCCGAAATTGGCGCCGCCCGTATTGATGGCCCCCGTGAGCGAAACACTTGGATAGAGCAGGGCCTGCTTCTGGCCGACGCTGGCATTGGAACTTGCATAATCGCGTTCGGCTGCACGGACATCGGGGCGGCTCAGCAACAGATCGGCCGGAAGTCCGGCTGATATCTTGCCCGGAATGGCCGGGACCGGACGCGGCTTGTCCAGAACGCTGGCCAGCGACGATGAAGACCGCCCGGTCAGGACGGACAACTGGTTCAGATACTGGGCATAGTTGATCCGCAGTCCCGGCACCTGGGATTCTGTCCTGCTGGCCTGCGTTTCCGCATTCAGAAGATCGACCTGAGAAATCTGGCCAGCTTCAAGCTGGCTGCGCGTCAGTGCAACGGTCTGTCGCTGGGAAGCGGCATTGCGCTGCGCAATGGCAATATCGGCCTGCGCACCGCGCAACCGGGCATAATTGGTGGCGATATCGCCGATCAGCGTGACGAGCGCCGCCCGCAATTGTTCATTTGCGGATTCGACATTGTAATAGGCAGCTTCCACGCCGCGCTTGTTGCCGCCGAAAAGATCGAGTTCCCACGTGGTGTTGAAGCCCATGCTCGACTGATTGGTGGCGAATGTCGCCGGGGTGTCAGATCGCTTGTAGCTCCCGTCGCCATCGAGCTTCGGATAAAGCGCGCCGCCCGCCGAAGTGTAATTGGCGCGAGCCTGCCGCACCTTTGCCTTCGCAGTCGCG
Organism: Brucella sp. RRSP16; assembly: GCF_052246815.1. Taxonomy (NCBI): domain Bacteria; kingdom Pseudomonadati; phylum Pseudomonadota; class Alphaproteobacteria; order Hyphomicrobiales; family Brucellaceae; genus Brucella; species Brucella sp. RRSP16. The sequence continues at coordinate 47,221 of NZ_JBQQAM010000015.1, forward strand.
ACATCGGGGCTGCCTGCAATACCGTCCGCTATCAGCTGATCCAGAACCGGGTCCTTCAGCTTTTTCCACCAGTCGCCCAGTTGCGGGATACGGCTGTCAGCCCTGCTGTTCCAACCGGCAGGCGTCACCACATTCGGCGTCTGATAATCGGGACCAACAGTGACGCACGCCGCCAGCATTGGCAGGATGCTTCCTAATACGGTCAGGCGAACAAGCGATATCGTCAATAAATGGGTCCTGAAATTCCGGTGCTGTCCTCGGACGGTATTCACCCACCGAAAACAAGACGCCCTTATATCTGCAACGGCAGCACCCAGGCACCCCAAGCTCGTGGGAGTATACCTTGGGCCACGTCGAGTCGCGTTTGGGTGGCATAATGCCATCCTTCGCCTTCGACCATCAGCGGATGATCGAAGTCAATTGTGGCAATGCACAGGAAATATCAGGATTGTGTGTGGAAGCCGTCAGCTTCCGCCAAGGTCTAGCCTCTGTCGTTTTCCAGCCAGTCGGCAAGCGAGCAGCGGTTTGCGGCGCGCCCGCGCATCGGTTCGGCCATGCACATTGAATTGAGAACGGCTTCCTGCGTAGACTCCACTGCCGCGCGGAACAAGGTATCGATGCGGTTTTCATTGAGCACGGCGATCTCGACCACATCACGCGCTTCATCGTGATCGAATGTCACCGCCGTCGAAAAGCCGATGGCGATATCGCCGCTTCCATGGCCCCAGAAGGCGCCGAGACGCGCCAGCCCTGCGCCGCAGCGGCGCGTCACGCGCTTCAACTGGCGGTGTTCCATCGGAACATCGGTCGCAAGCACCAGAATGACCGAACCCTTTTCCGGTTGCGCTTCGGCCTTGGGCGAGGGCCTGCGTCCATCGGGAAGAACCAGATCACCGGCCCGACCGAAATTGGTGAGCGCCAGAACGCCGAGATGATGCACCTTGCCGCCCAGTTCGAACTGGCGCGAGGAGGTGCCGATGCCGCCCTTGAAGCCGAAACAGCTCATGCCGGTGCCTGCACCGACATTGCCTTCGCCAACAGTCGTTTCAGCAAACTTCAGAGCTTCCCTTGCGTCAGCTTCCGTAACGGCCATCGCCTGAATATCGTTGAGCGGGCCGTCATTGCATTCCAGAACGACCGGATTGACGGTTGCCGTGGTACGGCCAATATCGGGATTGGCCGCAATCGCCTCGCGGATCAATGCATTGGCGCAGGTTCCGACGCCGAACGTGTTGGTCAGCAGGATCGGCGTTTCCAGCGTGCCCAGTTCCTCGACCTGCACGAGACCGGTGCTCTTGCCGAACCCGTTGATGACATCGCAAGCGGCCAGCACCTTGCGGCGATACAGGTTGCCGTCATGCGGGATGATCGCCGTCACGCCGGTGTTTATATCGCCGCTGCGCAAGGTGCGGTGCCCCACGCGCACGCCCGGCACATCGGTGATGGCGTTATTCTCGCCCGGCTGCATGATGCCGCAAATGATGCCGTAGTCGCGTGCTTGCCAGTCATGGTCATTTTCCGTTGATGCTAGAGCATTTCCAGCAAAAGTGCGAAGCGGTTTTGCGTAGGATAATGCGACAAAACAAATAGATAGAGCATTTCCAATGATTCAAGGAAACAGGAAATGCTCTAGGGGCAGGGCGTCAAAGACGCCCGGCCTCGATGATGCGTTTGAGGAAAGCCTGCGTGCGCTCCCCTTGCGGATTGCCGAAAATCTGCGACGGAGGGCCTTCTTCATAGACCTTGCCGTTTTGCAGGAAACAGACCTTGTCCGCAACCTCGCGGGCAAAACCCATTTCATGCGTGGCCAGAACCATGGTCATGCCCTTCTTGGCAAGATCGCGCACAATGTCCAGCACTTCCGACACCAGTTCGGGATCGAGCGCCGAGGTGATTTCATCAAGCAGCAGCAGCGTCGGGTCCATCAGCAGGGCGCGCACGATGGCGACGCGCTGTTGCTGGCCGCCGGACAGGCGGTCCGGATATTCCTTCGCCTTGTGATCGAGCCCGATGCGTGCGAGCAGCGCCAGACCTTTTTCCTGGGCTTCCTTCACCGGCATGCCCAGCACCTTCGTCGGTCCCAGCGTGACATTCTCCATCACCGTCATGTGCGGAAACAGATTATAGCCCTGGAAGACGATGCCGATCTCCCGGCGCAGAATGTCGAGGTCCACGCCCGGCCCGGTGACCCGGTCGCCGTGCAGCCGGATTTCGCCTTCGTCGATGGTTTCCAGCCGGTTGATGCAGCGCAACAATGTGGACTTGCCGCAGCCGGAAGGTCCGATCAGGCACACGACCTGATGTTCCTCGATGTTGAGGCTGATGCCGGACAGAACTTCCAGCGCGCCATAGCGCTTGTATGCCTTGTCGATTTCTACGAGTGCCATTGTCCGTCCCCTTACATGCTCGAGCGCATTTTTCTGCGATCACGTTCGATCAGGCGATCGACAAAGCGGGCCTGCGGAATGGTGATGACGATGAACAGGATGGCGACAGTGGTGACAGCCGACAGGTTGAAGTAGTTCGCCGCGATGATCTTCGACTGGTTGAAGGCATCGATGGTGCCGATGATGGCGACCAGTGCGGTATCTTTCTGCAGGCTGATGCAATTGTTCATCAGCGGCGGAATGATGCCGCGCACGGCCAGCGGCACAACCACATAGCGCATGGTGCGCGCATAGGAGAGGCCGAGCGAACGCGCCGCCGCGATCTGGCTTGGATGCACGCTTTCAATGCCTGCGCGATAGACTTCCGACGTATAGGCGCCGTAGGTCAGCGTCAGCGCGATGATGGCATAGGCGTTGGACGACAGGTCCTTGAGGATCGGCAGGCCGGTCAGCGGCAGGCCGAAACCGATGAGATAGATCGTGATGATGGCTGGAAGCCCGCGAAACAGATCGCTGTAAAGCGTTGCAAGCACGCGGATCGGCTTGCCAGCCTTGCCCGGCAGGGTGCGCGCAATGGCGATGACGAGCGCCCAGACGAGGATGAGTATGGCCGAGACGAAGAAGATGACGATATTCGTGCCGAAGGCCTTCAGCACCGTGCCCGCCGATTTGGCGATCAGGCTGACGTCGAAGAAGGTCCGGCTGACGGCTGCGTCATTAACGATCATGAACCACGCGCCGGCGCAGATGATGAGGACCGCCACCGCATAGGAAATCACCTGCCAGGAAAGGTCGGATGCCTTTGCACCGAGTTCGCGGCCACGGTAAATGTCCGTGCTCTTTCCGGATTCGCCCGAAATCTGCACGGCGCGCCATGCAAACCACAGGACGGCGAGCGGCGCCAGCAGCAAGGCCGTGCCGACCGCGACGACGGGCAGTTCGGGCCAGCCCTGCGAAATCGTATAGGCCGAAACGCTATAGACCGTCTGGCCCGCAGCCAGAAGGGTGAGGAAGGAAAAGACGAAAGCGAACAGGGAACGACCGCCATGGGTGCGAACCTTGTTTCGGACACGCCATTGCCGCGCGCGTTCCGCGCCTGCATCCGGTGCCGGATAAGACATGATTTATTCTCGCTGAAACAGTATGGGGAACAGTCGGTCCGGGCCGCAACCGACGTTGCGGCTGCGACCCGGGAACCGTCAGATCAAGGCTTCCAGAGCGGAACGTCGGAAGGCGACGTACCCCAGGACGGAAGCAGGTAGGCGGCTTCGAGCTTCTTCAGCGTGCCGTCCTTTTCCATGTCCTCGATCAGCTGATCGATGACCTTCTTGTTTTCCGAACCCTTCGGGTAGATGCCTGCGGTCTGGCCGCCGGACTCATACTTGCCGACAACCGCCAGCTTTCCGTTGGAATTGTGCACCTGTCCGAGAATGATCGAAAGATCGGTCATCACGGCATCGACCTTGCCTGCGGCAAGGGCGGTGAACATCGACGCCGTATCGTCGAACACGTCGAGGCTTGCGACCTTCAGCGTGTCCTGTGCGAACTGAACCAGCGTCGTACCGGCCTGCGTTCCGATCTTCCCGGTCTTCATGTCGGCTTCCGTCACCGGCTTGTCGGCGCGCGCGGCGACACCGTAAGCGGAACTCATGTAAGGAACCGAGAAATCCACGACCTTCTTGCGCGGTTCGGTGACCGAGATCAGCGCGAGCGCGATGTCGTAATCCTTGTTCTGTCCGGCCACAATGGAATCGAATGAGGCGTTGACGAGCTTTACCTTGTCGAGGCCCAGACGATGCGCGATGTTGACGGCCATGCAGAATTCATAGCCGTCCTTGATGGTATCGGGCGTATCGCCGTTGAACTGGCCAAGGGCGGGCAGGTTGATGATGACGGTGAACTGTCCGTCGACCGCCGGATTGATCTTGGCCGAACCCTTTTCACCGGTCAGCGGGCAGTCGCCGTAACCTTCGGTGGCTGCCGATGCGGTTCCCGCACCTGCCAGCGCTGCCGCGCTGGCAAAAAGTGCACCATAGGCTGTCTGTTTCAGTAGTCTTTTTATTGTCATTTTCCCCTCTTGCTTTCATTTTTTGAGGTTAAGGTTGAAATACCGGCACCGCTCCCGTGCGAGCCATGTCCATGTAGATCTCCTGCAGACGGCGGGTGAGTGGCCCGGGCTTGCCGTCAGAGACTGTGTGATCCTGAATGCCGATGATCGGCGTCACGAAGCTCGATGCGCTCGTGAGGAATGCTTCCTTGGCGGCCTTTGCCTCATCGACCGTGAACAGGCGCTCCTCGATGCGAAGGTTCTGTTCTTCCGCGATCTTGATGACGGCGCGGCGCGTGCAGCCGGGCAGGATGGCATGCGAGTTGGGCCGCGTTACCAGCACATTGTCAGCCGTGATGATGAATGCCGTCGAGGAGCCGCCTTCGGTGACGAAGCCGTCTTCGACCAGCCAGACCTCGTGGAAACCCTTGCTCTTGGCCTGTTTCTTCGCCAGCACCTGCGCCAGAAGCATGACGGTCTTGATGTCGCGGCGCGCCCAGCGCGTATCCGGCGCAACGTCCACACGCACGCCGTTCTGGACCGATGGCGCATTGGCGAGGTTCTTCGCCTGCGTGAACATGACGAAATTGGGCTTGATGTCATCCGTATAGACGAAATCGCGTTCGGCTTCGCCGCGCGTCACCTGCATATAGACGACTCCTTCGTGCATCTTGTTGCGGACGATGAGTTCGATCTGCGCGGCGCGGATCGCATCCAGCGAGGCAGGCAATGGTATTCCGAGTTCCTTGACGGAACGCTCCAGACGAGCCAGGTGAAGTTCGTTATCGACAAGACGGCCATCGATGACAGCGCTGACTTCGTAAATCCCGTCACCAAAAAGAAAGCCGCGATCGAACACCGACACTTTCGCTTCATTCTCAGCGACGAAAGCGCCGTTCAAATAAATTACCCTGGCCAAAACACGTCCTCGGACATCTGTGTGATTGATTGGTCGGGACGGTAGGAAAAAACTTTTGGAGCCGCCAATGCTATGTTTTGCAATAACTATGCAGAAATTGCATAAGGGGCAGAGGTGGGGAAACAAACGAGAACGGCAGTATGAGAGACGGAAGATCGCCTCTCATACTTCAGGCATCGGCGCGGCCCGCAGCCTTTCAAATCATTGCGCGGGGCGGGAGAGGGGGAGCCCTTTCTTGCCAGCGTAGAAGACCAGAATCGTGGCTCCCTCCTTGCCGGTATAACCCCGGTGAGCAATATCAACCGTTTCCGGCAGCACCTCTCCCGCCTTCAAGGTGCGTTTTTCACCGGTGGATTTTTTCTCCACGGTTAGAACCCCCTCCAAGACGTAGCCAACATTCGGGGCCGGATGTTCATGCCACGCCAGACGTGTGAAAGGTGAAATGGTAATTTTCAAAACAGAGAGCTGAGGCGTACCTTCCGGATAGGACTTGTAAACCGTCCCATCCCACGATTGTTCGGACTCCAGCAGTTTTTCACTCTTCACGCCGGGGGTGTTATTGGCATCCGCATGAGCGGACAAAGGAACGAACAGAGAGAAAGAAGACAAGAAACACAAACTATAAATATATAAACGCATTATCATCCTTCCACGGTGGAAAAATCGTTTCTCGGATCACGTGGTGATATATACATTCGGCATCACTTGCCGCAACACCTATATATTTGACTGGTATTTCAATTTTTACACTACCTATATTCAATTCCCACTATGACAGATCACCTGCATTTGAATTGAATAATCGCCTAAAAATTTCAAATCTATTTACATATATATTTCATGAGAACATCTGCGAAATCGGGTTTCGGCATGGTGAGCCGATGACGTTTTCATTTGCAATTAGTGTAGAAGAAAATAAGCGCTAATTATGATCATACGCATCACCTCCCCTTGAGAAGGCCCGCCCCATGGAACTGAAATGGCTGGAAGACTTCATCGCGCTGGCGGCAACGTCGAGTTTCTCGCGCGCGGCAGATACCCGTCATGTGACGCAATCCGCGTTTTCCCGCCGCATCAAGCAGCTTGAACTCTGGCTGGGCGTTACACTGGTCAACCGGGCGACGTTTCCGGCCGAACTTACCCGCGAGGGACGGACCTTCCTGCCTGTCGCGCAGGAAACCGTTCGCCAGTTCTACAACACGCGCAAGGCGCTGCAGCCGAGCCGCGAGGTTCAAAACCCCGTCCTCACATTTTCAGCGCTGCACACGCTGACGGTCACCTTCTTCCCCCACTGGCTGAAGCAGATCGAGAATGACATTGGCGGCATACGCTCAATGCTCAGTCCGGATCGCGGCGGCTTCGAGGACAACATAGCGACGCTGACGGAAGGGGAGGTACATTTCTTCCTGACCTATGCGCACAGTTCGGTGCCGATCCTCATCGACCGCACGCAATTTCCCTATATCGTGCTTGGCACGGAACGGCTGTTGCCGGTCTCGCGCCCTTCGCCGGCAGGGCCGACGCTCGACCACGCCATTGCCAGCGGAGAAGCGCTGCCATATCTGAGCTATGGCGACTTTTCCTTCTTCGGGGCCGTACTGTCGCAGAAATTTGCATCCGGCAACGCGTTCGAGCGTCAGGTAGTCCACGAGAACACCATGTCGATCGGTCTCAAGGCCATGGCGGTTGCCGACTGGGGCACCGCATGGCTGCCGGAGAGCCTCATCTACGACGAATTGCGGCGAGGCGAGCTCGTACCGGCTTCTGCCGATCCCTACTGGGACGTCACTGTCGAAATCCGCATCTATCGTCATGATGCAGCACTTCCGGCCCATGCAGAAAGCTTCTGGGAATATTTGCAGGCAAAAGATCGGGCAATATCTGAAAAGGGCGATTGACAGCACCCCGCTGTCAGCGCTGTAAAAGGCAACATATCTTCAGCCGGTAGCAGGGGACACATCGCGGCATGAAAGTTACCATTGAACAGACGCTCGATCAGGCAGGTACGGGCGCATTTCAACGCGGTCTTCTGGGCGTGTTCGGTCTGGTCTGGGCCGCCGACGCCATGCAGGTGCTGGCGGTCGGCTTTACCGGCGCATCCATCGCGCGGACATTCGGGCTCACCATCCCGCAGGCCTTGCAGACCGGCACGCTGTTTTTCCTCGGCATGCTGATCGGTGCTGCCGCATTCGGCAGGCTGGCGGACAAATACGGTCGTCGCCGCGTGCTTCTGATTACCGTCGCCTGCGATGCCGTGTTCGGGTTGCTTTCGGCATTTGCGCCAAATTTCGGCATTCTGCTTGCCCTGCGCTTCATGACGGGTGTGGCAGTGGGTGGAACCTTGCCGGTCGATTACGCGATGATGGCGGAATTCCTGCCCGCGAGGAACCGTGGCCGCTGGCTCGTGATGCTGGAAGGCTTCTGGGCGGTCGGCACGGTTATCATTGCGCTTGCGGCCTGGGCGACAAGTCTCGCGGGCGTCGAGGATGCATGGCGCTATATCTTCATCGTCACGGCAGCCCCCGCTCTTATCGGCATCTGGCTGCGCCTCTGGGTGCCGGAATCCCCGATGCATCTTCTCAAGTCGGAACGCCCGGAAGAAGCGAAATCAGTCATGAACCGCGTGCTTCGCCGCAACGGCAAGCCAGAACTGCCGCCGAAAGCCCGCCTCGAAGCGCCGCTCATGGTCACGAATGAAAAGCTGCTCTCGCCCAATCTGCGCCAGCGCACGCTGACGACACTGGCGATCTGGTTTCTCGTTTCGGTTTCCTATTACGGCATTTTCACCTGGATACCGGCAAAGCTCGCCGGTGACGGCTTCGGCTTTGTCCGCGGTTACGGCTTCCTTGTCGTGGTTGCACTGGCGCAATTGCCGGGCTACGCGCTTGCCGCCTATGGCGTCGAGGCGTGGGGACGCAAGAAGACGCTGATTGCCTTCCTGTTCATCAGCGCTGCCGCCTGCGCGCTCTTTACCGTCGCCAACAGTTCCGCAGTCGTGGGTGCGTCCATTCTCATCATGAGCTTTGCGCTGCTTGGCACATGGGGCGCGCTCTATGCCTTCACGCCGGAGCTTTACCCGACCGGATTGCGCGCAAGCGGAATGGGAGCGGCAGGCGCGATGGCTCGCCTTGGCGGCCTGCTTGCACCGTCCGCGCTGGCGCTCGTCATCAGCCAGAGTTTCTATGTGGCAGTAGCACTGTTTGCGGGGCTTCTGGCGCTGGCCGGCATCATCGCCTTCTTCATCGATGTGGAAACGCGGCAGAAGGCGCTGGACTGACGATCAGGCCCGGAAGCCAATCCGGCTTCCGGCTTATTCAGCTATACTGTATTCGCCAGCCACTGCCTTCGGTAGGCGGCATAGGCGTCGTTGCGTGGCTTGAATATCCTGCCATGTTTTTCGGGAACGGTTGCGCCTGCAAGCAATCCGGCGCCAAGCGCGGTGCCGGTCGATCCCGTGACCGCTTCAACATCGCGGCCCGTAAAGTTCGCGAGGGCTTCAAGATAGGTCACGTTTCCAGCAAACGGGCCTTCGACAATGACCGGGCCATCGGCACCCAGCAGCCGAAGACAAGTTTCCGTCATCAGCGCGGCATAGATGCAGGCGGCAACATGGCGCTCCGCATCGCTGGTCGTCTCCGCGTTGATCCAGCGAAGGCTGGAATGCGGGTAGGGGCCGCAGCCGGGAACGGCCGAAGGCTGCGCCATGATCCGCCGCTCCAGCACCCGCGCCACAATATCAGGCAATTCGGCGGCCGGAGGCACGGACAATCCCTCGGTCATGAGGTCGAACTCGCGCCCGCCCATGTAACGCGCAGAAGGCACCGCTCTTCCATAGGCATCGACATTGGCCAGAGTGTCTCGCGCCGGGTCCAGCCCGTCGAGATTGCCGCCAACGGCAAAGCTGACGACCCATGTCCCGGTCGAAACCACCGAAAACGAACCATCGCGATCCATCAGATGCGCCAGCAGCGAGGCGTTAGAATCGTGAATGCCGCAATGAACCGGCACAGACCGGCTCAGGCCGATTTCCTCGGCAATTTCAGGAAGCACATTGCCGAGCGCATCGAAGGCAGAGCGAAGCGGCGGAAATTTCTCGCGAATGTCCAGCCGGTCAACGAGGGGCGAGAAGGCGGATTCCTTCGGCAGCCATAGATCGGTGTGGCACCCGAGCGACGTCACTTCCGTGGCCGCTATGCCGGTCAGGCGCCACGCCCAATATTGGGGATAGGTGAATATGAAATGCACCTGCGCAAAATCGTCTGGAAACGTGGTCTTCAGAAAATGAAGCTGCGCACCAAGGTTGAGGCCGAGCGAAAGCGACGGGGAAAACGTATCCTTGAAATCGGGTTTGATGGCGGCATAGGCGGCACGGATTTCTGCCGGATAGTCGAGTTCATAATCGAGGACAGGCATCGCCAGAGTGCCGTCCGCCGCGACAAGGGCGGCTGATGCGCCGTGCGTCGTGATTGAAATGGCGTCGAAGCCCGGATCTCGGGCAAAAGCTGCAAGACTTTTCAAGAAAAAGCGCCACAGCCCGTCAATGTCATAATGCGGATAGGGACCATCGCGCAGCACAATATTGGGCATGCGGCTGGCCGCAATCTCTTCGCCGCTCGCCGCATCCAGCACAACGACCTTGGCGTTTGTCTTGCCTATATCCAGAATGGCAATGTGTTTCATGGGCGCTTCATGGCATATGAAAGACAGGCTTGAGGTCCACCGAAACCGGCGAATTGTCCGGATTGGTCGCCATGATGTCGGCCATATGCGCCCACCACTTTTTCATCACCGGATGATCGGGCAGGGCGGCCATGCCGTGATTGGCACTGCGCGTCAGCACGCCGAAGAGGGCACTGCTCTCCTCATCGAAATAGATGGCATAGTCCGACACGCCAGCCTTGTGCAAGAGTTCCACCAGTTCCGGCCATATCGCGTCATGGCGGCGGCGATATTCCGCTTCCATGCCGGGGTTCAGCTTCATGCGAAATGCATAGCGTTCACTGGTCATGCAGCGCGCCTCGCCCTGAGCTGCCTGACAAGGATGGGCAGTGAAATGGTGACGATCAGAAGCAGGCCGATGAAGATCGACATGACGATGCCCGGCACATTGAGAAGACCAAGGCCGAAGGTCACGAGGCCCATCACGAAAGCGGCGATCACCACGCCGACGATCGTGCCCGAGCCGCCGAGGATCGACACGCCGCCAAGCACCACCATGGTGACGATTTCCAGTTCCCAGCCCTGCGCGATGGACGGGCGCGTGGAGCCGAGGCGCGAGGTAAGGCAGACCGCAGCAATGCCGCTCATCACCCCGGTCATGAGGAAAAGCACAAACTTGGTTTTCTCGACCGGAATGCCGGAAAAGCGCGACGCAAATTCATTGTTGCCGATGGCATAGATGCGGCGCCCGAAACTGGTCCGGTGCAGGAGCACGCCAAACAGCAGGGCAAAGAGCACAAACAGCGCGAATTCGAACGAGATCACCCAGAACACATAGCCCTGTCCGAAATAGGCAAAACTTTCCGGATAGCCGCCAAAGGCCTGATCGCCGAGCACGATATAGGAAATGCCGCGAAACAGGCTCATCGTGCCGATGGTGACCACGATAGAGGGCAGTTTCAGCCCTGCAACCAGCCCGCCATTGATCGCGCCGCAGACAAGACCCGTGCCGATGCCGATCAGGACGAGGCCGGGAGTGCCGACGCCAGCCTGCGCCGCCGCGCCCATGGCCGTGGAGGCAAGCGCGATGATGGCGGCGACCGAAAGGTCGATCTCACCGGAAATGATCAGAAGCGTCATCGCGAAGGCGATCAATGCCTTTTCGGTAAAGTTGAACGTGGCGTCCGACAGGTTCCAGGCATTGAGGAAATAAGGCGAGGCGAAGGAATTGGCGATGAAGATCGCAATCGCCACGCCAAGCAGAAGCATTTCCCAGCTTGCGAAGATGCGCGAGAAAGGCGTTCCGAGCCGGTCGGGAATGTGACGGCGCTGTTCGTTATTCATGCCGCAGCCTCCTCATAAGTCTTTGCGGCCTTGTCGCGCAGGATGATGCGTCCGCGCCGCTTTTCCTGCCGCGCATTGAAGATCACGGCCAGAATGATGACGGAACCGGAGATCGCCATCTGCCAGAAGGGCGATATGTCGATGACCGGCAGGGCGTTCTTGATGACGCCGAGGAAAAGCGCGCCCAGCACCGCACCGGCAACCGTACCGATCCCGCCAAGCGTCGAGATGCCGCCGATGACGCAGGCCGCGACGCTGTCGAGTTCGAACCCGGCTGCAACATCCACATAGGCGACGGCATAGCGCGACACCCAGAGATAGCCGCAAAGCCCGGCAAGCGCGCCCGACAGCACAAAGGCGAAGAAGCGCGTGCGCCCCACATCGATGCCGGTATAGACGGCGGCGGTCGGGTTGCCGCCCGAGGCATAAAGCGCGCGCCCGAAGAAGGTCCGCGTCAACAGCACATAGATCAGCGCGACGATCAGGATCGCCGTCCAGCCAAGCAGCGGCAGGCCGAAAACCACCGTGCGTGGCGTGTTGAGAAACGGCGCCGTCATCTGGTGCGCATTGACCCACGCGCCGCCGGAGAGCACGAAGGCCATCCCGCGATAGATGGTAAGCGTACCCAGTGTGACGACAATGGCCGGAATGTTGAGCTTCCAGACGAGAATGCCGTTGATCGCACCCAGAACCGCACCGATGCCAACGGCCAGCACGATGAGAAGCACCAGCGGCAGGCCGGGATAGGTCGCGTTCAGCATCGCGACCGCCATGCCGGTAAAGGCGAGATTGGCGGCGACCGACAGATCGATGGATTTTGTCAGGATCACCGCCATCTGCCCGAGCGCGATGATGATCAGGATCGACGTATCGTTGAAAATATTCGCCAGATTTCCGGCGCTGGCGAAGCCCGGCGCGCGGCTTGCGAACAGCCCCACCATAAGCGCGATGATAACGAGGAGCAGGAGTTCGCGCTGCTTGAGCAACTGTTTCATCGTCTACTCCGTGTTTCCGGTGGCGGCGCGCACCAGCACTTCCGCGTCGAGACTGGCGCGCTCGAACATGCCTTCCATCAGCCCTTCGCGCATCACCATCACCCGGTCCGACATGCCGATGATTTCCGGCAGTTCCGACGAGATCATGATGATGCTCAAGCCTTCTGCCGCCAGTTCGCTGATGAAGGCGTGGACCGCGGCCTTGGAGCCGATGTCGATGCCCTTGGTCGGCTCGTCGAGAATGATGACCTTCGGGCTGGTGGCAAGCCACTTGCCGATGACGACCTTCTGCTGGTTGCCGCCGGATAGGGTTCCGACAGGGACCGAAAGTGCGGCGGCGCGCAGGTCGAAACGCTCGGCATATTTGCGCGCCAGCGCCAGTTCTTCCGCCATGCGCAGAAAGCCGTTGCGTGACGTGCGGGCAAGCGAGGGCAGCGACACATTCTGGAAGATCGGCAATTGCAGCACGGCGCCGTGGCGTCCGCGCTCTTCCGGCACATAGACGATCCCATGCGCCACCGCATCGCCGGGGCGGCGGATGCTGATCTCGCGGTCTTCCAGCACGACACGGCCGCTCGAAGGCCTGGTGATGCCGAAGAGCGACTGCGCGAACTCCGAACGCCCAGCACCGACAAGTCCATAAACGCCGAGAATTTCACCCTTGCGCAGCTCAAATGAAATGTCGCGAAATTCGGTCGGATGCGAATAGTTTTCAACCTTCAGCACGGGCTTGCCGATGGCGACAACCTGCTTGGGAAAAGCCTGCTCGACGGAGCGCCCGACCATCATGCGCACGATATCATTCTGCCGCGTATCGGCCAGCGCGCCGTGTCCCACGGCGTGACCGTCGCGGAAAACGGCATAATTATCGGCGATTTCATAAACTTCATCGAACTTGTGGCTGATGAACAGGATGGCCTTGCCCTGCGCCTTCAGCCGCGCCACGATGCGGAACAGATCGTCCACTTCCTTGCGCGACAGCGCAGCGGTGGGCTCATCCATGATGACGATGCGTGAATCCACCGACAAGGCGCGGGCAATGGCGACCAGATGGCGTTGCGCGATGGACAGTTCCTTCAGCTTGATACGCGCATCGACGGTCGTTTCCAGCGACGACAGCAGCGCCTGTGAGCGCGCATAAACGGCCTTCCAGTTGACAAAGCCCAACCTCGTGCGCGGCGCATGGCCGAGATAGATGTTTTCGCCCACCGACAATTCGTCGAAAAGCACGGTTTCCTGATGAATGGCCGTAACGCCGTGATCGGTCGCATCCTGCGCCGTCGCGAAATGCACCGGCTTGCCGTCGATAAGGATTTCGCCTTCGTCGGGCTGGTAGATACCGGTCAGGATTTTCACGAGCGTGGATTTTCCCGCGCCGTTCTCGCCGATCAGCGCCGTCACCTTGCCAGGATAAAGCGCGATGTTCACGTCATCAAGCGCTCGCACACCCGGAAAGGTCTTGGCTATGCCGCGCATTTCCAGAATGGGCTGGTCCGTGGCGGCAAGTGCCGGCTCTCCGCCGGATTGGCCGCCGGATTGGCCGTTGGATAGAAAGGCTGCATTCATCGCAGATACCTGAAATCGGGTTTGGAAAGCGACAGGCGGCATTGGGTGCGACACCCAATGCATCTTTCGTGCGCGCATCCCGAAAACCGGTTTCCACTTTTCGGGATGCGCTTTTCCGATCAGAAGACCTTGGAGAACTCGTCGATATTCGACGCGTCATAGACGAACGGATCGCTCATCGCAGCTTCGCCGTTATCGCCGATCTTGATCTTGCCCATGCGTCCGGCTTCGATTTCAGAGCCCGGCTTGCCATCGGCATCGCCCTTGACGAGGTGATAGGCAATCTGGGTTGCCGAATAGCCGAGGTCGATCGGGTTCCAGATCGCGAATTCCTTGGTCGCGCCCGACTTGATGGCACCGGCCATTTCGGAGGGAAGGCCAAGGCCCGTCACATAGACTTCGCCGATCTTGCCCGCATCATTCACGGCCTGCGAGGCGGCGAGGACGCCAACGGTGGTCGGCGCCACGATGACCTTGACGTTCGGGTTCGACTTCAGGAGGCCCTGTGCTTCACGATAGCTCTTGTCGGCCAGGTCGTCACCGTAAACAGTCGTCACCAGATTGAGGCCGGGGAAGTCTTTCAGCTGCTTCTTCATCTCGCCGATCCAGATATTCTGGTTGGTCGAGGTGGTGGTGGCGGAAAGGATCGCGAAATCGCCCTTGCCATCCGGCAGGTGATCGGCGGCAAGCTTGAGGCACATCTTGCCGATCAGTTCGTTCGAGGACGGATTGAGGTGAACGATGCGGCCTTCAGGTGCGACGCCCGAATCCCACGAAATGACCTTGATGCCGCGCTGCGCGGCTTTCTTCAGGGCAGGGACGACCGCATCCGGGTCGTTGGCAGAAATGGCGATTGCGTCAACGCCCTGCGCGATCAGGGAATTGATGACCTCGATCTGGCCTTCCGCCGTCGTCGTGGTCGGGCCGGTATAGATGACCTCTACACTATCCCCTCCCTCGGCCAGTTCCTTGGCGGCTTCCTGCGCGCCCTTGTTGGCAGCTTCAAAGAAGCCGTTGCCGAGCGACTTTGCGACAAGCGCGATCTTCATGTCGGCGGCCTGCGCGTGGGTGGCCATGAAGGCCACGGCCAGCGCTGTACCCAGTACAAGTTTCTTGAAAAGTTTCATGTCTCATTCCTCCCAGTATAAAGACATATGTTTGCTTCGTCCGGTTCGGAACCGGAGCGTAAGTCAGGTCCGGCTCAGGCTACCTCGGCGGAACCTTCGCCTTCGTCACCCCTGCCTGCATTTGCGGAAACCTGCGCCACGATGAGCCGGATGCCCGCATTTTCCACCATGCGCCGCGCTTCGTCCGAAATGCCGTCATCGGTGATCAGCGTGCTGACCCGGTCGAGAGGGCAAAGGATGAGGCTGGAACGGCGCGTGAATTTCGTTGAATCGACCATCAGGACAAGTTCGTCCGCCTGGCCCATCAGCTTCTGTTCGCTCTGGATGATCAGCGCATCGGACTCCATCACCCCGAGCGGGCTGATGCCCTGACAGCCCATGAACATGCGTCGTCCGTAGAAGTTACGGATGACGTCGTTGTCAAACGGCGACAGGATCAGGCTCTGGTCGCGATAGATCGCGCCGCCGGGCACGATCACCGTGCTTTTCGACTGGCGCAGAAGATGTTCCGCGATGGCAAAGGAATTGGTCAGCACCTGCAAGCGGCGCGGGGCGAGATAATGCACCATCTGGAAAGTCGTGGACCCGCCATTGATGATGATGCTGTCGCCTTCCTCGCAAAGCGCCACGGCCTCGCGGGCGATGGCGCGCTTGCGATCCGCATTTTCCGATTCCGAAACCTTGAATGGACGTCCGGTCAGGCTGGCGAACTGCGGCGGATGGATGGCCTCGGCCCCGCCGCGCACGCGCTTGATGCGGCCCTGCATATGGAGCGACGCGATATCCCGGCGAAGGGTCGCTTCCGACGCTTCCGTCAGTTCCACCAGATCCTGAATGGTGATCACCGGCTTTTCCTGAACTGCGCTCAGGATGATGCGGTGGCGCTCTCGTTCGTGCATGGCTCCTCCTTTTTCTTGTATCGGGCAAAAAGCCTGCGCGTGTCAATCACAAACAATCACAACAGCGCACAAAAATCACATTAATGATTGAAGATGATTGTTTGTGATTGACAGCAATTCCTTTCATACGTCATATCTGCCGCTAACATGATCGCTGGCGCATCGGACGGGCACATGGCCCGGACATGCGGATTGCGATCCACCATAACAGCATTGGGAGGATGACATGGTGGCCCAGAGCAGGCTTCTCGAAAACCGGTGGGATGACGCCAGGGCGGCAACGATGGATGAGCCGGGCAAGCTGCTCTATCGCTCCAATCTGCTCGGTTCCGACAAGCGCATCACCAATTACGGCGGCGGAAACACCTCCGCCAAGGTCGAGGAAACCGATCCGCTCACCGGCGGGAAGGTGCAGGTTCTCTGGGTCAAGGGCTCGGGCGGCGATGTCGGCACGATCAAGCTCGACGGTTTCGCCACGCTCTATCAGGACAAGCTCAACGCTTTGAAAGGCATCTATAAAGGCGTCGAGGACGAGGACCGCATGGTCGGCTTCCTGCCGCACTGCACGTTCAATCTCAACCCGCGCGCCGCTTCCATCGACACGCCGCTGCATGGCTTCGTGCCTTTCAAGCATGTGGACCACATGCACCCGGATGCGATCATTGCCATCGCAGCCTCCAAAAACTCCCGTGAACTGACGGCCGAGATTTTCGGTGACGAAATCGGCTGGCTGCCATGGCGTCGCCCCGGTTTTCAGCTTGGCCTCGATCTTGAAGCCTTCGTGAAGGCAAACCCGGACGCCAGGGGCGTTGTCCTTGAAAGCCATGGGCTTTTCACCTGGGCCGACGATGCGAAGACCTGCTATGAAACCACCCTCGCCATCATCAACAAGGCCATCGAATGGCTGGACCAGAAGACGGCAGGCAAGGCTGCTTTCGGCGGCGCTGCCGCGCAAAGCCTGGCCGCTTCCGAACGCCGCGCCATCGCCGCGCGGCTGATGCCGGAGATTCGCGGGCTGATCGGCAAGGACGAGCGCAAGCTCGGCCATTTTGACGATCAGGACGCAGTGCTGGAATTCGTGAACTCGAATAATCTGCATCCGCTCGCAGCACTTGGCACGTCTTGCCCGGACCATTTCCTGCGGACCAAAATCCGTCCTCTGGTTGTCGATTTCGATCCGGCGAAGCCCGATGTCGATGCGGTGGTTGCCGGACTTGAGGGAGCGCTGGAAGCCTATCGCGCCGATTACAAGCGCTATTACGAAGCGTGCAGGCACGACAATTCACCCAAAATGCGCGATCCCAATCCGGTGATTTTTCTTATACCCGGCGTCGGCATGCTGTCCTTTGCCCGCGACAAGGCGACGGCGCGCATTGCCGGAGAGTTTTATGTCAATGCGATCAATGTGATGCGCGGTGCATCCGGCGTATCGGAATATCAGGGCCTGCCGGAACAGGAAGCCTTCGATATCGAATACTGGCTGCTTGAAGAAGCAAAGCTGCAACGTATGCCGAAGCCAAAGAGCCTTGCGGGCCGCGTTGCATTCATCACCGGCGGCGCTGGCGGTATTGGTTTTGCGACCGCCGAAAAGCTGGCGGGCGAGGGTGCTTGCGTGGTTCTGGCGGATATTGACGCAGGATCGCTCAAAACCGCTCACGAAAATCTCGTAAAGCGGTTTGGTGCCGATCAGGTGCGCAGCGTCGAACTGAATGTCACCGACGAGCACGGCGTAGCCAACGCCTTTGTTGAAGCCAGTGTCGAGCTTGGCGGCATCGATATTCTGGTGTCCAATGCCGGTATCGCTTCATCCGCGCCGGTGGAAACCACCGAACTTTCCATGTGGAACCGCAATATCGACATTCTGGCGACCGGCTATTTCCTTGTGTCGCGAGAGGCATTCCGCCTGTTCCGCCGCCAGAAGATCGGCGGCAACGTGGTGTTCGTCGCATCCAAGAACGGGCTTGCCGCTTCGCCCAATGCTTCGGCCTATTGCGCTGCAAAGGCTGCGGAAATCCATCTGGCGCGCTGTCTGGCGCTGGAAGGCGCGGATGCGGGCATTCGCGTCAATGTGGTCAACCCCGATGCGGTTCTGCGCGGCTCCAAGATATGGGACGGCGAATGGCGCGAACAGCGGGCGGCGTCTTCCAAAATCGACGTTTCCGAGCTTGAGGAACATTATCGCAAGCGCTCCATGCTGAAGCTGAATGTCTTCCCCGAAGACATTGCGGAGGCGATCTATTTCCTTGCGAGCGACGCCTCGGCCAAGTCGACCGGCAACATCATCAATGTGGACGCCGGAAACCAGCAGAGCTTTCCGCGCTGATCCGGGAAAGGCGCGACAGCCCTTGCTTTCGCGCCTTTTGTCCATGAAATTCAGGACATTCTGGGAGGAACCATGTCCGAGCAACGCATTGCGGCAGATTTCATCGCCGAGCATAATTCCGGTTTTGAAGACGCCCTGAAAAGCGATTATCAGGCGCTTGGCGAACAGCTTTTGCGCCGTGGCATCGAGATCGACAGGATCACCGAAAAGGTGGCGGCTTATTTCGTCGCCGTGCCTTCATGGGGCACCGGCACGGGCGGCACACGGTTCGGGCGCTTTCCGGGCAGGGGCGAACCGCGTGGCATTTTCGACAAGCTCGACGATTGCGCGGTCATCAACGAGCTATGCCGTGCAACGCCGAATGTTTCCCTGCATATTCCATGGGACAAGGCTGATCCGAAGAAGCTCAAAGCCCATGCGCAGGCGCTTGGTCTCGGCTTCGACGCCATGAATTCCAATACGTTTGCCGATGCGGCGGACCAGAAGCTTTCCTATAAATTCGGGTCGTTGACCCATGTCGACCCGGCAGTGCGGGCGCAGGCCGTCGAGCACAATATCGAGTGCATCGAAATCGGAAAAGCCATAGGTTCCAAGGCCTTGACCGTCTGGCTCAGTGACGGTTCAAACTTTCCGGGCCAGCAGAATTTCACGCGCGCCTTCGAGCGTTATCTGGCTTCGATGGGGGAAATCTATAAGGCCTTGCCAGACGACTGGCGGCTGTTCTCCGAGCACAAGATGTATGAACCGGCCTTCTATTCGACGGTGGTTCAGGACTGGGGCACCAATTATCTCATCGCCTCGACGCTTGGGCCGAAGGCGCAATGTCTGGTCGACCTTGGCCATCATGCCCCCAACACCAATATCGAAATGATCGTGGCGCGGCTGATCCAGTTCGGAAAGCTCGGCGGATTCCATTTCAACGACAGCAAATATGGTGACGACGACCTCGACGCCGGCTCCATCGATCCCTATCGATTGTTCCTTGTTTTCAATGAGTTGGTGGATGCCGACTACCGCGGTGTGGCGGATTTCCATCCCGCCCACATGATCGACCAGTCGCATAATGTCACCGATCCGCTGGAAAGCCTCATCTCATCCGCAAATGAAATCCGCCGCGCCTATGCGCAGGCGCTGCTGGTGGACCGCGAGGCACTGGAAATCTACCAGCGGGAAAACGATGCGCTGATGGCTTCCGATACGCTGAAACGGGCCTACCGGACAGACGTCGAACCGATCCTTGCGGAAGCGCGCCGCCGCACCGGCGGGGCCATCGAACCCATTGCCGCATACAGGGCGAGCGGCTACCGCGACAAGGTTGCCAGGGAGCGCCCGGAGAGCAAAAGCGATGGCGGGGCATTCAACTGAAACCCCGTCTGCCACAAAATAGCCACAGAAAGAACGGGCGTTCGCCGCATTTGAGAAGCGTTTTATGACGTTTTTTGTTCGAAAAATCGCGTTTAATGACGGTTAACGCGATTTTCTGAACGTCAGATTGAAGCGAAACGGACCCAGTTTTTCATGCTCGCCGCGCTTCAAGGCAAGTATGCCGTGATAGAAGAGGCGCGACGGTCCGCCCCACACAACCACGTCGCCATGATGCAGGATATATTTCGCGATTGGGTCGGTTCGTTTCAACCCGCCGAACTGGAAAGTCGCGGGCAGGCCGAGCGACACCGAAACAATCGGCTGGTTGAAATCCTGTTCATCCTTGTCCTGATGCAATGAAAGTTTCGCACCCGGCTCATACCGGTTGATGAGGCAGGCATCCGGCACGAAATCGGAATAACCGGCTTCTCCGGCGGCAGTCCGGGCAAGCGTGCGAAACGCTTCCGGTATGGCAGGCCAGGGCAGGCCGGTTTCCGGATCGTCGGTGCTGTAACGATACCCACTCCGGTCCGTAACCCAGCCGAAATTCCCGCAATTCGTCATCGCAACCGACATGCGATAACCGCCGGGCGTCGTCATATGCCGGAAGGGCGCGGCAGCAGCAACATCCGCTACCGCTTTCAGAACGGCATCCTCGCGGGAAAGCGCAAAGCCGCGCAGAAGCACGGCTCCGGGCGCAAGAACTTCTCGCGGTTCCATCTGGTCGAAAAGGTCTCTCATGGGAACTTTCTAGCACAAGAACAGACGACAGCCTCCCGAAACCTGCTTTCAAACTGAAACAACTGCCGGAGCCGTGGAAAGGGGCCGAATCAGAGCGCATGACCGCACTTTCCGGTGCGTTCGCCCCTGCCGGACCGCAGCTTTTTGCCGGTCAGCAGCCTTTAGGAGAGACTGGCCAAGTCTAAAATCCAATTTTGCTTATATATGTATAGACAACATATAAAAAAGATGGTCCTATGTCGGTGAGACCACAAAAAATTGCTAAACATTAGTGCCGGAACGAGTAGAAGTTCGGCAACAATATTGTTTTGCCAAAGGTCCGCAGGGGAACATGATGCAGGTTTTATCGCTTTTCGACCTCAGCGGGCGTAAAGCGCTGGTTACCGGTGCGAGCCGGGGACTGGGACAGGCCATTGCCGAAGCGCTTGCCTCGGCTGGTGCCGATGTCGCTGTTACAGCGCGCAAGTCCGGCGATCTTTCCGAAACGGCATCCCGTATCGCCGCTCATGGGCGCGCCTCGGCAAGTCTTTCGCTCGATGTGCGTGATGTCGCCGCCTGCGCCTCCGCCGTCGCACGGGCAGCGGAAACGCTCGGCGGTCTCGATATCCTCGTCAACAATGCAGGTTATGAAGAAATCCGCCCGTCGCTCGATGTGGACGAAGCGCTCTGGGAGCGTATCGTTTCGACCAATCTCAAGGGCGCGTTCTTCTGCGCGCAGGCCGCTGCCCGCCAGATGACGGAGAACGGCAAGGGCGGTTCGATCATCAATCTCTGCTCGCTGACCTCCTATGTCGGCGTGCCGACCGCCGTGCCTTACGGCTCCTCCAAATCCGGCCTCATGGGCATGACCCACGCGCTTGCGAGCGAATGGGCGCCTTCCGGCATTCGCGTCAACGGCATCGCACCGGGTTATTTCCGTACCGCCATGACCGATGTGTTTTACGAGAATGACGAGTGGCAGAAGGCGATGCTGGCCAAAATTCCGCAGGGGCGTTTCGGCGCGATGGAAGATGTCGCGGGCGCCGTGGTGTTTCTGGCAAGCGCCGCATCGTCCTATGTCACCGGGCAGGTGATACCGATTGACGGAGGCTACCTCGCTTCGATCTGATTTTCCTGAAGTGGAATATCAGCAAGTCGCGAAACAGGACTGCAATAACATCATAAAGCATCTTCCGGTGCTTTGACTGAAATGGGAAACTGCGATGAATACAACCGACACCGGACCTGGCCGTAAAATCTCAAACGGACCGGCTGCCGTATCGGTCAACAATGTCAGCATGATCTATAACGGCTTCCACGCCGTGCGTGCGGCATCTTTCGATCTCGCCAAGGGCCGCTTTCTAACCATTCTGGGGCCGTCCGGCTCCGGCAAGACGACGCTCCTGCGGCTCATCGCCGGTTTCCAGAAACCGAGCATCGGCGAAATCTTCATCAATGGTGAAGCCGTCAGCGCCGTGCCGCCGCACAAGCGCTCCATCGGCATGGTTTTCCAGAAGCTCGCGCTTTTTCCGCATATGACGGCGGCTGAAAACGTCGCCTTTCCGCTGAAAATGCGCCGTTTCGATGCGCGCTCCATCCCCGAGCGGGTAGAACGCTATCTCGACCTCGTTCGCCTCAACGGCCTCGGCGAGCGGCGTGTGCATGAACTTTCCGGCGGCCAGCAGCAGCGCGTCGCCATCGCGCGCGCCCTCGTTTTCGAGCCGGACCTGCTTCTGCTCGATGAACCTCTGGCAGCGCTCGACCGCAAGCTGCGCGAGGAAATGCAGCTTGAATTCCGTCGTATCCAGCGGGAACTCGGCGTCACGACGATCAACGTCACCCACGACCAGCGCGAGGCGCTCGTCGTATCCGACGAGATTATCGTCATGGATGGCGGCGAAATCCAGCAGATGGCTGAGCCGTCCGAAACCTATCGCAACCCGTCCAATGCCTTTGTGGCGAACTTCATCGGCGTCACCAATTTCATTTCCGGCAAGGCATCTTCAGTCGACGGCAATCTGGTGCGGGTCGATGCGGGAACGGCTCTGGCAGGCACGGCAGGCGAGGGGCGTGGAGGCGTTGCCCCCGGCGCGAATGTCTCCTGCGCAATCCGCGCCGAACAAATCCGCATTGGCGGCAGCGCCGCAGCGCATGGAGCACTCGATACAGTGCTCGAAGGCATCGTAACCGATGCGATCTTTGAAGGCGAACGCATCGTCTACGAATTGCGGGTTCCTGCCCTGGGAGACGCGCTGATGCGTGTCTTCGACCACGATCCCATCGGCCACAGCCAGTTTGCGGAAGGTGAGACCGTGCATCTTGGCTGGAACGCCCGCGATCTCATCGTCTTTGCCGCATGAGTGAAACATTACGGGGAAACTCCACAGGAGAAACAAAATGAACAATCTGAAGAAGCCTTTTCTGATCCTCGACCGCCGTCGCTTCCTGCAAAGCGCGGGCGCTCTTGCCGCCGCAGCCGGCACGACGTCGCTCGGCCTTTCGCGCGCCTTTGCCGAAGAACCGGCCAAGCCGAAGGAACTGATCGTGCGGGCCTGGGGCGGCAGCTGGGTGGATGCGCTGAAAGCTGGCGTGTCCGATCCGTTTACTGCCAAGACCGGCATTGCCGTCCGCCACGACCTGACCGAAGACAACGAAATCCAGCCGAAGCTCTGGGCTGCGGTCGCGCAGAAGCGTGTTCCGCCGATCCACGTCAACTGGGATACGACCACCAATGCGACCAAATCGGCATTGCGCGGCGTGACGGAAGACCTTTCGGACCTGTCGAACCTCAAGAACACCACCGATCTTGCCAAGCCGGTTGGTCTCGATGGCTATCCGATAGTCAACACATATGGCTATGTCTATGTGCTGGCCTATCGTCCGGAAGCCTTCCCGGATGGCCCGCCGAAGTCGTGGCACGCCCTGCTCGATCCGAAGTTCAAGGGCCGCATCGCGCTTTATAACGATGGCATCGGCTTCCACTTCCCGGCGCAGGTTGCCGGTGGCGGCAAGCTGGAAGACATTCCCGGCAATATGCAGCCCGCATGGGATTTCATCGCCAAGGTGAAGCAGCAGCAGCCGCTTCTCGGTGAGGACCCGGATTTCACCACCTGGTTCCAGAAGGGCGAAATCGATCTGGCCTGCACCATTTCCACCAATGCACGCGAAGCCCAGAAGAACGGCGTCAAGATCGACTGGACCGTCCCGGAAGAGGGCGCGAAGTTCGACACGGACGGTCTGTGGATTCCAAAGGGCCTGCCGGAAAACGAGCTTTACTGGGCCAAGGAATATATCAACTTCGCGCTCACCAAGGATGCGCAGCAGGTCTGGCTCGATGGACTTGGCCTGCCGGGCGTCGTGCCGGGCCTGACCCCGCCCGCCGATCTTGTGAACGATCCGGCCTATCCGACCAAGGACGAGGATTTCAAACACCTCATCCGCATTTCGGCAAAGGTGCAGGTGGAAAACGAGAGCGAGTGGTTCTCGAAGTTCAAGGCCATCATGCAGGGCTGATACCCCCTTATTGCAGGAGCTGCCTTCAGGGGCGGCTCCCCATTCAGATATTCAGGAATTGAGACATGCGAGCGGCACGCACTGCCTATCCGGTTGTCTGGCGCATCATGGATGCGCTGGAAGCAATCGCAGCCTTTCTGTGGCCTGCGCGGTTCAATCGCGCAGTACCTTATCTGATGCTGCTTCCGGCGATTGTCCTGGTCGGACTGCTGGTGCTGGGCCTGATCCAGATCGCGGATACCAGCCTGCGCACGCTCGACACTTCGACATTCCTGATGTCGGATTATTACACGCTCGCCAACTACAAGCGCGCGCTGACGGAAAGCCTCTTTGCAACCGTGGCATGGCGCAGCCTGTTCGGCTCGCTCGTCGTGACCGTGTTCACGCTCGTTCTGGCCTTTCCTTACGCCTATCTCATGGTGCGCACGCCATCGGCTGCCTTGCGCAAATTCCTGCTGATCGCGCTGTTCCTGCCGTTCTTCATCGGGCAGGTGGTGCGCGCCTATGGCTGGCTCATCATTCTCGGCAATCAGGGGATGGTCAACGAGGCGCTTGGCCTTGTCGGCATCGCGCCGATGCGGCTCCTCTATAACTATCCGGCGGTTCTGTTCGGTCTCATCCAGTATATGCTGCCATTCGCCGTACTGATGCTCGCACCGGCATTGACTGCAATTCCGGAAGAAATGGAAGCGGCTGCAAGCTCGCTCGGCGCGAACTGGCTGCGGACCTTCGCCCATGTCGTGCTGCCCATGGCGCGTCCGGGCCTGATCGGCGCGGGACTGGTGGTGATGACGCTTTCGCTTACCGACTTCGCCGTACCAGCTATTCTGGGCGGCGGATCGCAGGATTTCATCGCCAATGCGATCTATGACCAGTTCTTCCGCACGTCCGATCAGGGACTGGGCGCGACGCTGGCACTGCTTCTGGTCGGCGTCGGCTCCATCCTCGTCGGGATCGTATTCACGTTGTTCGGGGCAGGCACGCTTGCCATGGGGAGGGCGCGCAAATGACCTCGCCGCTGTCGAAATCCATCGTCATATGGTCATTCGTTATCGCCGTTCTGGTGCTGCTTTCCGCACCGACCATCGTGGTGCTTGGCGCGTCGTTCACATCGGGCAACATGATCACCTTTCCGCCGGAAGGATTTTCGCTGAAATGGTATCAGAAGATCGCCGGAACGAGCGACCTCTGGGATGCATTCCTGCGCTCGCTCTACGTCTCCTTCATCTGCACTATCGTCGCCATTCCGGTCGGAACGCTCGCTGGTATAGCTCTGGCGAAATATGCCGTGCGGTTTGAAAAGACGATCCAGATTTACCTGCTGCTGCCCTTTACCATTCCGCTGATCGGCTCCGGTATCGGCCTTATGCTGATCTTCGGTCAGGCGGGCATACTGGGCCAGCTCTGGCCGGTAGGGATTGCAGCCTGCGTCATCAATCTGCCCTTCATGATCTGGGCCGTCACGGCAAGTGCCGCCAATCTCGATGCCGATCTGGAACTTGCCGCCGCCAATTGCGGGGCAGGGCCGATCTCGACCTTCTTCTTCGTCACCCTGCCGGTCGTGGTGCCGGGCGTCATTAGCGGCTCGCTTTTGATGTTCATTCTGGCGCTGAACGAATTTCTGGTGAGCCTGCTTCTGGTCGATGCCCGCATCGTCACCCTGCCGGTGCAGATCTACAATTCGATCCGGTCCATCATCACGCCGGACCTTGCGGCCATCTCCGTCGTCTTCATCGCCTGTGCCGCCGCCGCCATATTCCTGCTCGACCAGCTGGTCGGGCTCGACATCTTCCTCAAATCGAAATGACCGGTTGCGCCTCCACAGCAACCGGCAAGGAGCCGATCATGTCCGATGTTTCTTTTCACGAACTGGCAAAACTGGACGATGCAGCTCGCGCCGAACTGCTCAAGCGTTCGGAAACCGACCTCTCCGGTTTTATCGAGAAGGTGAAGCCGATCATCGAAGCCGTTCGCACGGAAGGCGATGCGGCACTCGTCCGCTTTGCGCGCGATCTCGACAAGGCCGAGGTCGACCCGGCCAACATCAAGGCGACGGAAGCCGAATTCGATGCCGCCTTCGACAAGGTGGAAAAGGACGTGATCGAGGCCATCCAGTTCGGCATCGACAATATCCGCCATTTCCATGAGGAACAGAAGCCAGAGGCCATGTGGCTGAAGGAAATGCGTCCCGGCGCCTTTGCGGGCGATCGTTTCACGCCGATCCGCTCCGTCGCGCTCTATATTCCGCGCGGCAAGGGGGCGTTTCCGTCCGTCACCATGATGACCGCGGTTCCGGCTGTCGTTGCAGGCGTGCCTGATCTTGCCATCGTCACTCCGCCAACGCCGGATGGTTCAGTCGATGCTGCCACGCTCGTCGCAGCACGGCTTGCCGGTGTGGAAACCGTCTACAAGGTCGGCGGCGCGCAAGCTGTCGCTGCCGTCGCCTACGGCACGGAAACGGTGAAACCGGCGCTCAAGATCGTCGGCCCCGGCAGCCCGTGGGTGGTTGCGGCCAAGCGCCTGCTTGGCGGCGTGATCGATCCAGGCCTGCCTGCCGGACCTTCCGAAGCCGTCATTTTCGCCGACGATACGGTGAAGGGCGGGCTTGCGGCGCTCGACCTTTTGATCGAGGCCGAACATGGTCCGGATTCATCGGCATGGCTCGTCACGCACAGCCGCCGCGTAGCGGAGGAAGCGCTGGCCGCATTGCCGGACCATTGGGCGCGCATGACCGAGCAGCGCGTCGGCTTCTCCAGGACCGTGCTTACCGGCAAATATGGCGGCATCGTCCTGACGTCATCCGTGGAAGAGAGCTACAGGTTCATCAACGACTATGCGCCGGAACATCTGGAGCTTCTTTCGACCGATCCGTTCGCGCATCTCGGCCACATCACCGAAGCAGCCGAAATCCTGATGGGACCCCACACGCCGGTCGTTATCGGCAATTTCGGCCTCGGCCCGAACGCCGTGCTGCCGACCAGCCGCTGGGCGCGCACCTATGGCCCGCTCTCTGTAACGGATTTCGTCAAACGTTCGTCCATCGGCTATGTGACGGCATCCGCCTATCCGGAATTTGCAAAACACGCCCGCACGCTGGCGCGTTATGAAGGCTTCTCCTCGCACGAGAACGCCGTGTCGGAAATCCGCAAGGATTACCTCTAAGGCCGGGAGGGCTGCGATGAAGGCTGTCCGGCTTTATGCGGCAAAGGATTTGCGGGTCGAGACCATCGACCCGCCGGCGCATCCCGCGCCGGGCTGGGTCCGGCTCAAGGTGACGGCTGCGGGCATATGCGGCTCGGACCTGCACAATTTCATGACCGGACAGTGGATTAGCCGTTCCCCTTCGGTCGCGGGCCATGAATTTGCAGCCATCGTGACCGCGACTGGCGATGGCGTGACCGGCTTCAAACCGGGTGATACGGTGATCGCGGACTCCCGTTACTGGTGCGGCGAATGCCCGTCCTGCAAAAGCGGCAGGCACAATGTCTGCGAAACGCTGGGCTTCATCGGTGAAGTCTGCGATGGCGGCTTTGCCGAGGAGACAGCACTTCCCGCCCGTCTGCTCGTTCATTACGACCCGGCCATCAATCCGGTGGTCGCCGCCATGGGCGAGCCGCTGTCGGTGGCGCTGCACGCCATCCGCAGGCAGCGTGTGCCGTCGGGCGAGGCCGTTCTCGTTGTCGGCTGTGGGCCGATCGGCGGGCTTGCAGCGCTGCTGCTCTCCCGCCTGCATGACGGTCCGGTGCTGGTCTGCGACCGCAATGACCAACGCGCCAATCTCGTTTCAAGCGTTACCGGCGCGACCGCAGTGCCTCTCGACAAGGCGGCGATTGAAGCCGCAATCAATGGCCAGCCGATCCGCCATGCGATCGACGCCACCGGCAATATCAATGTCCTCAAGGCAACACTCGACGTGCTTTCCAGCGGCGGCTCGCTGGCACTGGTCGGCATATCCCATGGCAGGATAGAACTCGATCCCAACATTCTGGTCGAGCGGGAAACAAGCCTGATCGGCTGCCACGCCTATCAGGACGAACTGCATGAAATCGCTAGGCTTCTGCCCGATCTTGAGGCGCAGCTCTTACAGCTTGTCGACCGGGAAATATCGCTCGATGAAGTGCCACGCGCCTATGCCCGGCTGATAGCCGGTGAGGCCAACGGCTTGAAAACGATCATACGCCCGGTGATGTAACGGCGCTGCTACAGGCCTGAAACAGCTACATAATCAAGCCCGCGCCATAGCTATCACATTTATCTGATCCGGTGTTTTTCGCCGGGTGTGTTGACATCTGCCGATTCTCGTAACATTTATAGTTACATGAAAAGAGATAGCAAACTATCGGGCGTCCTGCACGTCCTTCTTCACATGGCGGAACATAGAGGGCCGGTCACATCGGAGGTCCTTGCCAAGGCCATGACCACCAATCCGGTCGTCGTCAGGCGCGTGATGGGCGGTCTGCGCGAGCAGGGCTATGTCCGCTCGGAAAAGGGACACGGCGGCGGCTGGGAAATCGCCTGCGATCTCGACAAGGTGACGCTGCGCGACATTTACGAAGCCATTGGGGAACCGACACTTCTGGCCATGGGAAACCGCGCCGAAAAGCCTGAATGCCTGGTGGAACAGGCGGTTAACGCTTCGCTCGGCAAGGCATTCAGCGACGCTGAAAACCTTCTTCTGGAGCGTTTTGGCGAGGTCACGCTCGCCATGCTGAGCGCGGATTTTCATCAACGCGCGCTGGAACGCGGCGTAAAGTTCGATCTGGAGAGCAGTCATGCGTCATGATGCGATCATTATCGGCGGCAGCTTCGCCGGCCTGTCTGCGGCAACCTATCTGGCGCGCGGCAGGGGAACTGTCCGCGTGATCGACGCCGGAAAACCGCGCAACCGTTTTGCCGAACATTCGCACGGTTTCCTTGCGCAGGACGGCAGCAACCCGCTTACCATGCTGGAAACCGCGAAAGCGCAGGTCGAAGCCTATCCGACCGTGACCTTCACACGAGGCAAGGCCATTTTCGGCAGCGGCGAAATCGACAATTTCAGGATCGAACTCGATAGTGGCGAGATCGTCGAGGGGCGGCGGCTGATCCTTGCCTTCGGCATATCGGACGAACTGCCGGATATTCCCGGCCTCGCGGAGCGATGGGGCAATACCGTCATTCATTGTCCCTATTGCCACGGCTACGAATTCAGCGACCGGCAGCTTGGCGTTCTCAATCTGTCACCCATGTCGGTGCATCAGGCCATGCTGATTTCCGAATGGGGACCGACAACCTTCTTCATCGACAAGGGAATGGAGCCAGATGCCGAGGCATTCGCAGAACTGCAACGGCGCGGCGTGAAGATTGAACGCAGCCCCGTCCGCGCGCTCTGCGGGCAGGGGAAAGAACTTTCGCAGGTCGAGCTTGACGACGGGCGACTGGTGCCCGCCGATGCGCTTTACATCGGCCCCCGTAATCGCCTGAACAGCGAAATTGCCGGCATATTCGGCTGCGCGATGGATGAACTGCCGCTCGGCAGAACGATACGGACGGACGGGCTGAAGACGACGACGGTGCCGGGCATTTTTGCGGCAGGCGACATTACGCGCGGTGCGCACAGCGTTGCGTGGTCGGTTGCCGACGGGGTGACGGCGGGAACCGCGGCGCATCGATCCCTGGTGTTCTAGAGCATTTCCAGCAAAAGCGCGAAGCGTCTACGCGGTGGATAATGCGACAAGACAAATACCTAGAGCGGTTCCGACGATTCCGTTTTAACCGGAACCGCTCCAGGCTCCCAATTTGTTGCATTCCGGCTACATTGACGCTCCCGTCTGCAGCCGTCATATATCAGCCTCTTGCTTATGGGCTCCAGTCCTGCAAATTCAGCGTTCGTGGTCCATCCCGCTACGGGATTCCTGGACCGGATCGGGGAATCCATGAATACCGGGTCAGTCAGTTCAAGACCGCTTGCAGGCATTGCCCTCGCTTGCGGCGGCTACGCTTGCTTTGCCCTTCAGGACGCAATGGTGAAATGGCTCGTCGCGACCTATCAGGTGCCGCAGATCTTGTTCATGCGCAGCCTGGTGATCGTGCTCATCACGGGCGTGCTGATCCGCTATCACCGCCATCCGTCGATTTTCAAAAGCCCTTATCGCAACACCATCGTGCTCCGCGCGGGCCTGATGCTCGGCGCGTGGTTGCTGTTCTACAATGCGGCTCGCCATCTCGAGCTTGCAGAACTGACCACGCTCTATTTCTCCGCGCCGATCATGGTCATGTTCCTGTCGATCCTCGTGCTGAAAGAGAAGATCGGGCCGGGGCGGTGGATCGCCTGCGCCATCGGTTTCATCGGCGTGACCGTGGCTGCGAACCCGACCCATTCGCCCAATCTCATTCCCGCCGCCATGTGCATCGTTGCGGGCTTCTGCTGGGCATGGAGCACGATCCTGATCCGGCTTGTCAGCCGCAGCGAAACCACGATGACGCAGATGTATGCGACCAGCCTGTTGTTCGGTCTGGCCTGCGCGCTTTCCTTTCCATGGACCTGGCAGGAGCCCGACCTTTCCGGCTGGGTGCTGATGATCTGTCTCGGGCTGGTTTCGACGCTCGGCCAGTTCCTTCTTTACGAAGGGTTTCGCCACGCACCGGCCTCCGCGCTGGCGCCGGTGGAATATAGCGGTCTGATCTGGGCCTTTATCTATGGCTATCTGATCTGGGCGGAAGTTCCGGCAACAAATGTCTTCGCCGGTGCATTCCTGATCGTGCTGGCGAGCCTGCTGCTCATCGCATGGGAACAGCGTCAGGCGAATTTGCGCAAGCGCCGCGCTCCCTGTTGAGAGCCCGGCTGCCAAATTCGCTCCGTGCGGCTGCATCACTCCTGAAGAAAGGTCAAACCGCGTGCGCGGCCTGACCGACAGGCAAGGGGAACAGCTTGTCATATGCGATATTGAACACAAACGCATAGACCAGATAGAAGACGACAATCGCTATATCCATCACAAGCGCGGCCAACAGCGAAATTCCAAGATACCAGGCGATGAACGGGATCAGGAGCACGATCAGCCCGCCCTCGAAGAGGATCGCGTGCAGCACCCGGACAATCATGCTCTTGCTGACGCTGCCGGTGAAGCGCAGCATCGCCTTGTCGAAGCCCAGATTGAACAGAAAATTCCACACGGTCGCGGTGGTAGCCGAAACAATGCCGATGACGCCCATCTCTGCCGCAGGCTTGTCCAGAATGAAGGCCGAACCGGGTATGAAGATCGCCAGACCGATGATTTCAAACATCATTGCATGGCGGACACGGTCCATAAAACTGCGCATTTCCTTTAATCCCTGTTGTTAACGGGCGTGCTTCTATCTTATTCTGACGATAAGAAAAGTTAGATATTATCTGGATTTCAGATAGATGAGCATTGAACTGGAGCAACTCGAAGCCTTTGTGGCCTCCGCGGACCACGGCTCGTTCTCGGCTGCCGCGCGGCACCTGCGCAAGGCGCAATCCGCCATCAGCACGCTGGTTTCCTCGCTGGAAGACGATCTCGACGTCAAACTGTTCAGCCGTGCTTCCCGCAATCCGATACTGACGGAGGCCGGAGCGCGGCTGTTGCCGGAAGCGCGCCTGCTGCTTGCCCGGCGGGAACACCTGATTTCAGTCGCCAGAAATTTCGGCGATCACGTTGAAACCCGCCTCGTCGTCGCGATAGACGAGCTTTATCCTGAGCCCGCCATCGCCACTCTGTTTGCCGCTTTCGCGCAGGAATTTCCGCATGTCGAACTGGAACTGAAATTCCCGCCCTCGACCGCGATAAGCGGGCTTGTGCTGGACGGAAAGGCCGACCTTGGGGTCATGTGGCGCGCCGAACAGATGCCGGATGAACTTGGCTTCCATACAATCGGCTGGGTGCCTCTGGTGCTGGTCTGCGGACGCACGCACCCGCTGGCGCAAACAGCGGTCAGTTGGGAAGATCTGCGTTCGTTTCGCCAGATCATGGCGCGAAAGCACAGCGATACGGCTGAAAGCCAGCGCCTGCGGGTCGGCGCTGATGTGTGGTGGGTGGAAAGCCACTGGGTCATCCTGCAAATCCTCACAAGAGGGATCGGCTGGGCGTTCATTCCCGAACATATACTGCAGGATTCGCCGCTGGCGCCGGAACTCGTCATTCCCCGGTTACAGTTCGACGAGGGCGCACATCCGGTCGCCTTGGAACTGATCTGGAACAAGCGGCGGCGACAGGGGCCCGCCGCCCAATGGCTGCAGCAACGTTTTGCAAAGAGCCGTTTTTGAGTTTCGACAATGAAGTGCCAAGGGCAGGGATCATCCCTGCCCAAGCGCGATAGACTGCAATGGAGCATGCCTCATTTGGTTTTGAGGGACAGCCAGCGGGTTGCGTGCACGTTCGTCAGATTGTCGCTATAACCTTCGACCCGTTCCGATACGAGCGCTTGCGACAAGGGATAGAGCAGGGGAATGACCGGTACTTCTTTCAACAGGATGCGCTCGGCCTTGGCAAGCGTTTCCGCCCGCGCCTTGGCGTCGGTCATGGTTTCCGACCGGGTGATGAGGGCATCGTAATCCTTGTTCGACCAGTCGGACATATTGAAGTAATTGCCGGTGGTGAACAGGCTCAGGAAGGAATAGGGATCGTTGTAATCGCCAATCCACGCCTGATAGGCAAAATCATACATGCCCTTTTCGTGCAAATAGTTGAAATAGGTCGTGCTTTCGACTTCATCCTGCGACGCCTCTATGCCGATATTCTTGAGCATGTCGGCAATGGCGATCATCGAGTTCTTGTTATTGATCGAGGTGGCATAACGCAGCTTGACTGAAAGGCTGCCCGGCTTGACGCCTGCCTCCGCCAGCAATTGTCTCGCCCTGTCTTCGCGATCGAGAATATCCTGGTCCTTATATTCCAGACGTGGCGCATCCTCGACATAGTTTTGGGTGCCGGGAGGCACCATCGAATAGCCGGGCACCATCATTCCGCGCCTGATTTCACTGGCCAGAAAATTGCGATCGATTGCCATCGAGATGGCCTGACGCACCCGTGGATCGCGCAACTTGCCATCGGGTTCGCCTTTGACGCTGACAAAATAGATGCCGAAATAGGGGGCGACGCGCAGATTCTTTCCCAGATTTGCCTTGATATAGTCCATCTGCTCGGCAGCAACCGTGCCACAAATCTGTATCTCGCCGGATTCAAACCGGCGCATGCACGAGGCAGGCTCCTCAAACGGGACCCAGTTCACCACGTCGATCCTGACGCTTCCGGCATCCCAGAAATACGGGTTCTTTTTCATGACGATCTGGGCATTCGGCGTGAAGCTCACCAATGTGTATGCACCGTTCGACACCATGTTTCCTGCCATGGTGAACTTGTCGCCGTATTTCTCGACCGCTTTCCGGTTGAGCGGCAAGGCCGTTTGATGGGCCAGTATGGGAAGGAAATAAGGGGTGGGGGAGGCCAGTGTGATTTTCAGCGTATGATCGTCCAGCGAATGGACGCCGAGCTGATCGACCGGCAGTTTGCCCGTATTGATTTCCCGCGCATTTTTGATCGGATAGAGGATGCTGGCGTAACCAGCACCGGTTTTCGGGTCCATGATGCGGCGCAACGAATACTCGAAATCTCCAGCCGTGACGGGATCGCCATTCGACCATTTCGCGTTCTCCCGCAGGCGGAACGTATAGGTCAGTCCATCGGACGAAATATCCCAGGACTGCGCAACGCCGGGTATCAGCTCTCCCTTGCCGTCTTCCGTGACGAGCCCTTCGTAAAGATCACGCAGCAGGGCGCCTTCCTGCGCCGTTGTTGTCCGATGCTGATCCAGCGATGACGGATCGCTGCCGCTGTCGCGGTTAAGCACGATTTCAGCCGATGCGGCACCAGCCAAGGAAAGCCAGCAAGCGCTTGCAAGAACGAAACGTAGATACATGAAACCCTCCCAATGACAAAGCGGCCCCAAGGGCCGCGAGAATAAGTAACTGTATCCGTTCAGTGTCAGGCTTACTATTTTAAGTAATTACCCCCGCTTTATTGCCACTTCCTCTCCAATAACGTGCAACTAATTGTGCGATACAATTAATGTAATACAACTTGCGATTAGAGAAAAATATTCCTTTCATCTATCATTCTCACGGATCGTAAGACGAAGCAAATCTTTGACAATAACTTTTTAAATATTTGTGAGGGGAAATGAGATTTACTTTATTATCGATGAGTTCCATTGCGACTCTGAGCAGCCTTTCCGTGGCATATGGTGCGGACAACATAGTCGCACCCGAGCCGGACGCAGCACAATATGTCAGGGTCTGCGATGCCTATGGCGCTGGGTATTTCTACATACCCGGCACCGAAACCTGCCTGCGGGTGCATGGCTATGTCCGCTATCTCATGCAGGGCGGCGATGATGTCTATGGCCGCGGCTTTACCGACAAGGACGGTGCGCCATATCTGCAACGCTCCACCAAGCGCGACACCTGGGATATTTCCACACGCTTCACGCTTCGCGCCAGCACAGCATCCGAGACGGAGTTAGGTACGCTCAAAACCTATGCGGAAACCCGTTTCGAATGGAGCAATGGCGCGGATTCCAGCTCCACCGGGTCGTTGCGCGTTGCATATGTGGATTTGGGCGGGCTGCGTGTCGGTCTTGATTATTCGGTCTTCACATCTTTCGTCGGCTATCTTGGCGACGTCTTCAACGACGATGTTATCCCGGCTGGCGGCGCACGCACCGCCGCGATCAGCTATACCTATACCGGCAAAGATGGCTGGTCGGCTGTCCTTGCGCTCGAACAGGGTAACAATAAGGACACCGATCATGATTACGGCTACGACGGCACCATAAGCGATTACGCCCCGCATGTCGTTGGCGGCGTGAAATACTCCAAGGACTGGGGCGCCATCATCGCAGTCGCTGCCTATGATGCCCGGAACGAAGAATGGGCGGGCAAGCTGCGCGGCAATCTCAACATTACCGACAAGCTGTCCCTTTGGGCCATGGGAGCCTACAAGTCCAACAAGGACAGCTATATGGACGTCAAGGGCGAGGACGGACAGGTCGCGGGGCAGGTTCGCGCGATCAACAGTTTCTACGGCCAATGGGGTGGCGACTGGGCGGTCTGGGGCGGCGGCGCCTACAAGATGTCCAACAAGAGCGTATTCAATGCCGAGCTTTCCTATGACGGCGTGAATACATTCTACACCACCGCAAATGTCGCTTACGAAATGGTTCCGGGCTTCACCGTCACGCCGGAGATTTCTTATGTGCGGTGGCGCGACAAGAAGTCGGTCCTCAACGGGACAGACGCCTGGCAAGGCTTGATCATGCTGCAGCGGACATTCTGATGATAGAGGAAGCGCCTGAAAAGGCGCTTCTTTCTTTGCGGGAACAGGCCTGAGGGTCCGCGCATTGTTTTAGCAAGTTAGGGATGCGACGTTTTTAGCAAGATAGAAATGCGACAGGTGCTGACGTTCAGCCCCCATTCCGAGAGGCTGGTCAGGGTTGCAAGCGAGGAATGGGGGCGGGTGAA
>NZ_JBQQAM010000016.1:0-75087 GCF_052246815.1 Brucella sp. RRSP16
CGACGAAACCTTCCGCACCGAAATATTTGCCGATGGCGGTAACGGCGGCGCTGCCGCCGAAATAGAACAGATAGATGACGAGAAGATCGGGAATGCCGCGAATGATCGTGGTGTAGCCGTCGGCGACGGTGCGCAGCGTGCGTCCGCCGGAAATCTTCGCCCAGGCAGCGAACACGCCGATCGCCGCGCCGAGCAGAAAGCCCAGAACCGCCAAGGCCACGCTCACCAGTGCGCCCATTATCAGCACATAGCCCCAGCCGTCAGGACCGAAACTTAGAATATCGAGAAAGCCCATCTGCTTCATGATGCGTCAGGCCGTATAAGAACGGTGGCAGTCAACATCATTTTTCCCCTTTTATGATTGGCTTCGCAGGAAGCGAATGTAAGATTGCAGGGCTTTCCCGAAACACTGCCTTTACAGCGAACTGCAGAGCACCGCTTCGGATGTCAGAAGGTCCTTTCTACACCCGAAAAGATGCACGGCGCTCGAAGCAAATTCCCGTGACGAAACCGGCGAGCGCCGTGCTGTTGCCGATGTTCACATATTGAATTGAAAGCCATCCACCGTGAACGCCTGTCCCGTAATGAAACATGGTTCAGATGTTGCAAGGAAGGTCACCAGGCGGGCGACATCGTCAGCGCAACCCAACCGTCCCAACGCTATGCCTTTGATAACCTCATCGGCCCGTTCTGTGACATTGGTATCAACCTCGGTACGGATGACGCCAGGGCAGATCGCGTTGATCGCAATATGGGGGCCAAGTTCCTTGGCAAGGGAACGGGTCATGCCAAGGATACCGGCTTTTGCCGCCGCATAAGCGAACTTGCTGACCGCTGCCGTCACACCGCCCGAATAGGCGTTAAGCGACGACATTGAAACAATCCGGCCACCGCCCTGACGCAGCATATGTGGTGCAGTATGCTGAATATAATTGAAGCAGCTTTTCAGATTGATCGCGATCGCACGGTCGAACTCGTCCTCGGAAATCTCTAGAATGCCCACAGGTGCGGAACGCCCGGCATTGTTGAGCAAGAAGTCGATACGGCCGAAGGTTTCAACTGTCTGAGCGACAATTTCACCCGCCCGCTTATGGCTTGAGACATCAGCAACACAACGAAGTGCACGCACGCCGAGAGCTTCGATCTCCATGGCGGTCTCGGAGAGTTCCGTTTCCAGCAGATCGACCAGAGTGACGTGATGGCCAGCCCGCGCCAGATCAAGAGCACATGCCTTACCGATGCCTCGCGCCCCTCCCGTTACGATGGCAACTTTGTTTTCAGTCTTCATTCCAAATGTGCTCCTTTTTGTGTTGCCATGTGATCGTATGTCTGCCACATTATTCCACAACAGGAATTTGGTTCACATATATGAACATTGAAAACAGCAGTGAAGTTAAATCCGCAGTCAGGGTTCTCGAAATCCTTGAGTTTCTCGCGCGTGCCCACAAACCGGTGACGTTAAAGGCGATCGTTGCAGAGTTGGGTTATCCCAAGAGCAGTACCTTCAATTTGCTCGCCACTTTGGTTGCCCGTGCCTATGTCGTTCGCGACGATACTGAGTCTTACCGGATTCATGATGCCTTCCGGAATGGTCCGGGCTGGTGCAGCGGAAGTGATGCCTATCTGATCGCAACGTCACAGCCGATCATGGACGCCATGCGCGACAGCGAGGGAGAGACGGTGTTTCTTGGCGTGCGGCGCAAGGATGGCCGCGTCAAGATTCTGGCAAAGAGTGCAAGTCATCAGGTGGTCCGTTTCGATTCGGACCTGACGGGATCCGATCCCGCTTACTGCACCGCCATGGGGCGCGTCCTTCTTGCGCATTGGCAACCGGAAAAGGCGGCGAGCTATCTCGCCAAGGAACGCATTATCCCGCTGACCGACAAGACGGTTATCGACCGAGTGCAAATCCGCCGGATCATCGACGCAGTTCGTGAAAACGGTTACGCAGTTTGCGATGAAGAAGCCGTCATCGGCGGTTCGGGCGTTGCGGCGCCGGTGTTCGACGCTAGCGGTGAAGTCGTCGCCGCGTTGAATATGGCGACGATTTCGCCGCGCTTCACCGCCTGCCGACAACGAATGATCGACGCAGTGATCAAGCATGCAGCGGAATTGAGCGCTCGCCTCGGTTATAAACCATCCACAACAGACAAGCAGTAAAATGGATATAAATTTCGAAGAAAAACGAGTCCTGGTGACCGGGGCCGCAAGGGGAATTGGCCGGGCAATATGCGAGGCGTTTGCCGCAGACGGTGCATCGGTTGTTGCCACAGACGTTCTTGAGGATGAACTGGCGAAACTCGTCAGCGAAGCGCGTCCCGCACGCGGCGGCTCGGTCCGTGCAGCCCATCTGGACGTGACCGATGAGGCGGCGATTTCCGCACTGGTTGCCGAGACCGACAAAGACGGTGGTTTTGATGTTTTCGTGCATGTTGCAGGTGGCGTTCTCGGCCAGAAAAAGCGCCCTCTCGAAGAGGTCCCCGCCGGTGATTGGGATCGTATCTATGACATCAATGTGCGTGGAGCATTTCTTGTCGGCCGCGCCGTCGTTCCTGCCATGAAAAAGCGGCGTTCGGGCAAGATGGTCTTCATTTCAAGCGGTGCCGGACTCGGCGTCAGCCTCACCGGCATCCAAGCTTACGCTAGCGCAAAAGCAGCTCTTATCAGCCTCGCACGCCAGCTTGGTCACGAACTTGGACCGTTCGGGATCAATGTCAACGCCGTAGCGCCCGGCTTCCTGCGCACGAGCCCCGACTATGAACGCCAGTGGGCTTCCTATGGCGACGATGGGCAGGCTGCCATGATCAACGAAATTCCGCTGCGCCGTATCGGACTGCCGGAAGATATTTCAAATGCCGTGCTTTTCCTTGCTTCTCCATTTGCGAGCTGGATCACGGGCCAAACATTGTCGGTAAGCGGAGGACCAACAACATGACGACCGATACGCCCATTCCGACATGGACCTGGCCAGAAAAGCGACTTCAATCCATCATGAACCGTGCACGTGCCGGACGAAGCTTCAAGCCTTCGACTTGGGCAAACGGTGCAAGATGTGCGGTTGGCCTGTCGTTTGACTCTGACCATGACACGTTCGAACTGCGGGATGGCGGCAAATCGATTTCCGCACTTTCCCAAGGGCAATTCGGCCCGAGGCAGGGCATTCCGCGCATTCGCGAACTGCTGAGGAGCAACGGCATTCCCGCGACATTTTTCGTGCCAGCCGTTTCGGCAATTCATTATCCTGACGAGCAGCGCGCGTTGGTCGATGAAGGCCATGAAATCGCGCTTCACGGCTGGATTCACGAGCGTAATACATTGCTTGACGGAGACACGGAACGCGACCTTCAGCATCGTTCTGCCGATGCGCTGGAGAAGATCACCGGCATTCGGCCGGTGGGCATCAGAACACCATCGTGGGATTTCAGTGACAACACGCTCCAGATTACGTTCGAGATGGGCCTGCTTTACGATTCATCATTAATGGCGGATGTGGACTGTTACGAGCTTTTGCTCAATGGCGAGCCAACGGGCGTAACCGAGCTGCCTGTCGAATGGATTCGAGACGATGCCGCTTATCTCGTCATGGATCGTTGGGGCGGCTTGCGTCCGCAAATTGCACCACATGATATCCTGCAGATTTTCATTCGCGAGTTTGATGCCGCTTATGCCGAGGGCGGGGTTTTCCAGCTAACCATGCACCCGGATATTATCGGCCATCGGTCTCGCATATGGATACTGAAGGAACTTATCAGCCATATCCGCCAACATAAGGATATCTGGTTTGCGACCCATGCGGACATCGCACGCTATGCAAAGCTGAACGGCTGAAAAACTGAATTTCCTTTCGGATTACGAGGCCCGGCCTGACGTTTCAGGTCGGGGGTTTCCCGCTTGCCTGACAGGAAAACTCCTTGTCTCAAAATTGAGAACAAAATTCACATACATGAACCATATTCCGCTTTTCAACAATGGGAAGCAGGTACACACTTGATCGTGAAAGGCGGGAATTTCACTCGCAGCACTCTTTCACCCCGAAACAATCATAAGAACGAGGGAACTATGTTCAAGAAAATCGCAGCTATCGGTCTATGCACTCTCTCCGTCCTTTACAGCGGCAGCGTACTGGCAAAAGAATGGAAGACTGTTACTGTGGGCGTGGAAGGCGCTTTTCCACCGTTCAACCTGACTTCTCCGGGCGGGGAGCTCCAGGGACTTGATCTTGATGTCATCAAGGAAGTCTGCAAGCGAGCAGAACTTGAATGCAAGATCGTCGCGCAGGATTGGGACAGCCAGATTCCGTCGCTTCTGGCCGGCAAGTTCGACGTTGTCCTGACAATGGGCCCAAACCCGGAACGCCGCAAAACGATCGATTTTTCCGTTCCCTATGTGATTACGCCGAACACTTTTCTCGTTCCATCCGACGGCCCATTGGCCAGCCTGCCTCATACGGGTGAAAGTCTGTCCACCGACACTGACGAAGGCAAAAAGGCCATTGCTGACCTCAAGGAAGCGCTGAAGGGTAAAACGATAGGTGCCTCGCTTTCGACCAGCCAGCTGCAATTCGTAGAGGAGAACTTTGGCGACTCTGCTCAGGTCCGCACCTATAAGGGATCGGAGCAGGCCAAGCTCGACCTGCAATCTGGCCGCGTGGACGGCCAGTATGACAATGTGGTTTTTGCGCGCGACCGTGCCGAAAAGAGCAATGGTGTGCTGAAAATCGCCGGACCCTTGCTGGTCGGCGGCATTCAGGCGACAAATGTCTGTATCGGTCTGCGTAAGAACGAACCGGAGCTGAAAGCCAAGCTCGACAAGGCGATTGGCGAAATGCAGGCAGACGGAACGCTTTCGGCAATGTCCAGCAAGTGGTTTTCATTGGATTTGAGTCCCAAAGACTGACCGATTGCCGGTGGGCTCGATGTCGGCTTGGTTTATGGCAGCTGGAAAGAACAGCGTGTTACACGTTCTTTCCAGCTAACGAACCTGTAGATGCAGGAGCAAGTGGCCGACAGTTCAGCTTATCTTGGGCAGGTCAGCGAGCCCCTTCAGGGTTTCTCATTACCAACTTATTCCAAGGTGCCCGGCCATTGATCGGTTATCGATGGCTCAAGACCTCCGGACCATTGGCAGTGTCGACAAAACCGTGCCCAGTCCAGCTGATCGCGCGTCTTCTCCGAAACCAAACCGCCTTCCGCCAGTTGCGGGGCCTAACGGCATTGAATAGGGTCACAGCCAGTTTGTCCGGTCCGCTCACCACGATGGGCGGGCCGGACGATTCAGGGTTCAGCTGACCAGCCCCGCAATGGCCAGGAGAGTGGTGAGCGGCGAAGGCTCGGACGAGAACACGTCGTAGACACACGGCGCTGCAAAGGTTGCAATCGTCAGAAAGCCTACAATGAGGATGCGCATTGGATGCTCCTGTGGTGAGTGCACCGTTCAGGCGACCTTCAGTTCAACATTGATATTGCCGCGAGTTGCCTTGGAATAAGGGCAATTCTGGTGGGCGTCGGTGACGAGTTCGCGGGCGAGTTCCCTATCCAGACCCGGCAGGCTAATGGTCAGGCGGGCCTGCAGGAAATACGCCCCATCCGTGGTTCCGAGATCGACTTCCGCATCAACGGTCGTATCAGCAGGGAGCTTCAGTTTCCGCTTGCCCGCCGCCAGACCCATCGCACCGATGAAGCAAGCCGACCAGCCAGCTGCAAAAAGTTGCTCCGGATTGGTGCCTGGCTGTGGCGTACCGGGAGGCGAAAGCTTCACGTCAAGCTGGGCGTCGTCGCTGCGTGCGAAACCGTCACGTCCACCGGTGGTGCGGGTCTTGCCGGTGTAGAGAACCTTATCAATCTGTGCCATCGAACACTCCTTTGGTTTGTCGCTGCTGCGACGTTGTTGATGGAGAGATGTTTGAAGGATCGACGTCTCCGGAATGTTTCAGAATTTGCCCGAAATGTATCGCAGTGTAATCGCGCGCCCGGGCGACATGTTTTCATACACAGTTTTACGTCCGGGAGGGCAGGACTACTTCCGCCACCAGTCCGCCCTCCGGTCGGTTACGCAGCGCGATCGAGCCGCCGATCGTGGTGACAAGTTGCTCGGCGATGGCGAGTCCAAGACCCGTGCCCCCGGTTTCCCGGTTGCGAGATTGCTCCAGCCGGAAGAAGGGCTGCATGGCAGCTTCCAGCTTGTCGTCTGGTATTCCCGGACCGTGGTCCAGAACCGAAATGACAATCTCGCTATCTCTCCATTCGACGCTCAGTTCAGCCTCTCCTCCATATTTCAGTGCGTTGTCGATCAGATTGGTCAGGATGCGGCGCAGCGCATGCGGTTTTGTCGATGCTGTTCCCCGAACGATACCCAGAACGGTAACCGGCTTTCCCGTGTCCTGGTAATCGTAGGCAATGCTGTCGATAAAAGAGGATAGATCGATACGGGAAGTCTTCTCGCCATTGCTATGCGAGCTGCGGGCATAGGCAATGCCGTCCTGGACCAGCCTTTCGATCTCAGCAAGGTCATTGGCCAGCTTGTCCTTCTGTGGTGAATCATCCGCCATATCGGCGCGCAGCCGCATCCGCGTGATAGGCGTTTGAAGGTCGTGAGAAATTGCCGCCAGGATTTGCACCCGCTCCTCCAGATAGTGGACAATACGCTCGCGCATAGCATTGAAGGCGCGCGCTGCATGGGCAACCTCGCGTGGGCCGGCTTCGCTAAGCGCTGGTCCCGCCTTGTTTGGATCAAGCGTATCGGCGGCAGTGGCGAGGTAGGCCAGTGGCCGGGTCGTTTGTCGTACCGCGTACCAGGCACACAGAAGGAGTAGCAGCATTTGCAAGGCGAAGACGTAGGGCAGCCATTTTGCTAAGGGCATGATCGGGCGCGGTGTCACGTCTATGGTCAGCGGGTTTCCGTCGCTGAGTGCCAGATGGATCTGAAGCCGCCTCACATCGCCAGGGATAGATTCAACTCGTAACGGAACCCGATGCCCCGCCGCTTCCTCGACACGTGCAGCGATTTCAGCTCCTGTGGGCGAATTATCGGGAACACCTTTCAATCCTTCGCCCAACACAAATCTGTAATTGCCCCGGCTAAGCCAGTCGGTAAAATTTGCCCTTTCGTTTGCCGGAAGGCGATCGAGGACGGCGATGGAAGTGGCGACATCGCTCTCGAGCGTGCCGAGCATCACTGCCTTCGCAGACATATAGCGTTCCGCATAAAGGAGGCTGAACGAAAGGCCGTAGGCGACCGCGAGCCCGAGGAGAAGAATGACGAAGATGCGGGCGCGCAGCGTGCTTGGCCACGGCACTATGCGGCCAATGCTGCCGAACGTCATGGCCGTGGCTCCGATATCTCTATCGGGACTGAAAACACGTAGCCTTCACTGCGTACTGTTTTGATATAGGTGGCGTCACGTGCATGGTCGCCGAGCCGCTGGCGCAGCCGGCTGACCAGAAGATCAATTGATCGGTCGAACAGTTCCGCATCGCGCCCCTGTGTAAGGTTCAGCAGCTGATCGCGGTTGAGCACGCGCTGGGGATGATCGATGAAGACCCGTAACAGACGATATTCCGCGCCGCTGAGCGCAATTTCCGTGCCTTGCTCGTCGATCAGATGACGGCCGACGGTATCCAGCCGCCAGCTTCCGAACCTCAGCACTTGTCCCGCCTCGCTAATCTGTAGATTTGGGGGCAGCATGCGGGTGCGCCGCAGCACAGCCTTGATGCGTGCGAGAAGTTCACGCGCCGCGAAAGGCTTCACGATATAGTCGTCTGCACCCATTTCGAGGCCGATAATCCGATCCATTTCGTCGCTGCGTGCTGTCAGCAGGAGAACCGGGACGCTTCTGTGCTTGCCGGAGCGCAGTTCGCGGCACAACACCAGACCGTCATCTCCCGGCATCATTACGT
This sequence comes from Brucella sp. RRSP16, assembly GCF_052246815.1. Lineage (NCBI taxonomy): Bacteria > Pseudomonadati > Pseudomonadota > Alphaproteobacteria > Hyphomicrobiales > Brucellaceae > Brucella > Brucella sp. RRSP16. The sequence goes on from NZ_JBQQAM010000016.1 coordinate 7,896, forward strand.
CGAGAACAATCAGGTCGACTGCATTCGCCTCAAGGAATGTACGCATTTGGCGGCCATCGGCGGCAACCGACGTCCGCAGCCCGTTCTTCTTCAGATAAGACGACACCAGTTCTCGAATTTCACGATCATCGTCAACGATCAGAATGTGATCGACATGCTCCATGGACATCCCTCGAATCCTCGCGTGTTACAGCGGCGCGGTTTACTCTGTTTAAGCTGGGAACGGACTGCCGAAAAGCGGTCATGCGTTTTCCGGCAACCAAAATGCTTCAGAATTTTGCAACATCCAAAATCGCCTGGGCGAATGCTTCAGGCGCCTCCTGGGGCAGGTTGTGTCCTATTCCCCCGCCAATGGTGCGATGTTCATATTTTCCAGTGAATTTCCTGGCATAGGTTGCCGGATCAGGATGCGGCGCGCCGTTGGCATCCCCCTCCATCGTGATGGTCGGCACGGAGATGAGAGGCGCGTTGGCGAGCTTTTTTTCGTAAGTGTCAAATTTCTTCTCGCCATCGGCAAGACCCAACCGCCAGCGATAATTATGGATGGTGATCGCCACATGATCCGGGTTGTCCAAGGCGGCTGCTGATCGCTCGAATGTCGCATCATCAAATTTCCAGGTTGGAGAGGCGGTTTGCCAGATCAATCTGGCGAACTCGCGCGTATTCGCCTGATAACCAAGGCGGCCACGCTCGGTCGCGAAGTAAAACTGGTACCACCAGGAAAGTTCTGCCATCGGTGGCAGCGGTTTCGTGTTTGCTTCCTGGCTGCCGATCAGATAGCCGCTCACCGATACCATCGCCTGGCACCGTTCCGGCCAGAGCGCGGCCATGATGTTGACGGTGCGCGCCCCCCAGTCGTAGCCAGCCACAATCGCCTTGTCGATCTCAAGTGCATCCATCAGTGCTATCATGTCTACGGCGAGTGCCGACTGCTGACCATTGCGTGGGGTTTCGCTCGACAGGAAATGCGTGGTTCCGTAGCCGCGAAGGTAAGGCACGATTACGCGATAACCGGCAGACGCCAATAAGGGCGCGACATCCACATAACTGTAAATGTCGTAAGGCCAGCCGTGGACCAGCAGAACAGCCGGACCGTCCTTAGGCCCCGCTTCCGCGTAGCCTATATTCAGGACGCCCGCCTTGACCTGCTTCAGCGTTTTGAAGGACGTATGCCTGCCCGCTCCTCGGACCGGTTGCGGTGCCCCGGCCGGTCGCGCGCTGGCCAGCGAGGTGACGCCGAATTCGACAGCCGCGACTGTCATGGCGGCGATGCCGAAGAAACGGCGGCGCTGATGGTTGATTTCGTTGGACATGGCTTGGTTCCGATCCTTGTTGATTGTGATCGAAAATTGCCGCCCGCTTGTATCCTCGTTGTGTCCTGGCAACGGGCTATTGAATGCAAATGTAGCATCCCGTGGCCTGGATACATTTTGATACAATTCGATTTCCCGTCCGCAGGCTCCTCCATGCAGTCTCGTGCCGGGCGATTTCTACACTTCGATACACTTTGCCATGATCCCGGAAACACAGGGGATACGTCGCCTTGATCAATTTGGCGCTGTTACTGGCCGTGCCTCATCGACGTCCAGATCCCCAAATTTAGGTTTTCGAGGTGACGATTATGACGCTTCTTGTTATTGCCTATCTCGGAGGAGCGCTGACTATCCTCAGCCCCTGCATCCTCCCCATCCTTCCCTTCGTCTTTGCCCGAGCCGGGCAGCCCTTCATTCGCAGCACCTTGCCGATGCTGGCAGGCATGGCCGTCACGTTTGCGCTTGTGGCGACACTTGCCGCAGTAGGAGGTAGCTGGGCGATCCATGCCAATGATTATGGTCGCACCGCCGCACTGCTGCTCCTTGCCGTCTTTGGCATAAGCCTGCTTTCGCCGCGTGTTGCGAGCGCAATCACCCGGCCGATCGTCGATTTCGGCAACCGGCTTCTGAATGCTTCCGGCAAGTCCGATTCCGCACCGACCCTAGCAAGCTCGCTGATACTCGGTATTGCGACCGGCCTGCTTTGGGCGCCTTGCGCCGGCCCGATACTCGGCCTTGTTCTGACGGGCGCTGCGTTACAGGGCGCCAACCTTCAGACTACTTTCCTGCTTGCTGCCTATGCAGCAGGAACGGCGACCTCGCTTGCTGTTGCCCTGCTCGTTGGCGGCAAGGTCTTTGCGGGGATGAAGCGTTCGCTCGGCTTCAGTGAAAAAATCCGCCAGATGCTCGGCCTTGCGGTGCTGGCCGGCGTCACCGTCATCGCGCTGGGGCTCGATACCGGCCTTCTGGCGCGGGTCTCCTATGCTAAAACCAGCGCCTTCGAACAGGTCGTGCTCGACCGCCTGATTTCGAAATCAAACGCCGGTAGACCATCGGGTTTCACCAGCAATGGTGCGGCGACAACTGCCGCAAATACCGCAGGACCGTTCCGCAGCGACCTGCCGGTCGAAGGTCGCGCTCCCTCTCTGGATGGGGCTGTCGAGTGGCTAAACTCACCACCGCTCACGAATGAACAACTGCGCGGAAAGGTCGTACTGGTGGATTTCTGGACCTACTCCTGCATCAATTGCATCCGCACTCTGCCGTACGTTCGCGCCTGGGCGGAAAAATACAAGGATCAGGGACTGGTCGTAATCGGTGTGCACGCCCCCGAATTTGCGTTCGAAAAGAAGATCGACAATGTCAAAAAGGCTGTCGCTGACTTCCAGATCGGCTACCCGGTTGCAATCGACAACAATTACAGGATCTGGCGTGCCTTCGAAAACAGCTATTGGCCCGCTCACTATCTGATTGATGCCAAAGGCCAGATTCGGCATCATCATTTCGGAGAAGGCAATTATGGCGGAACCGAGCAGGCGATTCAGGACCTGTTGCGCGAAGCTGGCAGCGACAGGGCGGCGACAACTGCAGTAAAACCGAACGCCAAAGGCGCGGAAGCGAGCCCTGACCTGAAGAACATCCGCTCTGACGAAACCTATCTTGGTTACGAGCGCGCCACCAATTTTGCGTCGCGGGAAAACCTGCGTGCCGATACTGCAGTCGCCTATTCGATCTCCAGACCGGGCCTCAACGAATGGGGCCTGTCTGGGAGCTGGACCGTCGGTGCGGAGCAAGCGAAGCTGGACCAGAAGGGCGGCAGCATCGTCTACCGTTTCAGCGCCCGTGACCTGCATCTGGTCCTCGGTCCGGATGCTTCCGGAAAGCCAGTTCGTTTTCAGGTGACAATCGACGGCCAAGCGCCTGGAGCCGATCACGGCGCCGATACGGACGCAGGCGGCAACGGTGTTGTGACGTCGACCAGGCTTTATCAGCTCGTCCGGCAATCCGGTCAGGTGGAGCCCCGCGAGTTCGAAATCCGTTTCCTCGATGCGGGTGTTGAAGCCTATGCCTTTACCTTTGGCTGAAGCGAGCGGTGTGGTCAAACGTCGGAAGAAGAATGTCATCGTAGACGCTGGAGGACACTGTGCAGGAAGAACCTGCACCGGGCAGGCGGCAAGGCGTGCGCGCCGCGAAGGCGCCATTGTACAATACTCTACAAAACTGCCCGTATGCGGACATATTCAGGATACCTTGGACGACAATAAACCCAGCATCGCTCCTGCCAAAACGGCAAATGCAGGAATTCACGGAGGAGAACCAGCTTGACAAACAATTCAACGGCAAACGCGCGAACAGCTCAACGCACCGTCTTTGTCAACGAACTGACAAATGGCTTGCTCGATCCCGCAGCGCCCATGCTCGGCCCGGTCGCAGACGGAGGCGTGATCATCGCCAACACATCGCCGGGTTGCTGGGGGCCAATGATCACGCCTGAAATCCGGGGTGGTCATGAAGTCACCAGACCTGTCGCCGTGGAGGGGGCTGAGGTCGGAGACGCGATAGCAATCAGAATCCGGTCCCTCGTCGTCACATCTGCCGCCACGGCATCCGGGAACGACAAGGTCATGGAGGGTCGTTTCAACGGCGATCCCTTCTGTGCTGCCGTGTGCCCTGGCTGTGGAACACAATGGCCAGTGACGCGTATCGAAGGCATTGGTCCAACCGCTGTCCGCTGTGAGACATGTGGAGCCGACGCTGCGCCATTCACTTTCACCCATGGCTACACGATTGCGTTCGACGATGAGCGCAGCGTGGGTCTCACCCTTGGCCGCGCTGAAGCAGAGAAAATGGCTGCTGACGCTGCCCGGCTCATGGCCCTGCCGGATGCCTCGATCCAGAATCCCATCCTGACCTTCGCGCCAGCCGATCTCGTTGCCGTCGCGACGCGACTGCGGCCTTTTCTTGGCCAACTCGGAACGACGCCCGGCAAGGCTATGCCCGACTCGCACAATGCAGGCGATTTCGGGTCGTTTCTGCTCAACGCTCCCCACGCCTATTCATTGACCGAGGAAGAGCTGATCGCAAACAAGACCGACGGCCATCTCGACGTCAACACCGTTCGCGAAGGCGCCGTCCTCATCTGCCCAGTCAAAGTTCCCGGCGGCGGCATCTATCTGGGAGATATGCACGCATTCCAGGGTGACGGGGAAATCGCCGGTCATACCGCAGACGTGGCAGGCACGGCCACTCTGGAAGTTCACGTTATCAAGGGACTGAAGCTTGACGGCCCGATTCTTTTCCCGGTCGCCGAGGATCTGCCCTATCTCGCACGTCCGCTCACTTCGAGTGAAAAACATGCGGTCAAGGCTCTGGCCGCCAGACACGGGGTCGCGACGGTGGAAGAGGATGCGCCGGTCACCTTTATCGGAACCGGAGCCAACCTCAATCTCGCGACCGAGAACGGTTTGCAGCGTGCTGCCGAGGTCCTCGAGATGAGCGTGCCGGAAGTCATGAACCGCGCGACAGTGGCTGGAGCAATCGAGATCGGCCGCAACCCGGGAGTCGTTCGTGTGACCTTGCGGGCTCCCCTTCATCTACTCGAGGCAAAGGGTCTGGGCGCCTTCCCGCGTGGCCTTTACGGCCTCTAGCCTACTTCCATTTACTCGCCGCGCCTTTCGCGCTGACATCCAATTCCCCCGATGCACCCTGTGCATCGGGCGGATTCCTGCGCGCCCTGGCCCGCCGGAAAGCTGGTACAAACAAGGAGATTTATCCGTGACAACATTGAAACGACCCGCCTCTTGGAAGCTGGCCGCCTCGGCAGCATTTCTGATCGCAGCCGGGCTTCCGATCGGCGCGCAGGCCGATATTGCGAAGCCCGTGAGGGGAGCTGAAACCCAGCTTCCGGCAGACACCTCCATCAGGCCATTTCATTTTCGCGCGTCCGATGAGGCTCTGGCCGATCTGCGTCGCCGCATCTCCGCCACCAAATGGCCGAGTCAGGAGCTTGTTGGCGACGACACGCAGGGCGTGCAGCTGGAAACGATGCGCAAGCTCGCGCAATATTGGTCGACCGATTACGACTGGCGGCGCGTCGAGGCGAGGCTCGAAAGCCTGCCGCAGTTCGTGACCAATATCGACGGCGTGGATATTCACTTCATCCATGTACGCTCCCGGAACAGGAATGCTCTGCCGATCATCGTCACGCATGGCTGGCCGGGTTCCGTAATCGAGCAGCTCAAGATCATCGATCCACTGACGAACCCCACCGCGCATGGTGGCACCGATGCAGACGCCTTTGACATCGTCATCCCGTCACTTCCGGGCTACGGCTTCTCCGGCAAGCCTACCGAACGGGGATGGGAGCCGGCACGCATCGCCCGCGCCTGGACGGAACTGATGAAACGACTCGGCTACACCAGGTATGTCGCTCAGGGCGGCGATTGGGGGGACGCTGTAACCGAACAAATGGCCGTGCAGGCACCGAAGGGCCTGCTGGGGATTCACACCAATATGCCGGGTGCCGTTCCGGACAACATCCAGAAGTCGCTGGATGCGAACCGGCCGGCACCCGCCGGACTATCCGCGGAGGAAAAGCGCGCCTATGGGCAGCTGGATTTCTTCTACAAACACGGCCTTGCCTACGCGCAGGAAATGACGGCCCGTCCCCAGACGCTCTATGGCGTGGAGGATTCCCCAATTGGCCTCGCCTCGTGGATGCTCGATCACGACGCAAAAAGCTACCAGCTGATCGCACGCGTATTTGACGGACAGGAAGAAGGCCTGACGCGCGATGATGTGCTCGACAACATTACGCTCTACTGGCTGACCAACACCGCTGTGTCTTCGGCACGGCTCTATTGGGAAAACAAGTTCGCTTTCTTCGCACCCAAGGGGATCAAGATTCCGGTCGCCGTCAGCGCCTTCCCGGACGAGCTTTATCAGGCACCGGAAAGCTGGGCAAAACAGGCCTTTCCAAGTCTGATCTATTACAATCGACCGGCAAAGGGTGGCCATTTCGCGGCCTGGGAACAGCCGCAACTCTTTTCCGAGGAGCTCCGGGCAGCGTTCAAAGGTCTCAGGTGAGCGAGCCGTTATAGAAATCGCACGCGTAGTATCCGTCAGGGGCACTCCTCCGGGGATGACCCGACGGAAGATGCGACGACAGAGGCTTTGAACGAAAAGAAAAGGCGCGGAGAATGTTCCGCGCCTTTTCTTGCCGATACGTAGAACGTTCCCGAAAACCGATCGATCCACTTGCGGTTTCACGCTCTTGACGAGCCCGCAATCACGCTCTGGCAAATATATGAAGATCACCTTGCAGCGGCAGCTTCTTCGATCAGGTCCGCCACCTTGTCGGGATGGGAAACCATCACGACATGCGATCCGCCATTGATAATGACCGTCTTGCGGGATGCCGCTCTCTCGGCCATCCAGCCCATTGCTTGCGGGGGAATGTTCTTGTCCGCATCCCCATAGATGAACCAGGATGGCCTGGATTTCCAGGCGGCTTCCGTGGCCTGTTCCGTCAAGCCTGCCTCGCTGATCGGTCGTTGAGCAGCTGCCATGAGCCGGGCCTCTTCTTCCGGAACATCGGCAGCGAACTGCTGATGGAATTTATCCTGTTGGATGTAGAGATCCTTGCCGCCATTTTCGATCTCGACCGGCGGCGCCAGTGCTGCTCCAAGCGTGCTGCCGGGGAACTTAACCGAGAGACCTGTCAGATTTTCACCCTTATCAGGGGCGAAAGCGGCGACAAATATAAGAGACTTCACATTGTCGGATTGCGCAGCAGCCTGACTGATAACTGCGCCGCCATAGGAATGGCCAACCAGAACGACAGACGTCTTGAGACTAGCAAGGGTGCGCTTGACATAGTCCGCATCTGTCAAGAGGCTGCGCAGCGGATTGGCGATGGCGATAACCGGGTAGCCGTCCTTTTCAAGGCGGGCGACAACTCCGTTCCAGCTTGACGAGTCCGCAAAAGCACCATGCACCAGCACGACAGTAGGTTTGTCCTCCTGGGCGATAGCATTTCCCGGAACGAATGTTGCGGCTGCAATTGAAGCTGCGATGATCAGCTTACGCATTGTTGTTTCCTTAATGGCCTATGTGTTGTTTGGAGCTGAAGCTTGTAGAAATGGCGTTCGCCACCGAATGCGGCTGAAAGTCATGTCCAGCCGCATTCGGTGAAAGGTTGCCTGGCGCGCTTATTCGTAGCTGGACGGGGAGGCATCGCCAAAACGATGCGCGGAGCCGTCATGATAAACGGCGGCATCCTTGCCGATGGAGGCAGGCGCACGGAAGTCCAGCTTTACCGAGACCGGGCTGTTGCCGGGAGCGCGTGCCGCCTTATCCTGAAAAGCAAGCGCCTCTGGCTGGCCAACATAAGGGTTCTCAGCAAATGATGCGCTACTGCTCAGGGCGATGATGGTGGCGGCGGCTGCAAAAACGATCTTGTTCATGACGATATCCTTCTTTGTTCTACCTAGCGAAATCTGCTGCCCTGCATCATTGCGGGGCTCTGCGTCGCTTGATGACTAGAAGATGCATCGACCGATTATCCGGGATGTGTCCGCCAGCCCCCCATTTTGTATCGTTGTGTAAAAAGGGGGCGCTCACGATGTCGTTCTGTGGTGGCTAGCACCTTTTGGTGGCTTCGAGGACCCGAGGTAGTTGGCGGGATTCGCTCAGGCTTAACCTGCGCGACCGATCAAGGAACTTAAATTACCACACCGCGTTACTCACAGGACGGAGATGCCAGTTTCCTGCCTTGCGTGTCGTTGCGCGATATTTGGCGGGAATTTCACGGCGAGCCAAGCTTCAAATATCTATCCGACACTATGAGGAAACGAACTATGGCAAAGGAAAAGCCCCTCGAAGACCTGTTCCGCGATGCGCACAAGGACATCTCCTATGAGCGCAGGTCAGCGCAGGCAGTCGGGAACGACGAGATCGCTCGCTGCGGCACCTTGAAGCGATGGGCAAAAGAACGCGGCTTGAACCATGCACAGAATCTGCTTGATCAGACGCTTCAGGAACAATTCAGGACCGACTGCAATCTGATGAAGCTTGCGGGCGGTTCGGCCAACCAGCGTGTCACGGCAGCGTGATTATGGAAGGGTGCAGTTCGGCACCCTTTTTCATGTGAACAGAGATCACGTAAAAGGAGGAGCCAGCCATGTCAGCCAGCGACAAAGCCGCATCTAAACGGAAGCCACGCCAGATTCATGACCAGACGCTTGAGGCTGGCCAGGGTGGTGAGCTTCATCAGGTTGCCGACGACAAGACACCGGTCATGACCACGGCCCAGGGCGGACCGGTTTCAGATGACCTCAATACGCTCAAGATCGGTGCACGCGGACCGACGCTTATCGAGGATTTCCATTTTCGGGAAAAGATATTTCACTTCGACCACGAACGTATTCCCGAACGCGTCGTCCATGCCCGAGGCTATGGCGCGCATGGCTATTTCGAGACGACAGCATCACTCAGCGAATATACGCGCGCGGACATTTTCCAACGGGTTGGCGAGAAGACGCCGGTCTTTGTCCGTTTCTCCACGGTCGCCGGATCGAAGGGTTCGTTCGACCTCGCCCGGGACGTCCGGGGCTTCGCCGTCAAGATTTACACCAAGGAAGGCAACTGGGATCTTGTCGGCAATAACATTCCAGTCTTCTTCATTCAGGACGCTATCCGATTTCCCGATATGGTCCACGCCGTCAAGGAGGAGCCGGATCGGGCATTCCCGCAGGCCCAGTCGGCGCATGACAATTTTTGGGACTTCATCAGCCTGACACCAGAATCCATGCACATGATCATGTGGATCATGTCGGACCGCGCCATACCGCGCTCGTTCCGTTTCATGGAAGGATTTGGCGTCCATACTTTCCGCTTCGTGAATGACAGGGATCAGTCGACCTTTGTCAAATTCATCTGGAAGCCGAAACTTGGCCTCCAATCCGTCGTATGGAACGAAGCGGTCAAGATCAATGGCGCCGACCCCGATTTCCATCGGCGCGATCTCTGGAATGCCATCCAGGCGGGTGACTTTCCGGAATGGGAACTGTGCGTGCAACTCTTTGATCAGGATTTTGCCGACAGCTTCGACTTCGATGTGCTGGACCCGACCAAGCTGATCCCGGAAGAAATCATAAAGCCCATGCCGGTTGGGCGGCTGGTGCTCAACCGCATGCCGGACAATTTCTTCGCCGAGACTGAACAGGTCGCGTTCATGACGCAGAACGTTCCCCCCGGCATCGACTTCTCGAATGATCCGCTGCTTCAGGGGCGCAATTTCTCCTATCTCGACACGCAGTTGAAACGGCTGGGTAGTCCCAATTTCACCCACATCCCCATCAATGCACCCAAGTGTCCATTTCACCATTTTCAGCAGGACGGACATATGGCGATGCGCAACCCTGTGGGGCGGGCAAACTATCAGCCCAATTCGTGGGGGGAGGGACCGAGGCCCGACCAAAAGCTCGGATTCCGATCATTTCCGGCGCAGGAAGATGGGCAGAAGGTTCGCCTTCGGGCGGAAAGCTTTGCCGATCATTACAGCCAGGCGCGCCAGTTCTACCTGAGCCAGACCGAGACGGAGCAGAAGCATATAGCGATGGCGCTGACCTTCGAACTGTCGAAGGTGGAAACGCCCAGGGTCCGCGAGCGTATTGTTTCCCACCTGCTCAACATCGATGCGACCCTTGCGGAAACGGTCGCCGGCAAGCTTGGCATCCGCACGATGCCGCAGGCCGCAGATGTGATGGTGCCGGTGCGCGACGATCTTGCTCCGTCTCCGGCGCTGAGCATCATTGTGAACGGGCCCGGGAGCTTCAAGGGCCGGAAGATTGGTGTACTTGCCGCCAATGGCTCGAATGCCGAGGTGCTGGACGCAATCCGGCGGGCCGCTGAACAGGAGGGCGCAACGTTGGAACTGGTTGCGCCTACGGTCGGAGGTTTCGAGGCATCCAGCGGCGACTGGATGGAGGCCGATCATATGATCGATGGCGGTCCATCCGTCTTGTTGGACGCTGTCGCACTTGTACTGTCGGAGGAGGCGGCGGATCGATTGACCAGAGAAGCCGCGGCGCGGGATTTCGTTGCCGACGCCTTTGCCCATTGCAAGTTTATCGGGTTTACCGCAGGCGCGATGCCGCTACTCGCAAAGGCGGGCATTGAACCCGATATGGATGAGGGACTAGTCTCGCTGGACAATGAAAAGGGAGCGTCGGAATTTGTTACATCCTGCCGCAAGCTGCGGTTGTGGGCGCGGGAAAATGCCGTCAAGCTTTGACATGCGGCACAAGACGGATGTGAAGAGGCCTTTCGAAGACTGATCCCAAAGCGGTCCGGCCCCAAGCCGGACCGTTTATCATGTCAGAACGTGAACCGGTCCAGTCGGGACCTACGCGTTCTTCTTGCTGCTCCAACCTGTCGAGCGGGTGTCCTGGGCGGTGGCTCTTTCTGGATGGGGATTGACCGCCCTCGACCGGCCGCTTTCAATCAGCCAGCTGCGACCTGAAAAGGGGCAGGGAAACGACCCTGCCCCAAAGCGGGTATTATGCCTTTGCCGCTTCCACGAAGCGGGGATCGAAGGTCTGCGCAAACGAGATATCAGCATTTGCCAGCTCCGGGTCGAGAGCCTTGAGCATTTCAAACAGGCTCTTGAAGCCGTCTTCCGCGATCAGACCCTTTTCGGAATACATGGCGCGGGACTTTTCGAAGCCGGTTTTGTACAGCTCCCGGTCACCTAGCAGATATTCCTCCGGCACGGCGTCCGCCACTTCATCGGCAGAGGCCTTGTGAATCCAGTTCAGCGATTTGACGAATGCATTGACGACACGCTGCGTTGTAACCGGATTGGCATCGATGAAGCTCTGCTGCACATATACGGTCGCTGCGGGATTGGTGCCGCCGAAAAGCTGACGCGTGCCCTCTTCGGTGCGCGTGTCGAGAAGCAATGTGATGTCGCCATCCACTTCCAGTCGCGTGATGACCGGATCGAGATGGACGAGAGCGGCAATTTCACCCTTCTTGATGGCTGCGACCGCACTTGCGCCACCGCCGACACCGATGATCGAAGCGGCATCTTCGGCGAGACCGTTCTTGATGAGCGCATATTGCAGCAACAGCGACGTCGATGAACCCGGCGCCGTGACCCCGACATTCTGGCCCTTGAGATCGGCAATCGTCTTGATCTCACCGGCAAGGTCCTTGCGCACGCCGATGCAGATCCCCGGAAAACGACCAAGCTCGCAGACGGCCTTGATGTCCTGTCCCTTGTTCTGCATGCGAATGGTGTGTTCGTATGCGCCGGTCACCACATCGACCGAACCGCCGATCAGCGCCTGCAAGGACTTTGCGCCGCCACCGAAATCGTTGATGGTTGCCTTGATGCCTTCTTCCTCGAAGAACCCCTTGCGCTCGGCAATGGTGAGGGGGAGGTAATAGAAGAGCGGCTTGCCGCCGACGCCGAACATCAGTTCCGGTTTTTCAGGTGCCGCGGATGCATCCTGCGCATAAGCGGGCAGGCGCGAAGCGATGCCCGCAAGCCCGAAGGCAGTGGCCGCCAGCAAGATATCTCTACGTGTTGTTCTCATGGTTTCCTCCTTGAATCCTTTTAACCATTCTGTCCGGCAGCTTTGGGGCGCCAGACCAGCAGGCGCGCTTCGATGATAGAGACGCCCCAGTCGATGACGAGCACGAAGGCCGTCAGCACGAGCATGCCGGCAAAGACGCCGGTAACGTCGAACACGCCTTCCGCCTGATGGATCAGGTAGCCAAGCCCCGCCGACGAACCGAGATATTCCCCCACGACCGCGCCGACGACGGCAAAGCCGACAGCCGTATGCAGGCTGGAGAACATCCACGACAGCGCGGATGGCAGGTAGACGTTGCGCAAAAGCTGGCGCTCGTTCATGCCCAGCATGCGGGCATTGGCGAGCACAGTCTGGTTCACTTCCTTCACGCCCTGATAGACGTTGAAGAAGACGATGAAGAAGACCAGCGATACGCCCAGTGCGACTTTGGACCAGATGCCGAGACCGAGCCACAGCGCGAAGATCGGCGCCAGCACGACACGCGGCAGCGAATTGGCGGCCTTCACGTAGGGGTCGAAGATCGCGGCGAGCAAAGGCTTGCGGGCAAACCAGAAGCCGATCAGCACTCCGCCGATTGCGCCGATGGCAAAGGCCAGCATGGCTTCAAGCAGTGTGATGCCGAGATGATACCAGATCGTACCTTCTGCAAACCATTTGGAGATGCGCACGGCCACATCGCCCGGCGTGGCAAAGAAAAACTTCGCTTTGGCCGGATTACCCAGCAAGTGGGTTGCGGTGAAGAGGTGCCAGACCAGAATGACGGCCACCGCCACGCTGAGCTGCGCCAGAAACAGCATAGGCTTTTTCATTTCTTTTCCCCACTTGTCTGCTGATAGCCCTTGAGAACCTCTTCCTTGAGCGCACTCCATATTTCGCGATGAATTTCGTGGAACTTGTCGTCGAGGCGTATTTCGGAAATCTCGCGCGGGCGGGCGAGGGGAATTTTATACTCCGCCATGATGCGCGCACGCGGCCCGGCAGACATGATGACGACGCGATCCGCCAGCGCGATGGCCTCTTCCAGATCGTGGGTCACGAACATGACCGCCTTCTTGTCCTGTGACCACAGGTCGAGCAGAAGGTCGCCCATGATGACGCGCGTCTGCGCATCCAGCGGGCCGAAGGGCTCGTCCATCAGCAGATATTTCGGATTGCGGATCAGCACCTGCGCAAGGCCGACGCGCTTTCGCTGTCCCCCCGACAGCATATGCGGATAGCGGTCACCAAAACTTGCAAGACCGACGCGGGCTAGCCACTCGCGAGCCTGTTCGCGGGCCTGTGCCTTTGGCGTGCCGGCAATTTCCAGCCCGATGGCAACATTGTCCAGCACGGTCTTCCAGGGCATGAGAGCGTCCTGCTGGAAGAGATAACCTGCCTTGCGATTGAGGCCTTGCAGCCGCTGGCCGCTGATTTCGACAGTACCACTGGCGGGTACGAGAAGCCCGGCAACGGCATTGAGCAATGTGGATTTTCCGCAACCGGTCGGGCCGACAATCGCCACGAATTCGTTTTCGGCAACTTCAAGATTGCTTTCGGCGACAGCATCGAAGCGGCCACCATCGGCCAGCTTGAACGAAATCTGCACATCTTTGAGCGCAATTGCTGTCTTGCGTGTCTCTTCCACTTGAATACGGCTTGGTTCGGCGCTCATCGCTCGTCACATCCCGTGAACTGACGATGTGCTTTGCCATAACGGCTCATATATCCGCTCCTCTTCGGGTAGCGCCTCATGAAAGGGGGAACGCACAAGATGCATAATCTTGTCCATCAAAAAGTGAGGCGCAAAAATTTGCGATAGAGTCTCTTCGTATAACGTCCCGGCAAGAACATGCAACGAAAAGCACATAGCGCGTTTCAAACTATCGACAAAAAGAAGCTCAGGCGAAATATTGTTGCGATCAGCCGCGCCAGGTCAGGAAACGTTTCTCGATCTGCCCGATGATGAAATTGACGATCAGGCCCATCACCGAGAGGATTGTGACCCCAGCAAACAGCTTTTCAAGGTCGTAGAGCGAGCCTGCTTCAAGGATATAGGAACCGACGCCGAACTGGGCGCCGAGCATTTCGGCTGCGACCAGCAGAATGATGCCGATGGAGATCGAGACCCGCAATCCGGACAGGATTGCAGGAAACGCGCCCGGCAGGATGATCTTGCGAACGATGGACCACCAGCCGAGACCGAAACTCTGCCCCATGCGTACGAGCGACCGATCCACATTGTCGACCGCGCCGTAGGTGGCGACGACCGTTGGCGTAAAGGTGCCAAAAGCGATGAGCATATATTTCGACATTTCGTCGATGCCGAACCAAATGACGAAAAGCGGCAAGAGCGCGATCTTGGGAATCGGGAAAAGGGCTGCGACGAGCGGCACCAGACCTGCCCGAACATAACTGAACAGGCCGATCATCACGCCGAGACCGACGCCGACTGCGATACCGAGGCTGGCACCAATGACCAGCCGCCTTAGTGATGGCAACAGGTGTTGCCACAGGAGGCCGGTTCGCCAGAGCTGGACGAAGGTTTCCAGCACGGCGGATGGACGGGGCAATGTCAGGTTGGATATGAAGCCGCTACGGGTTCCGATTTCCGCGAGCGCCAGCAGTGCCGCAAACAGGATCAGGGCCATATGGCGCACCGGCTGGGGCGCAAAACCGCCCCCCCGGAAAGGGACCGGGCGAACATCCGGGCGGGGCTGCTTCATTTCCGCGATCTCAACCATTAATCAATTCCTGATCCGCAGCCTGCGCCTCCGCCCGCATCAACTCCCAGAGCTCTCTCTGCTTTTCTTCAAGAACGGGGTCGCCAAGATGACGCTCGGAAAGGGGAATATCGATATCGACAATTTCCCTGATCTTTCCGGGCCTTCGCGACAACACCACGACCCGATGACCAAGCCGAACAGCCTCGTTGAGATTGTGCGTGACATAGACCGATGTGAACGGTTGACGTGTCCACAGCGCAATCAGATCGTCCATCAGCAGTTCCCGCGTCTGGCTGTCCAGCGCCGACAAGGGTTCGTCCATAAGCATGACGGCAGGGCGGACCGACAAGGCACGCGCAATCGCCACGCGCTGGCGCATGCCGCCCGAAAGCTGCTTCGGCAATGCCTGCCGGAAATCCAACAGCCGGGTGCGCTCCAGAACATTGGTGACAATCCTATCCATTTCAGCTCGACCAAGTCCGTGATCCTCAAGCACCAGCTTGATATTTCCTTCCACGGTGCGCCACGGCAGCAGAGCAAAATGCTGAAAGACATAAGTGAGGGGATTGAGCGAATCCTTTGGCGGCGACCCAATTTGCAGCACCTCACCGGAGGAGGGGTTTTCAAGCCCGCCGAGAAATCGCAGGAGCGTGGATTTTCCGCAGCCCGACGGTCCGATCAGGCAGACTATCTGCCCTTGCGGGATGGTGAGCGAAATATCGTTCAGAACTTCGACCGGACCATAAAAATGGCTGACGTTCTTAAGCTGCAGATCCATTTCAACTCCAGTCGGAAAGTACGCTCGCCGACGACAACATCCCGGCTTGGGACGCCTGTTACGGCTTGTGCCCGGCAAGCCAGCCGGGCACGGAAGATTTAAGTTTAGCCATACTTAGATCGTCTTGACGTAGGATGTGTCGAAAAGTTTTTCCTGCGTGACGTCTTCCTTGACCATGCCCTCGGAGCGGAACCAATCCAGTTGCTCCATACAGCTGTTGAGCGAGAGGGCCAGCCCCTTGTTGATGCGCATAGCGCCATCGATCAGGTTTTGTTTTGCCGTCTCGAACGGGCTGTCGCTTTCGACATATTTGTGCACGATTTTTGCGATGTCGTCGCGCGCCGCATCATCCGCCGTGTTGTCGACGAAAGCCGCATTATAATCGTCGATTGCCCGGGAGTAGGCTTTCAAGAAAGCTTCCGTCATGGCGCGCTCGTCGCTCGCATTCTTGGTAGACGTGAATGCTGTAGTGACCTGATAATCCGGAGCGTAGTCGGAAACGAGGCCGATCTGTTTGGCAGCGCCTTCGCGAATGAGCTTTTTCGCGATATTGGGCTGGATCGCCCAGGAATCGATCTGCCCGGTTGACAGGGCGCCTACCAAGGCACCAAGTTTCTGTAGCGGACGGAGCTGGATTTCTGAAAGCGGAATATTATTGGCCTTGGCGATCTTGTGCGCCATGAAATGGAATGATGAACCCGCCGTGGTGATGCCGAAACTGTGTCCGGCCAGCTTGGATGGCTCCGTCAGCCCGCCTTCATAAGCCTTGTTGGAGGCCAGAATAACATTGCCGGTGATGCCTTTTTCTTCCGCAAGCGCACCGCCGATGACCTTGATCGCGCCTTTGTCGGCCAGGCTGATAAGCCCGCCGCTCATCGCAGTCACACCGAAATCGGCGTCGCCGGACGCGATGGCGACCGCCATGGGTTGGGCGGCCTCGAAGAATTTCAGCTCGATATCGAGACCGGCGTCTTTGAAATAACCGCGCTCATGGGCGATATAGCTCGGCGCATGGCTCGCCAGATGGAGCACCGCCAGATTGCGCGTCGCGGCGCGGGCAGGGGAGCCGAAAGCCGTGCTGATGCCCAGTGCACCAAGCCCCATCAATGTCTGACGGCGTGTCAGGGTAAAATCCATTCTGGCTCTCCTCCGATGCGGGTGTCAGCCCGGCGCAACAGATTACCTGCCACGCCCGGCAAACAAAATTTCATTACGTCTCTGCCACGAAAAAATATGGAAGATTGCTTTCGCATAATGCCCCGGCGCCGGATTTTCAATGATTTTAAGGACTGAGCTTCACACCCACCAACCTCGATTGCACCGGGAAAGACGCTTAACCGGTAATGGATATGTTCAAAATGATGGAACCATACTGCGAAGTTTAGCCGAGAAGCCTTCTGCGATAGCAAGCGCGGCCAGAGCAAGTTATAAGACCAAGTTATAGGGTGGGCGAAGCAGGTTGGGTCCTAGCTAAAAAGTGACTCTCGTGGCTCTATTGTATTAAATTAGAGCATTCCGTTCAAACTTCAGGTGACGCCGATGAATGACGAAAATATGGATCAGCAGGGCGGGGTGGTGTTACCTTCGCATTCTTATTCCGGGTCATATGCGTGGCAAACGAGTTTCTATGATGCCGAACTCGATCCACGTGACTGGCTGGCGGCCATCATTGACGGTTCTGATGACGCGATAATCAGCAAGGACCTGAATGGTAACGTTAAAACCTGGAACAGGGGAGCCCAGCGACTATTCGGATACGAACCTGATGAAATTGTGGGAAAGCCGATCACCATCCTTATCCCGGATGATCGCCTGCAAGAGGAGCCGGCGATTTTGGCCCAGATTCGCGCGGGTAACCGCGTGGATCATTTCGAAACCGTCCGAAAGAAAAAAGACGGAACGCTTTTTGATATCTCCCTAACCATCTCTCCGATCCGGGATGCAGGAGGCAAAATTATTGGCGCATCCAAAATAGCCAGGGATATCACCGAACGGCGTCGGGCTCAGGAACAACAACGCCTCCTGATGGGCGAAATGAATCACCGGATCAAGAACCTTTTTGCACTGGCAAACGCGATTGTTTCCTTGAGCGGGCGGGAAGTGAAAACCGCCGAGGAATTGCGTCAGCATTTGCAGTCCAGACTTTCTTCACTTGCAAGAGCCCACGCACTAACAATGCCCGACTGGGAAGAAGTTGGAGCGGCGTCCATCTCTCTCCACGCGCTTCTGCAGACAATACTCGAACATTATGATCACCAGAATATAACCGTTACTGGCGCCAATCCCGCGGTTTCCGGAAAGCAGCTGAGCAGTCTTTCGTTGTTGCTCCACGAGTTCGCGACCAATGCGGCCAAGCATGGGGCGCTTTCAGCGCCTGGGGGCAACCTTTCTGTAACTGCCCTTGAAACCGAAGATACGTTTGAATTGCTCTGGTCGGAAACCGTACAGGATCACCCCGAAGAACCCAATGTTGAAGGGTTTGGAACCCGGTTGGAGGCCGCGCTCTCGGGCGCTCTCAACGCCAGGGTTCAACGGAACTGGACCTCGACTGGTCTCGAAATCAGCTTGCTGGTCCCCAAAGCAACACTGGAGCCTAAATAGAAGAACGACTTCACCAAGCGATAACGGCGTGGAGGGTTTCGTTGTAATCTATTGGCGTTTACTACCGGGCGCGCCGCGCAGCTGGGTAGGCATTGCAAGCACGATACCAAGCGATTTTGGCCAAGTGCCGCTTGGATACCAAAGGTTCCTCGGGTGCCTTCAGGGATGAGTTGTCGCAGAGGATATCGAAGCTTGTTCCAGAGGACTGTCTGGTGCTGAACAAAGGAACACGGGGCAACGCTGCGTTTCCAATTGAGCAGCCTTTGAGGTTTCCACAAGTCATCGAAGTTACGCCGCTAATTCCCGTTCTCCAACCACTTTGGGTCTTGCCGCGCTCCCGATCCTCCCCGAGCGGTCACTCAAACCGGAGGAGCCATACGGCGACAATCGGAAAGGCGAGCATCGCCGCGACCATGAAAAAGAGGATTCGCCAGCCGCGAGGAACCGCCCGATAGCCGAGCCCGGCAGACACGATTGCGAGCAAACCTGTCAAGGGCCAGCCGAAATAGCCAAAGATGATAAGGTAGGCTTCGTAAGGAGTGAAATTGATCACTGTCTGTCCTGCATAACGCGAGCGGTGGGTTCGGAGAGGGATGATGCGAAGGCTCCATCCATGATTTGCTCATCCACTTGATGAGGTTGTGAACTCTATCACAGTTCTGCTGAGCGCTTTTGTCTGGTGACGACCCATCAAATTGAGATGGCAAACCCTACACATGCTGCGGCTGGAACTTCGCGCCTTTGGTTTCCTATGGGCGAAACAAGGTAAGTTCCTGAGTGAATGTCCCATCACCGTTGGGTTCTGACGACATTTCGCCCAGAAAGCCGGAGAATTTTCCGGTGGTTCCGATGACGGCAAGCGCCGATTTTCCGTTTTCAGCCTCTTGTCCTGCTACCACGATGCTTCCGGCATCGAATTTCAGTGTCCATTGGCACTGTCCGTGAACACCGCTCTTGGTCGTCACGCAGTAACCGCTATTGGTGCCTACATCGCGCCGGTACTGATCCATCAAAGGTTGATCGAAGACGAACAGGTCGCCCTGAGATGGCCCGTCTGCGCTGGTGTTCATAGACCTCTTTTCACCACGCGTCCCATCCGCGATCGTGATGATCTTTGTTTCGTCCCGTTGCGGCTGCGTCGATTGCTCTGGTGGCGAAGCCAGCCTTCCTTCACTGGCCATGTCCTGCCACCAGATAATACAGGAGGCTACTCCGACGACGAGTAGCGCGCCAACGGGGCGATGTTTCGGTTCATTTTTTCCTCCATGGTAAGTGTTTGCTGTTGCGGCTCGTTCGTCAATTGTCGCCCATCTCGCATTGAGACAACCTTGGTCTATGCGTGGATCAGGGTGCACATCTCATCGATGGAGCCTTGGCGCGGATATCTCAAAATCTCTAAGCAGCACACAGAAAGAGTTCGTCATCGTTTTCGACGGAAGATTTCCGGTCGATGACCTTTGATGGATTGACACCTCCACGTTCTCCGATATTCTTTTATAAAAGCTTATATAACATAATTGTGGAACAATTCAAAAATGGGGGTTTTGCCTTGCGGATCAAACTAGCACTCCTTCTGGCATCTGCGATGCTCTTGAGTCCCGGTGCTTCACTGGCGCAGGATAAAGGCGGCGTTATCAATGTCGCGACAATCGGCGAGCCGCCGACGCTCGATCCGATGGTTTCCACCGCTGATCTGGTGGGGATCGTCACGCAGCATATCTTCGAAACTCTCTACACCTTCGACAAGGAATGGAAGCCGACGCCATTATTGGCAGAAAGTTTGCCCGAAATCAGCGCGGACGGAAAAACCTATACGATCAAGCTCCGTTCCGGCATCAAGTTCCATGACGGTAGCGACATGACGTCGGAAGACGTGGTTGCGTCGCTGGAGCGCTGGACAAAGCTTGCTTCGCGGGGAAAACAGGCATCGGTCTTTATTGAAAATATAGCGGCGACCGATCCGGCTACGGTGACGATAACGCTTAAGCAGCCACATGCGCCACTGACCTCACTGCTTGCCTTCAACAATTCTGCGGCGATCATCATACCCTCGGAAAAGCAGGCTGAGCCGATGAACGAATTTATCGGCACCGGTCCCTATATGCTCAAGGAGCGAAAGGCAGATCAGTATATTCAGCTCGTGCGTTTCGACGGTTACAAGTCGCGCGAGGGCGAGAGCGACGGTTATGGCGGCGCGCGTCATCAATATCTTGACGAAATCCGCTTCGTATCGGTCCCGGACGCCAACACTCGTGTCGAGGCCGCGGTTTCCGGACAATATGATTATGTCGATTCCATTCCGGTCGAATCCTTTGACAAGATCAAGTCTTCGACAGCTTCCCAGCCATTGCTTCTGAAGCCCTTCGGCTATCCTGTCTTTGTTTTCAACACCAAGGAAGGGGTGGCGTCGAAATTGCCGGTGCGAAAGGCTGTAACACACGCATTGAGTATGGAAGACATGCTTGCGGCTGCGTTCGGCAGTACGGAATTCTACGCGTTAGACGGCGCCTTCTATCCTTCCAATTTCGTCTGGAATACGGACGCGGGTGTGGAAGGCAATTATAACGTGGCCCAGCCGGAAGCTGCAGCCGAAGAATTGAAGGCTGCCGGCTACAATGGAGAGCCGCTGCGCATTCTGACCAGCCGCCAATATGAGTTCCATTACAAGATGGCGCAGGTGGCCGCCGAATATCTCAAGCTTGCCGGTTTCAACGTGGATTTGCAGGTTGTCGATTGGGCGACTCTGACGCAGCGCCGTGCTGATCCCAAGCTCTGGGATATCTACATAACGCACAGCCCTTTCCTGCCCGAACCTGCTTTGATGGGGTCTCTGTCGACCAGTTCGCCGGGCTGGTGGGACACGCCAGCGCGTAAAACCGTAGTCGATGTTTTCACGTCGGAATCCAATCCGGACAAGCGCATTGCGCTGTGGGCAGACGTTCAGAAGACCATCTATGACGAACTGCCCCTGATCAAGATCGGCGACTTCAATGCTGTCGCGGCGATGTCCACCAAGCTGGAGGGCGTTGAGCCAGCGCCGTGGCCTTACTTCTGGAATGCTTCGTTGAAGAAGTAACTCCCGGCAATGCAAATGCCGTCCGTCCGGTCGGCATTTGCTGAAATGTTCAATCTGGAGAATCTGATCGCATGGTGCGCTACATCCTTCAGCGGTTTGTCGGCATGGCGGTCGTCATGTTTCTGGTCGTGACGATCGTGTTCGTGATTGTCCGGGTGACGCCCGGCGATCCTGCCGCCGTCATGCTTGGACCAGATGCATCTGCGCAGGACATTGCCGATCTGCGCGCCCGGCTTGGTCTGGATCAGTCGCTGGTCATTCAGTACTTTTACTACATAGGTCAGCTGCTGAAGGGCGATCTCGGCCAGTCGATATTCCTCAACATGCCAGTTGGCGCAGCATTGCTCGACAGAGCCGAGCCAACGTTCTTTCTGACAGTTCTTTCGCTTCTGATTGCATGCATCATTGCTCTGCCGGTCGGAGTTTATGCGGCTTATAGGCGTGGCTCCTTTGTGGATCAGGCTGCAACAACGGTTGCCATGCTCGCAGCGAGCATACCGAGCTTCTGGCTCGGCCTTATCCTCATGCAGTTTTTCGCGGTCCGGCTGAACCTGTTTCCGGTGTCCGGCTATGGCGGGCCGGGTTCGAGCTTCACGGATCGAATGTACCATCTGATCCTGCCAGCCATCGCGCTGGGGCTGGTTTCCTCCGCCCTGATCCTGCGCTTCACACGTGCCTCAATGCTTGATGTTCTTGGTGACGATTACATCCGCACGGCGCGCGCAAAGGGCCTGATCGAGCGGCGTGTGATCATGAAGCATGCCTTGAAGAACGCGCTGATCCCGATCCTGACCGTGATTGGTCTCACCGCAGCCGTCCTGATCTCCGGCGCCGTGGTGACCGAAACGGTGTTCGGCCTGCCGGGGGTTGGCAATCTTGTCGTGTCTGCAGTCCTGCGTCGGGATTATCCGGTAATCCAGGGCGCGCTGCTCGTCATCGCGGGGCTCTATGTCTTGATCAATTTCATCATCGACATGCTCTATCTGTTCGTAGATCCGAGGGTTCGCTACTGATGGCCGATCTGGTTACGACTACGCAAAAAGTACCCTCGGAACGCGCTTTGTTTGTCCGTCGGCTGTTCAAACGCAAGACAGTGGCGGCTGGCATTATCGTGCTTGCGGTCTTTGCCATCCTCGCGCTGCTGGCGCCCTGGATCGCACCTTACTCACCGTCGAAGCTATCCATCGTCAACCGTCTAAAGCCGCCGAGCGAAATGTTCTGGTTCGGCACGGATGAGTTCGGGCGTGACGTCTTTTCTCGTACGATCTATGCCGGACGGCTGTCACTTATGGTGGGCGCGGCTGTTGTCGTCCTGTCAGCGATCATGGGAGTGACACTCGGATTGCTCGCAGGCTTCTTTCAGCGTCTGGATACTCCCATCGCTCGCCTGATCGACGCGATGATGGCGTTCCCCGACATTCTGCTGGCCATCGCGCTGGTCGCTGCGCTCGGCCCATCGCTGGCGACGGTCATCGTTGCCCTGTCAGTTGTCTACTCACCGAGGCTGGCGCGCATCGTGCGCGCCTCGACGCTGGTGATCCGTGAATTGCCTTATGTCGAAGCGGCTCAATCGCTTGGAATCTCGACATTCCACATCATGACGCGGCACGTGCTGAGAAATCTGATCTCGCCCATCATCGTGCAGTGCACTTTCCTCTTTGCGAGCGCAATGCTCGCCGAAGCGGGGCTCTCCTTCCTTGGTCTCGGCGTAAGCCCCGAGATTCCGACCTGGGGAACCATGATTGCCGCGGGACGCCAATATATAGGCCAAGCCGACTGGATGACCTACTTCCCCGGCTTCGCCATCATTCTTTCCGTCCTCTCGCTTCAGATGGTTGGCGACGGACTACGCGACATGCTCGATCCAAGACTGCGAAGGGATTTGTAATATGATTTCCGGTGAACAGGCGAAGCCGCTTCTCATCACCAATGTCAGACCGGTAGCTTTCGGTGAACATTCAGATGCGACGACCGATATTCTCGTCGGGAAGGACGGCAATATCAGCGCCATCGGCAAGTCGTTGAACGCACCGGCAGAGGTGGAGCGGATCGATGGCAAGGGAGGCTGGATTTCGCCGGGTTGGGTCGATCTGCATGTTCATATCTGGCATGGTGGTACGGATATCTCGATACGCCCTTCCGAATGCGGCGCTGAAAGAGGGGTGACGACACTCGTCGATGCCGGTTCGGCGGGGGAGGCCAATTTTCACGGCTTCCGGGAGTATATCATCGAACCTGCCAGGGAACGGATCAAAGCCTTCCTCAATCTTGGTTCAATCGGCCTTGTCGCCTGCAACCGGGTTCCGGAATTGCGCGATATCAAAGATATTGATCTCGACCGTATTCTCGAATGCTACGCCGCCAATAGCGAGCATATCGTGGGGATCAAGGTCCGGGCCAGCCACGTCATAACCGGGTCGTGGGGCGTTACGCCAGTCAAGCTTGGCAAGAAGATCGCGAAGATACTGAAAGTGCCCATGATGGTGCATGTGGGCGAGCCGCCCGCGCTCTATGATGAAGTTCTTGAAATTCTCGGGCCCGGCGATGTGGTGACGCATTGCTTCAATGGCAAGTCCGGCTCCAGCATCATGGAAGACGAAGACTTGTTCAACCTCGCGGAACGCTGCGCAGGCGAGGGCATCCGGCTGGATATCGGCCACGGCGGGGCGTCCTTCTCCTTCAAGGTCGCGGAGGCGGCAATTGAACGGGGACTCCTTCCATTCTCGATCTCGACAGACCTGCACGGACATTCGATGAACTTTCCTGTCTGGGATCTGGCGACAACAATGTCCAAATTGCTGTCGGTCAACATGCCGTTTGAAAATGTCATCGAAGCCGTCACGCATAACCCGGCATCGGTGATCAAGCTCTCGATGGAAAACCGGCTTTCTGTTGGGCAACGTGCCGATTTCACGATCTTCGATCTGGTTGATGCCGACTTGGAAGCGACGGATTCCAATGGTGATGTGTCTCGGCTGAACAGGCTTTTTGAGCCCCGCTACGCAGTCATTGGTGCTGAGGCGATTACGGCCAGCCGCTATGTGCCGCGTGCGCGCAAACTCGTTCGCCACAGCCACGGCTATTCGTGGCGCTGAAACTGGCAGCGTCGCATTGAATTTTACGGGAACGTCCCGTGACGAAATGATGAGGAAAATTCGTGTCTCATTCTCCCCAAACGACCGAAGT
Source organism: Brucella sp. RRSP16 (assembly GCF_052246815.1). Taxonomy (NCBI): domain Bacteria; kingdom Pseudomonadati; phylum Pseudomonadota; class Alphaproteobacteria; order Hyphomicrobiales; family Brucellaceae; genus Brucella; species Brucella sp. RRSP16. The sequence goes on from NZ_JBQQAM010000016.1 coordinate 32,153, forward strand.
ACGATACTCACCCTATGAGCGCCTAGCTTCACTAGGCATAACCTTGCCGCCACCGCCCCCGCCCATCGCGAATTTTGTCACGCACGTTCGGGAAGGCAACATCCTCTATCTTTCCGGGCAAGGGCCAAGGGAAGAGAGCGGACATTTGCGGGCAGGTAAGGTCGGCGGCGACATCGGCGTGGATCAGGCCTATCAGGATGCCCGTCTCACCGGTATCAATTTGCTGGCCGTCATGCACGAAGCGCTTGGCGACCTTTCCCGTGTAAAGCGTGTCGTGAAGCTGTTGGGTATGGTCAACGCCGTGCCGGACTTCGAGCTACACCCCAATGTCATCAACGGCTGCTCCGATCTTTTCATCGAAGTGTTTGGTGCAGCCGGTCAACATGCGCGTTCAGCCGTCGGCTTCGGTTCCTTGCCGGGCAATATCACGGTTGAAATCGAAGCGATCGTCGCTCTGAAAGACTAGGAAAGCGTCAATGATTGCGCCAGCCCATCAGCTTTTCGATCTTCGCCGCCGAAGCGCGCACCTGACTGGTGTAGCGGCTTTCGTCGGAAAGCACTTTCTGTTCAGGAAGCACGATGGAGATTGTCGCAACGCATTGTCCATCGCGGTCGCAGATCGGGGAAGCAATGCAGGCAACGGCATAGTCGGATTCCGCAATCTGGATCGAGAGCCGCTCATCGAAAGCTCTCGCCGCAGCCTCCGAGAGACTCGTGGCGTCGATTTCGGCCCGACCGGTCGGAGAAGTCCGGGCGCAACGCTTGAAAAGCTCGATCCGTTCATTTTCAGCCAAATGCCCGACCAGAAGCCGACCGGATGCAGTCCAGTTCAAAGGTACTCTTGTGCCGACACGCGAGGCAACCTGAAACGGGCTTGGTCCGTCTGCCATGGCCAGAACAAGCATATGGTCTCCATCCCGGCCGCACAGCTGCACCGCTTCGTTCGCTTCGCGGCAGAGATCATGCATTTCGTGCGTGGCGACGCTCATGAAATCAAGCGACCGCGCGTAAGCAAGACCGTAATAATAGAGCCGCGCACCGAGCCAGATCGCACCGTCCGCGTTGCGGGCGAGCATGTTTTTCTCAACGAGATCATCGATGGTCACATAGACCGTCGACAGAGGCGCCTTGATCGCCTTGGCAATCGCATAGGGACCAGCTGGAGCGCCGGTCTCATAAAGATAGTCAATCACCTGCAACGCACGGTCGATGCCGCTGACACGCGAGCGGCGTGTCGACTTGGTTTCGATATCGTCTGCAGGGGACGTTTCGGCGGAAATAGCGGTTGACGATACGCTCAACTCAGTTGCTCCGTGTGAAATTCGAGAAGTTATTACATTATTATGGCATATATGTCGATGCCGGAGACAGCGAAAGAAATGGGAGAATTGACATGACCGATGATATCCGCCGCAAGATCGGGCTTCGACCGGTCATCAATGTTTCCGGCACGATGACATCGCTTGGCGCATCCATCGTAGTGCCTGAGGCAATAGAAGCGATGGCAGCGATCTTGCCCCAGTTCGTTGAGGTCAATGATCTCCAGCGCAAGGCAAGCGAAGTGATTGCACGGTTGACAGGCGGCGAAGCTGGCTTCGTCACGGCGTCGTGCTCGTCAGGCATTACACTTGCTGTTGCCGGAACCATGACAGGCAACAACCTTCTCGCGATTGAAAGGCTGCCGGATACGATGCCGGAAAAGAACGAAGTTCTGGTGCAGACCGGTCACGTGGTCAGTTACGGCGCTCCGGTCGATCAGGCAATCCGGCTTGCAGGAGGCAAGGTCGTCCTGATCGGACAGGCGACATCAACCCATCGCTATCACATGGAGAATGCGATTACCGAAAAGACCGCTGCGGCGGTTTATGTCGTATCGCACCACGTTGTGGACTATGGCCTTCTGCATCTAAGCGAGTTTGTCGAGATCGCGCACGCCAGGGGCGTGCCGGTGATCGTGGATGCTGCATCCGAATATGACCTGAAGCTCTTTCTGGAAAAGGGCGCAGATATTGCAATCTATTCGGGACACAAGTTTCTTGGCGGCCCAACCTCGGGGATTGTCGCAGGCAAGAAGGAACTCGTTCGCCATGCTTTCCTGCAAAATCTCGGCATTGGGCGCGGCATGAAAGTTGGCAAAGAGAGCATTTACGGCGTCATGGCTGCACTGGAAGCATGGGAAAAGCGTGACCATGCCGGGATTCGCGAACGGGAAACGGGATATCTGGAACTGTGGAAGAGAACGCTGGACGGCCGCCCCGGTGTCACGGCTCTGATCGAACCAGATCCGACGAACAATCCGCTCGACCGCCTGCGTGTGATTGTGTCTGCACCCGATGCGCACATCACGGCTTGGGATCTGGCAACCGCTCTTGCGCGTGGGAATCCACCGATCATAACCCGTGACCATGAGGTAGAGCACAACTATTTCTATCTCGACCCATGCAATCTGCATCCCGGGCAGGAGACTGTCGTGGCTCGACGTTTGGGTGAGGAACTCGACAGAGCCCGGGCATCGAACGAGATTATCGCTACCCCCTTTGAGGACCGAAGCAGACATCGCTTCGATGGCTTGCTGCGCTGGCCGGATTGATGGCCGGCAGAGGCTGAGTAACGCGGAGGAACATTATGACGTCTGGGAAATTTGCGACGGTTGGAAAACACGAACCTGTTTTATCCGTTCGAGGACTAACTACCTCCTTTCTGGTCGACGGCGCATGGAAACCGGTTGTCGATGATGTTTCCTTCGACGTTCATCCGGGAGAAACCGTCGCAATCGTCGGCGAATCCGGCTCGGGCAAGAGTGTTACTTCGCTGTCGATCATGCGTCTTCTGCAGAAGGATACGAGCCGCATCGAAGGCAGTATAAGCTTGGCCAGTCGGGAGCTTCTGACGCTCTCGGAAAATGAAATGCGCCGCATTCGCGGCAACGAAATTGCCATGATCTTTCAGGAGCCGATGACAAGCCTCAATCCGCTCTTCACAATCGGCGACCAGATTTCCGAAGCATTGCTCTGCCATTCGCAAATGTCGAAGGCAGACGCGCGTGCTGAGACGGTCCGCTTGCTGGAAAAGGTCCGCATTCCGTCCGCCGCGTCCCGCTTCGATGAATATCCGCATCGTTTTTCGGGCGGTATGCGTCAGCGCGTCATGATTGCAATGGCTCTGGCATCGAGACCCAAATTGCTGATCGCCGACGAACCGACCACGGCACTGGATGTAACCATTCAAGGCCAAATCCTCGATCTTATCAAAACGTTGCAGGAAGAAGAGGGCACTTCGGTTCTTTTCATCACGCATGATATGGGCGTGGTGGCCGAAATATCGGATCGTACTGTTGTCATGTTTCGCGGAAAGCAGGTTGAGACAGGACAGACGGCCGATATTTTCAGGCAAAGCAAACATCCCTATACGCGAGCACTTTTGTCGGCGGTTCCTGTACTGGGTTCGATGCAGGGCTATCAACGTCCTCTACGGTTTCCGATAGTAGACGATGCGACCGGGCTCGCGGAAAAGCCGGCCGAGGTGGCGGATACCGTCGACAACATCGATGTTCCGGTGTTGGAAGTGAAAGGTCTGACAAAACGCTTCGAGATTTATTCAGGCTTCATGTCTCGCCTGAGCGGGCGTGTCCATGCGGTGGAAAACGTGTCTTTCACTCTGCGCAAGGGGGAAACCCTTTCGCTGGTCGGCGAAAGCGGTTGCGGGAAATCGACGACCGGGCGCGCCATCATGCGATTGACCGAACCGGACTCTGGTGAGGTTCTGGTGGAAGGCCAGAATATCCTCAGCCTCGGCAGGCAGTCCATGCGCGAGATGCGCCGAACTGTTCAGATGATCTTTCAGGATCCTTACGCGTCGTTGAACCCGCGTATGACGGTGGGAGCCGCTATTGCGGAACCTTACATTGAACACCGGTTGGGAAGCGCAAGGGATGCGAAGAATGTTGTCGCAGACATGCTGGAAAAGGTCGGCCTGACGCCGGATATGGCGAAGCGCTACCCGCATGAATTTTCCGGCGGGCAAAGACAGCGCATCTGTATCGCCCGCGCGCTTGCCCTGAAGCCCAAGGTTATCGTTGCCGATGAAAGTGTGTCGGCGCTGGATGTCTCGATCAAGGCTCAGGTCATCAACCTCATGCTGGATCTTCAGGAGAGCCTTGATCTGGCGTTCCTGTTCATCTCGCATGATATGGCCGTTGTGGAGCGTGTAAGCCATCGCGTAGCGGTAATGTATCTGGGCGAGATCGTAGAAATAGGGCCGAGGTCGTCGGTCTTTGAAAACCCCCAACACGACTACACACGCAAGCTGATGGCGGCGGTTCCGGTCCCTGACCCTGACCGACGCAAGACCAGGCTTTCAAGCGAAGGGGGAGAACTCAAGAGCCCTATTCGTCCTGCGGATTTTGTCGTGCCTTTGCGTGAATATCGCGAGGTATCGCCGGAGCACTTCGTGGCGTTGTAGGGCAGGTGATCTTACGAGTGGACTTATGATTGATCCGGTGCTGCCCTCGTTGCCCGACTTAATATGATGTGGGATAACTGCTTTCGATGAATACTATCCGTAAGTGAAGGAGGGCAAACGGAATTGAAGAGAGCTCCATCGCTTCAGAAAGCGCCGTAATCCCACAGTCTCCGCGGAAATATCGAAATCGATCCTGACGGGGTGTCAATAGTACGTTGATTCGCCAGCGTTCATGATGCCAGAAACATATATGATGGAGACGCTCAGAAGTTTTGGCGAGTTAGAGGCTACAACACATTGTTGTGGAGGATAGAAGCAAAAATGTAATCTGGCGCGCCATCGTCAGCGGTCAGATCGAACCCGGAATGAAACTCCGAGAAGAGCAGTGTTCGACGTTATTCGAACGGTGGTACGCAAAATCCTTGTTGCCTATCAATCTAGCCACTTATGTTGCGACGCCAGGCCAGAAGGGTGGGTATAATCTGTCCGAAGCTGGAAATGCTTTAGTAACCGCGCCTAGGCGAACGAACCCATCGCGCAGACACGGTTGCTATGGAAAGCGGTAGATTGTAGCCGCTAATTGGCCCAGCAATAGCCAAAAGCGCAGCCGGAAATGGTTACTTTCTGGGATACTGCGAAGGGGTTTTCATTCGCAAGCGCGATGCGGATCAACCGAGACCGGTCACGTGGACGGAACATGTTCTGGAACTCCGCGGGCAGGGCATCGGCAACGGTCAATATAGTTTCGATTTTACCCTTGGCAGACTGTGCTCCACCGGAAACATTCACCGTCATGCCTTTGCGGACATTGAACAGATATTCATCCGGCAGGTATGCGAGAATATAGGATTCTCCGCCATTGATCTGCATAAGCTCGTCACTGAACTTCACCACCTGGCCTGGAAGCGGCACCTTGGCACCCACGGTTCCTGCCATGCTGGCGCGCAGGAAACCCTGATCATAAATCCCATTCAGTTTGTCCATCGCCTGACGATAGATGGCACGCGATTGCTGAAGGAGCTTCAGTTCGTTTTCCGTAGCTGCCTTTTCGCTTTGCAGTTGGGCAACACGTTCAGCGGCTTGCAGGCTGTTGCGAAGTGCGTCGTCCTTGGCAAGCGAAGACACGATGCCTTTCCCTGAAACGGTATCGAACTGGCTCGAAGTGCCTTTCGTTTCGCGTGCGGTGCGCTCAGCCAGAGGGAATACAGCAGTGATGGAGTCGAGTTTGCCTTGAAGCTGCCCTTCACGGATAGCGAGATCGCTGTCCCGGAAGGCGATATTGGCGAGTTCCTGAATCATCTCGAATGACTCAATGCGCGCAAGCTGCGTACCGGCCTGCACTACATCACCTTCCTTGACAAAAACCTCTGTCACCTTGCCTGGATAGTTGGCGCTAACCAGGTAGCGCTCTTTCAGGACAGTGCCATCGATAGACAGGACGAACATGTTGCCGATGAGGTAATAAGCGAGCGAACCCAGAAAAACGAAGACCAGGCCGAGATAGATCATACGCCCGAGTTTTCCAGAGGACGAGCGCTTCTGAGCATCGAGAACATCGATGCGAGTTTGTTTGCGTAGACGTTTCACTTGATTTTCCGTTTTTACCAGGGACGTTGCATGCGGACTTTCACCGGTGTGTAATTGTCACGGTGAGAGCCGGAGAACACCCATTCGTCGATATAGGCAATGAGTCTGACGGGGCGCATGACATAAGTCATGAAAAGGGAATAACCCGGCAGGAACAAGAGGTTGCGCAGGAAAACATGCCGACCCGTACACCAGGCGGAAGCTGCCAGAATGAGCACATCGATCGCCAGCAGACCGATCTGCATTGCGATCAGGATTGCTGGTGTGAAGGAGCCATACTGGATGAACAGCCAGACCAGATAGACCGGGAAGATAAATGCTCCCACGACGTTGAAGAGCAGGAAATCCCATTGATGGACGGCCTCGGTGATCCGGAATGCGGGCGATAGCGGGTTCATCAGCTGAACGTGCTTGCGATAGCGAATCCAGATCGCGTCGCGTTCCCACCGCAGGCGTTGCCGTATGTACTGATAAACAGTCGTAGGCACATCGGTATAACACACCGCCTCGGGGGCGTATTCGATCCGCCAGCCCTTCAGGCGAAGTCTGATGGTCGTATCCAGGTCTTCCCCGCCGCCCACATCAAAGCCACGGATGTCGTCCAGAGCCTTGCGCCGGAAAGCACTGAAGGCGCCTGAGGCGCAGACGACCTGATTGACCGCGCTGGCAATGCGCTTGCCGACTGCAATAGATTGCAGGTATTCGATTTCCTGAAATTGGCTGATAACACTCGCATCGCTGTTGCGAGGAGCGATATCCCCACAGACGGCGCCCACTGCAGGATCGGAAAACGGCCTCAGCAGATATTCGAATGCGTATCGGTCGAACGAACAGTCACAGTCGACATTGATTATGATATCGCCCGAAGCGTAGGCGCATGCCAGATTGATGCCGCTGGACTTGCCGCCGCGCAGACTGGTGGATAGCACTTTCGTTGCCAGTCCCTGTTTGACGAGGGATTGGGCAACCTCGACCATGCGGTCGGTAGAACCGTCGCTGACGATGACGATCTCAAAGTTCTGTATAGACTGCTCGTGCAGAGAGCGGACGCAAGCCTCAAGTGCATCTTCCTCGTTGTGCCCCACGAGAATGACACTGACGCTGGGATGCTCGCTGGCCGTGCCGTCTTCTTCGATCAGCGCCTCGGCATCCGGTGAACGCATGGCCATCCCCGCCACGAGAAATGGCAGGATGTAGCGTGGAAATTCGAAGATCAACGTGTACCAGAAGACCGACATGATACTAAGGGTCGTCTGGCTCAGCAGAAATGCGAAGCCCAGTTCCAGCGTGTTCACGGTCAGCCTCTTCCGAGACGTTGTTTCACCGTCAACACGGGAGACAGCTTGACACGTAGGACTTCCTCGCTGCTTCGCACGGTGTCCTGCAACTCCCGCTCAAGAACCGCATCAAAGCGTTCTGCCAGAAGATAGGCCATATCACCATCTACAAAGAGCGAAGCGGCAACGCCCAAACGGTTACGCAGATTCTCGAAAAAGAGATCGCGGGACTTGTCGAATGTGGGGCGGCCATTGACCGAGATTACCTGTTCGCCATCGGCGAACCGAATTTCCGCGAGGGCTGCATTCGCACCCGCGGATGCATTGATGCGGTCGATCTCTCTTTGCAGCGGAACTGGTAAAGAAGGGCCGGTCACGGAATGCCTGCCCTCCAGAAATGCCGCACCGGCGTCCGTCAGGAGATAGCTGTGGAGATCCACTTGCTGGATTGCTTCACCATCCGTACGGGCATTGCAATCCAGACAGACGAACCCGACTTCGACTTCCGACGATGTGGCTTCACATGTGTTGCAAGTATACGCTTCGCCCGGGCGATCGTAGTCCTTCCCGTAGTTGCGAAGCTGGCGCTGGCATTTGGGGCAGACCAACGACATTCCCTGCCGGAATTGCTCTTGCGGCAATATGGTCGCACAATGGAAATGATGAATGAGCGGACTTTCGCGCAGATCGGCCGAGCGGCAGGATGGGCATTCCTCGCGGACGGACAGACGGCGCGAGTGGCAGTTTGGACACTCGTGCAGCCGATCGAAGAAACGCCGTTTCAGGAACCCGCGCAACACAAGGCTTTCGGCAAGCGGAACGATCTTTCCGGCCGAGTAGAATCCCGGATAGCAGACGGCTTCCGGTGCCAGCGGATAGCGCATTGCTCGCAGCTCTTTGTTCGAAACGTACATGTGCGCCAGCAATTGGATCTCGGGGTCCACCGACTGACGGAACTGCAGGGGCAGTGCGTCCCGCTGCTGACGAAACTTGAGGATACGCCGGGCGGTTTCTGTCCAGGTCCGGGGCTCTTGCAGGTCGAAATGCGCGTCAGCAAAATCGCCAGCACGCCCCTTGAGGTCTATCAACGGGGACTGAAGTGAGCCGACAAAATCGCGAATGTTGTGCAGAGGCGACGAACGCCGCTCGTCGGCGAACAGAATGGCATCGACATGCCCGTCTGCGTCCGTGTTGAATAGCAGGCCGAATATCTCGTCCAGATGTGCAGGCATACGGGGAAACCAACGGGCGGTAGGTTTCCACGTCAGGCCATTGTCGTGCCAGACAGCGCGGATCTGGTTGGCAAGTTGCTCGGGGGTGGCGAACCCGCCATGTGCCAGACGTTCGTGGCCATTCGTAGGAAGAGTCATTCTGAGCTCGTAGTGATTAACGTGATGCGATTGACCGGGGCCTCAGAGAGGCTCCAGTTCTGTGACGGCTATTGGGACATCCAAGATGAACCGAGCCTGAACATGTTCCTGAAATGCGTTGTTCCCCCTTTTAGGGGGAGAAATCGCAGACCTCATATAAACAGCAATCGGAAAAAGCAATGGGGTGAATGTGGCGATTATGCAACTTTTAGTGGGCCGCGTTTATCCACGGTAACGATCCGCTTCAGATAACGTCCAAATTGAATGAGAAGGTGAGGTGAGAACGTCTCGATAGACAATTCTCTAAAGTCACCGGGACCAACCGTCACCGGATTGGAACGACTGCGAAAACCTCATTGCCTTCACGGACTCCTGCTCTCCTCAAAAACCTAGCGCCTTGCGTTCGTAATGAGAGTGATTGAACGGGCTGCGGCCGTCACGAGGGGCGCATATTTCTCTTCTGCTTCTTCTGGCGTATAGCGGCTGCGAGATACAGCAATATTGATTGCGCCATAGGGATGGCCCCGAGCGTCCAGAATAGGCGATGCGAAGGAAAGATCGCCGTGGAAATATTCCTCAAATGCAGTTGCATAGCCCTTGGCTGCGGCTTGCTTGAGCTTTGCATTCAACTCGTCGCGATTCCATGTGGTGTGGGGTGTGTAGGGATGCAAATGAGAGCGATCCAGCACTGCGTTCGCTTCATCTTCCGACAGGGCCGAGAGGATAGCAATGCCGGGTGCCGTGCAATAAGCCGGTAGACGCATGCCGGTGACGACATCGTTGTTCAATACATGGCGGCTCATGAATCGCTGGACGAAAACGATGTCGGTCTCGTCCAGAACGGTCAGGTTTACCGTCTCTTCTGTGGTTTTGCTCAGGTGAAGAAGATAAGGCGTACCCCGTTCGACGAGCACACTGGCGCGGCTGTAATGGTAGCCGAAGTCCAGCGTCTTTACGCCCAGTTCAAAACGCTTCGTTTCGCTACTCTTGGTCAGATAGCCCAGTTTGGTGAGCGTATAAGTGAACCGCTGCGCCGCTGAAATATCCAGCCCGGTCTCTTCCGCGATCTGAGACAGGCTGAGAGTTGGCCTGCTGCCATCAAAGGCCCGCAAGACACGAAATGCTTTTTCGACGGATTGCACGAGCAGTGGATCGCGATCATTGCCCACGCTTTCATTGACTGATTTCACTGACTTTTCCGCTTTGCGTACCATCAAAAACTCGCCTGAGATAATCGTCGTTTAATAGCAGAATTATCAAGAATCTGAAAAGATGCTTGACATTATAATACAATAAAATCACTATAACATAATAGTTATTGCAATGCAATAAAAGATTTGTAAGCGCATAACCCCAAAGGGAGAACACAATGGATCGCTTTATCCTGACTGAGCGTCGAGGCGAGGTCGGCATCATCACGCTCAACCGTCCGCACATCCTCAATGCGTGGCACAGCGCGATGCGCCGCCAGCTCATCGAGGCTTTCGATGTGTTTGAAGGCGATGCTGATATCCGTGCGATCATTCTGACCGGGGCCGGCGACCGTGCGTTCAGCGCAGGTCAGGATCTCAATGAAACCCGGACGTTCGATGCCGAGCGCGGCAAGGAATGGGTTGGCGAATGGGAGCGTCTTTATGATCGCATGCGTTCGCTCTCCAAACCACTGATCGCGGCGCTCAACGGTGTCGCTGCCGGGTCTGCCTTTCAGGTAGCGCTTCTCTGTGATTTCCGTATCGGCCATCCGGCCGTCCGCATGGGCCAACCGGAGATCAATTCCGGCATCGCCAGCACCACCGGCCCGTGGATCATGCGCGAGATCATCGGTCTTGCCCGCACCATCGACCTCACGCTGAGCGGGCGCCTGATGGATTCAGAGGAATGCCACGCCATCGGAATTATAAATCGCATCGTCGATCAGTCCAAGGTCCTGGATGAAGCTGTCGCGCTCGGACGGGAACTCGGCGCCAAGCCGCCGGTAGCCATGCGTCTCAACAAGCAGCGTTTCCGCGAAATGACGGAAGCAGGCTTCCGCGACTGTCTGGCTGCGGGATCGCGCATCCAGAAGGAAGCCTATGCATCGGGTGAACCGGCCCGCATGATGGAGCAGTTTCTCGCCGAGCGTGCGGCCCGCAAAGCTTCCTGACCAACCAATGTCCGTTCGCCCCAAAAAGGGGCGGACGGTTTGATATCGCATACCGAATGACATGCCGGAGGGAAAAACAATGAAAAATGGGAAGACGATTACAATTCATCGCCGGAATCTGCTGAAGCTCGGAGGCGGGCTCGGCATGGCACTTGCTGCCCCGGCCATCCTTACGCGCCGGGCTTCAGCCGCGGAGCCACTGACGGTAGCCGATCCGGGTGGACCTTACAGCCCCGGCTATCGCAAGGCATTCTATGATCCCTTTGAGAAGGCGACGGGGATCAAGGTGGTCAATGTAGCGCGCGATGCCGAACCTACGGCGCAATTTCGCGCCATGGTCGAGACCGGTTCCTATAGCTGGGATGTCTGCACGCTGACACTATCAGCACGCGATATTCTCCAGAAGCGTGATCTGCTCGAGCCGATCGGTATTGTTGCCGCCGATGCTCCGGGCCTGATGCCGGATTCGCTGACCGAAGTCTGGCTCGGTGTAGATGTCTATTCAACGATCATGGCCTATCGCACCGACCGATTTGAGGATGCGACAGCGCCAAAATCCTGGGCGGACTTCTGGAACGTCGAAAAATTTCCGGGCCGCCGGTCGTTGCGCAAGAACCCGATCGATACGCTGGAGCAGGCATTGCTCGCGGATGGCGTTCCGCTCGACAAGCTCTACCCGCTCGATATCGAGCGCGCCTATGCCAGCCTCGAAAAGATCAAGCCGCATGTGGATGTATGGTGGACGGGCGGCGCCCAGTCAAGCCAGCTTATCCAGAGCGGCGAAGTGGACATGATCGCCTTGTGGAACGCACGTGCGCAAGCCGTCATCGATGGGGGCGCTCCGGTGAAAATCGGCTGGAACCAGGGCCTTTATTCCATCGAGGGTTGGGGTATCCCCAAAGGATCGCCGCGTGCCGATATCGCACGTCAGTTCGTCAAGTTCTGCACCGATCCGAAACAGCAGGCGCTGTTCACGGAATTTCTCGCTTACGGCCCGACCAACCTGAAGGCCTACGAGCATATTCCGGCGGAACGGGCATCGTCGTTGCCGACCTTCGAAGCCAATCTGAAACAGATGAGCATCGCCAGCGAAGACTGGTGGAGCGCCAATCGTTCGGAAATGACCGAGCGCTTCAATGCCTGGATACTTGGCTGAGCTGCACTTGAGCAAAGCTGAACCTGGGCGACCCATGCGGTCGGACTGACTACGCAATATGAAAAACAAAAGATGGAGCAGCGGCCGACGAGGTCGCTGGCTCCGGGTTTAAGGGGAACGACATGCTTGCCAAACCCGAACAGGGTCTTCAGCCGAAACTTCTCGTTGACGGACTATCCAAGCGCTATGGCGAAACCATCGCGCTCAAACCGACAAATATTGCGGTGAAGCCGGGCGAGTTCTTGACGCTTCTTGGACCCTCGGGGTCCGGCAAGACGACGCTCCTTCAGATGATCAGCGGTCTCGTTCTGCCGAGTGAAGGCCGTCTCTTCATCGATGGCAGGGACGAAACGGATACGCCGGTACATAAGCGCGATATCGGCCTTGTTTTTCAGCATTACGCGTTGTTTCCGCATCTTACTGTCGAGGAAAACATCGCCTTTCCGCTAAAGATGCGCGGTCAGAAGTCTGCTGACGTCAAGGCTCAGGTGCAGCGCACGCTGGATATGGTGCAGCTTGGTCATCTTGCCTCGCGATTCCCGCGTGAGCTTTCGGGTGGCCAGCAACAGCGCGTGGCTCTCGCCCGCTGCTTTGTCTACCAGCCTTCCATCATTCTCATGGATGAACCCCTGGGAGCGCTCGACAAGAAATTGCGCGAGCATATGCAATTCGAAATCAAGCAATTGCATCGCCAGACAGGTGCCACCATCGTTTATGTGACCCATGATCAGGAGGAGGCACTTGCTCTTTCGGATCGTATTTGCCTGATGAACCATGCAATGGTCGAACAGATTGCGCCGCCGCAAGAAATTTATTCCCGGCCCACGTCAGCCTTTGCCGCAGACTTTATCGGGATCTCCAACATATTTCGCGGCAATATCGAAACCGGCAGTGACGGTCGCCCGCACCTTTCGACCAATAATGCGAAGCTTCTTCTTGATAAGGCATGTGACCTTCACGATGGCGAGATGGCGCTGGTGGTACGGCCTGAACATATGGAACTCGGCGATGCTGGCGCAAATCGTGTTCGCGGCCGGGTAGCGGAAGTGGTCTATGCAGGTTCTGAAACGCGCGTATTGGTGGATGCTGCCGAAGCGCGCCTACTGACTGTACGGGTTCTGCCGGGTCGGCCTATCCCTGCGCTTGGCGAAAATGTTACCCTGAGCTGGCAGCCGGAAGCGGCTGTTCTGGTGACGCCATGAGTGTTGCTGCAGTTCCTCAGGCGGGTAAGACACGTGCTCGCTTCCGTTTCGGTCCGCTTTGGCTGGTCGCGCCGGGACTTGTCTTCCTGATTATTTTCTTTCTGGTGCCTGTCGCGCGGCTGATGGGCCTGAGCTTCGAAAACGCGGACACCGGTGCGATTACGGGAGCGCATTACACGCGAATTTTCGACACGGATGTGTATTTTCGTGTTTTGCTTATCACTTTTCGCATTGCGGCCCTGACCACGATGTTCTCGCTTCTGTTCGGCTATCCGCTCGCCTATTGGCTGTCGCGCCTGCCGGAGCGCAAGCGCGGCATGATGATTTTGCTGGTCATGGTGCCGTTCTGGACGAGTTATCTCGTGAAGAGTTTTGCGTGGGTTATTCTTCTCGGACGCACCGGGGTTATCAATCAGCTTGGTCTCGGTTCGGGCGTGATAGGCTCGCCGTTGGAAATGTTACACAATGAGTTCGGCGTCATGATAGGCATGGTTCATGCCATGCTGCCGCTTGCCGTATTGACCATGCTGCCGGTCATGAGCGGGATCGACCGCAGGCTTACACAGGCTTCGGGCACGCTGGGGGCGGATTCGGCCAAGAGTTTCTGGCTGGTTTATTTCCCGTTGTCCCTGCCGGGCGCGGCTGCGGCCGGTCTCCTCACCTTTATTTCTTCCCTCGGCTTCTTCATTGTTCCCGCCCTTTTGGGCGGACGCCAGCAGACCATGCTCGCGCAATTGATTATCGTCCAGGTGCAGGAAATCCTGAACTGGGCCTTCGCGGGTGCGCTGGCTGCCATGATGCTGGTCGCGGCCCTTGTCACATGCTGGGTCTATGATCGCGTCTTCGGCCTTTCAAGCCTTTCAGGTGATACGGGAGCTGCACACAAAGGCAAGAATGGTATTCTGCGAAATATCGGCTTGCATATTCTGGAAATCAGTGCACTTGCGTCCAGCCGCATTGCAATGGCTGTCCGCACTTTGCTCGGACAAGCCATCACGAAGCGTCTATTGGGAATTTACTGCTTTCTGTCCTGCGCATTTCTGATGTTGCCGACGCTGATCGTGATCCTGATTGCTTTCACCAGTTCGCAGTTTTTGGAATTTCCGCCTCCCGGTTTCAGTCTCGGTTGGTTCCGCGCCTATTTCACCTCCGATCTCTGGTTATCCGCAACCGTGCGGTCGTTCGGCGTGGCTTTTGCAACGGCAATCCTCGCGACAGTCATCGGCGGCTTTGCTGCGCTGGCGCTGGCACGCTCGCGGTCCCGTTGGGCCGGGCTGATCTTCGCATTCTTCCTCGCTCCCATGATCGTTCCACGTATCGTTATCGCGGTCGGCCTGTTTTATCTGTTCGCCCAGATCGGCCTTGTGGCCACGAATACCGGTCTCGTGATCGGTCATACGGTACTGGCCTTGCCCTTTGCCTTCGTTGCGATTGCGGCAATCCTGAAAAATTATGACTGGCGTCTTGATCAGGCCGCAGCAACGCTCGGCGCGAACAAGGTACAGGCGTTGCGTTTCGTGACCGTTCCGCTCATCCGTAGCGGTTTGACCGCGGCATTTCTTTTCGCCTTCATTACCTCCTTCGATGAACTGACGGTGGCGATCTTTGTCAGCGGGGGCATAAAGACCACTCTGCCCAAACAGATGTGGGACGACATGATCCTCCAGCTCAATCCGACGCTCGCAGCGGTATCAGTCGTCGTATTCCTCATCGTCACAACACTTCTTCTGGCGGCGGAAAAACTCCGCCGCTCCTCCTGACCAAACAGAGTGCCTCCCATGACTATGAAATTTGAAGGCTTCCTTGGAAGCTTCCTGACCAAGGCTGCGCAAAAGCCGGACCAGAACTTTGCACTTTTCAATGGCCAGCCGATCACGTTTGCCGCCATTGACCGTCAATCGGCGGCGCTTGCATCGCATTTCAACGCTCGTGGGCTGAAGCGGGGTGATCGGGCCGCCGTGATGATGCGTAACTCAGAACTTTCGTTGACGGTGTTGTTCGGCCTTGCCCGCGCAGGCATCGTGTGGGTGCCGGTCAATGCGCAGCAGCGGGGCGACGGGCTCCGCTATATTCTGGAACATTGTGAACCTGGCGTGGTCATCTGCGACCCGGATGCGCAGGAAACGATCCGCGAATGCGGTGCGGAAATACCAGCGCATGCCTTCATCCTGACTTCGGGGGAAGGATCGTTGCAGGATATTGTCGCTCAGGATGCGTCGGGCCCAGCCGACGAATTGCCGGTGGCGGACGACCTCTTCGCAATCATGTATACGTCCGGTACTACCGGGCGGCCAAAGGGGGTACTTGTTACCCACGGGATGATGCGTCTTGCTGGAGAAGCGGTACGGCAACTGACTTTGGTGCGTCCGGGCGACGTATTTTTTGTCTGGGAGCCGCTTTATCACATCGGTGGTGCGCAGCTTATTGTTCTGCCGACGCTGGAAGACGTCACACTTGCGATGGTCGACCGGTTCAGCGCCAGCCGCTTTTGGACACAGGTCCGCGAATATGGAGCAACGCATATCCATTATCTGGGCGGCATTCTGCAAATTTTGCTGAAGCAGCCGGAGAGCGCTTCCGATCGAGATCACCCCGTACGCATCGCCTGGGGTGGGGGGTGCCCGAAAGAAGTCTGGCCGTTTTTCCGTGACCGCTTCGGGGTGGAAATGCGCGAATGCTACGGCATGACCGAAGCCTCCAGCATCACCACCTGCAACGATAACGGAACAGTCGGTGCTGTCGGCAAGCCAATGCCGTGGTTCACGGTCGAGCTTCTCGACGAAACAGGAAAGCCGGTGGCTGACGGTGAGAAAGGTGAGATCGTTGTGCGGTCTTCCATCGAAGGCGCGTTGTTCCAGGGATATCTGCACAACCCGGAAGCGACTGCAAAGACATTGCGCAACGGCGCGCTTCATACCGGCGATTCCGGTTCGTTCGATGCGGATGGCAATCTCTGGTTCCATGGTCGACTGACCGACAGCGTACGCTGCAAGGGCGAGAACGTTTCGGCATGGGAAGTCGAACATATCGCCGGAGCCTATCCATCGGTGGAGGATTGCGCGATTGTCGGCGTTGCCGCCGAAATCGGCGAGCAGGACATAAAGCTGTTCGTCAAGCCGAAATCCGGCTGCGAAGTTGATCCGGGGGCGCTTTCGGAATGGCTGACGAGCCGTCTCGCGGCCTATCAGAACCCTCGTTACATTGCGGTGGTCGAGGAGTTCGAGCGCACACCCAGCCAACGCATCATGAAGCACAAATTGTCAAGGGACCTTGACGATTGCTGGGACCGATATGCGGTCGCGGGTCGGTAGCCAAATCGCAAGCGGCTAATCATAAGAGCGGGAAAACGCTGAAAAGTTGGCCTTCGCGGATTTCGCGAAGGCCATGACATTTGATCATGGACGATCAAGAACTCTTCGCAGCCTCGTGTTCGAGGGCTGTCAAAATCCCTTCCGACTGCTTGCGCGGGATTGGCCACCCACGGGCGCACGATCTGGCGATGTTACCAAGTGCTCACGAGCGACTTGGTCATGATCCCGAATCGTACAGGCCCTATCGCCGACAGACCAATTTTGCTGCGCCCCGTAGATCGTTAATTTCCAGCCGATGCTACGGCGTAATCATGTCTTATCTTAGAGCGCATGAGTTTACCCGACGAGGTATACGGTAAAGACCTTGGTGCGACCAACTCAACCCTGGCAGCCAACCCTATCCCCGAACTGACGGCAGATTGAATTTTGGAGATCAGAGAGGTTTCCGCCTTCGTTTCTTCTGCAATGCGTTCGACAAGAATTACTACGGTCTCTTCAGTGCCGGTTCGGGGGGCGACGATTGCTGCGACAGATGACGAGGCGCATTCAGGCAAAGACATAACAATGCGCTCGATGTCTTGCGGCCAGATATTTCGTCCATTGACGATCATCATCTCTTTATGACGGCCAGTGACAACCAGATTGCCGTTCAGGCGAAATCCCATGTCGCCTGTGTCGAAAAAATCCATCGGAGAGACCATAAAGCTATCTGAACCGTTCCTGTAGCCTGAGAACATGCTCGGACCCCGTATATGGATATGCCCGACCCACCCTTCCGGTAAGTGTCGACCTTCGCTATCGGTCACGACAAACTCATGATGTGTCAGGGCGGTACCGCACACGGCGAAGTTCGAGCTTGCTCCATTCGCGCGCGCAGTCACCCTTCCATCCTTTTCTAGCACCGCCCGGTCACAGAAGGTTACCGTAAGGCCCCGGTTAAAGGTAATCAAAAGCGCAGATTCAGCCATGCCGTAGCACGGTGTGAACGCTTCGGGGTTGAACTTTGCCTCACCCGTCGCCTTCGCGAAGAGATCGAGTTGATTGGTATCAATCATATCCCCACCAATTCCCGCAATGCGAAGCGCTGAAAGATCTATGCCTTCGTCACAACTCCTCAGTCTTAAAGCCGCCAAGCGATACCCAAACACAGGCGAAAAAGTGATCGTTGAGCGGTTTTCCGTCATAAGACGAAGCCACAGAACAGGGCGGCGCGCAAATGTGTTCGGCGAGATGTAATCGACGCTGGTCTGTGCAAAAAGCGGGGCTATGGAAAATCCGACCAGACCCATGTCATGATAAAACGGCAACCATGAAAAGGCCCGGTCATTTGTTCCTATGTTTATGCAGTCGCCAAGGATACCGCGAACATTACTACGCACGGCGCGCTGGGATATAATTACGCCCTTTGGATCAGCTGTTGAGCCGGAGGAAAACTGAATATAGGCCAGGGCATCAGGCCCGAGAGGGGCCAGGTATTCTTCGCAGGTTACATAGTGCAACTCGCTAAAACTTATAACCCGCACGCCTGCGGAGCGCCAGATTTTTGCCAGATCCATCAAAGAGTCAGGAATACAGAGCAACTTCGCGGTAGCGGCGGATACAAGGGCAGCTATCCGTTCCACGAACGCGTTGCGTCCGCCGAGAAAAATCGAGTGCGGCAATGGGCAAGGTAGCAGGCCCGCATATTGACAGCCATAGAATATCTCCAGAAACTCTGGGCAGGTTTCCCCGATGATTGCCACGGTGTCTCCCGTTTCAAGCCCCAGCGCATGGAGTTTTCCACTCATCGCAATAGCCTTGGCACGAAGATCCCTATAGCGAAGTGTTCGAACGAGCTGACCGGTTGAACTGAAAAACGAGAGCCCTGTTTGTCCCTGCGACGCATAGTCGAGTGCTTCCACGATGGAAGAAAAATCACCTGCGCGTTGTGGGAGTGATATGTTAGCGGTCGGCAGTGGCTTCAAACTGTTCAGGATCGTCTGGCTCATACCAATTCGAGCCCCGAACGTTGGGATTGAAACAGTTGATCGGACGTCAGATCGAACGCAATCTTGGCGATGGCAAGGGAACAGACTATCGTGTCGCGGGCGATCTTCTGCAAGCTGGGTAGTATCTCGATCTCCTTCCCGCCCTTTGCATGGATGCGCAAAAGCCCCGCTGTTTCCGCAGCCTGAAACAATTTCTGTACGTGTCCCCGCGAAACGCCAAAGGTACGCGAGAGCCGGAAAAAGGGAAGCGATATGACTACATCGGGGTGATCGGTATAGCTGTTGGACGCTTGAAGTATTTTCAGCAAAATCTCGTATCCGGCGTCACGCCTTGTGAACACCACCATACATGGGCTTCGCTGTCTGATTGGAAAGCTCAGAGAATAAACATGTAATGCATATGCCGATATCTGCGCGATAGCTGCCCGATCCGATGAAAGATGCCCGTAAGCGTCTTCAAAAAGCAGGTTGAGCGGACGTAGATAGGGTTGCAGACCAGAATATGCACATTTCTCAAATTTCAGCGTTGGTGTGAGCAGGTTTTCTCGCAGATCGGTCTGCGATCGCTGACCCGTCAAGTATCCCGTATGGATTGCAATATCGACCAGTGAGGAGACACGATTGGGCGTGGCAATCGCATATGTTTTTGCAAAGGACTGCAGATGGGCTTTTGTGAAACTTTTAACAGTCCCTTCGTCAAAACCGAGCGCAACGGTCTTCAGGGCAAGAAGATACTCGATATCTTCGGAGGCCAGCTTTGTAATGAACTCGCTTCGGGCGAAGCCATTCAGATAGCTGTCGATGTGAACAGTCAGAGCCTCGTTCAGATGCGGATGTTGCCGGAAAACCCGCACTTCATCATACAAGATATTGGAAGACACGGAGTGACCCCTCTCGCTATGACTAGCCTTGTTTCCGCCCCCACTTGATTTCTACTGCACCTTTGGATTCACAAGTTCTGCTGCAACTGTCAGTCGAGAATGCGCGCAAGATCCGCAACTGACTCCATTTCCAGCAACTGTATCGGATCGACTTCCCGCCCTGAAACATTTTCAACTTCGAGCACGATCAATTCGAAGGTCAAACTGTCGATTTTCCCAAGCGAGGCGATATCTGCGTCAGATCGGATGCTTTCTTCGGGAATGAACAGGCATTTGGCCAGAATGGTCCTGGCCTTGTCCAGTGAGTTCATATGCGGTCTCCCGATGTTCCCAGATCAACCACTTCCTGCGGATCGACTCGATGGCGTTTCCCCGTTTTGGGATCAGTTCTGTATGAAGCGAATACGAGAACATCCAGCCGCCGCCCGTCGGGTGCTCGAGCCTCGTGCCGGAGGCGGGCCTCAAGAACAAAGCGCAAGTTTTGCTTGAGATTGAACAGCATCGAATAGTTTTTCGCCAGAACGCGGGCTGTAATTTTTTCGATGTCGCGATTATCGTAAAAATAATCCAGGACGCCATCGATTGTTTCCCACATAACACCGGCGCCGCGATGTGCATCGTGTCCAATCGCCGTAGTGATGACGCCGACTTTATGCTGCAGGTTCACGTCAAGCGTGTAAAACCCGATAAGCAGATTGGTTTTCCGAGAGAAAATACCCAGCATATAATTATGAACATTATCAAAGCCTGCCACAAAGCGGCGCAGTTTTTCGACATCAAAATCGAGATCTGCAAGATTAAGACCGCGAAGGATGTCCTCTTTGCTGAACCATGACAAAAAATCTCGGGTTACATCCGAGGGAAGAAGGCTTCGAACGCAATAATTCTTGCTTTCGCTGACAATGAAATCGCGTCTGTTTTGCCCGAACGCAGGCGCGGCACTTTCCGGGCTCAACGCCACGATCAAAGGCCTTTTCGGAAGCAGTATCGTTGCCATTTCCAATCATCCTCAAATGAGGCTGGGCAAACTTGCCCTCTTCATCGCCGCGTTGGCGTCAGACTTCAATTACTGGAAATTAAGGCTATCCTAAACGTGCAGGACGAACACGTAAAGAAGAATAGCTAAACGAATTAACCTTTCCACGTTTATTGACAGCTCATCTTGTCGCCCATAACATAGTAGAACATTTGAGGCGTGTATAATCTGATTGGTAAGAAGATGATGCCCGAATGATAAATGCCCGGTACAGCCTTTTCCTGCGATTGTTGATGCGTCATCGGCGACGTGTATATATTTGTTCTTTAACAATTATTACTCCGTGTCTTACCCTCAAAGGCGGCGGCTGAGATGAGCGAAGCTTCCGACTTTGCCGCACGATTGTATGCTTTGGCGCGAAGCGATAACGGCGAGAATGTAACGCTTGAGCTCGGGGGTGTTCCGGTCTTTGTTGTGCAGGATCTGGATAGTGCGCATTATATTTTGCGGCACAACGCAAGTAACTATCTCAAAAGCATGGACTGGTTCCGTCAGGCGCTTGGCGCTTCGCGTTTTACGGAGAACGGGCCTGCCTGGGCAGAACGACAGGCGCTGTCTCAGCCGTTCTTTTCCCGGTTTGACCGGGAGAAGACAGTCAGGGCTTCCGTGACCGCGGCGCGCAAGGCCCTGGACAAGCTGTACCGTCACGCGAATGAGGGGCGGCAAACGATAGATGATGCAGTGCTCAGGTATCTGGCTGCTTCCGTGATGCTGGAGGTGTTCTTTGATGTTGATCTCGAAACGTCCGGTGTCGAGCCCGAACATATCGCCTATCTTGTAGGATTCGGCTCGGAATATTCTTTCGT
Source organism: Brucella sp. RRSP16 (assembly GCF_052246815.1). Lineage (NCBI taxonomy): Bacteria > Pseudomonadati > Pseudomonadota > Alphaproteobacteria > Hyphomicrobiales > Brucellaceae > Brucella > Brucella sp. RRSP16. The sequence goes on from NZ_JBQQAM010000016.1 coordinate 53,371, forward strand.
TCCTGCCAGAAACAACATTGCCTTCTCCAATGCTGAAATCACGCGGTTTCTGGATATCCGGTATAAGGTTCTGCACAGCATGCAGACCTTCCGGAACGGTGATGTTTCAGAACAAAGTCTTCTCGGCAGAGTTCGGAAAATGGATGCCGATGGTAGCCACGGCTTTCGACTCGAACATGAAATGACGATGTATTTTGCAGCCGCCAGCGAGACTACAGCAGCAACGCTGGGATGGGCGATGTTCTGCCTGTCGCGCTGGCCGGACATCCAGACCAGACTGCGGTCAGCTTGCGAACTGCTGCCGGACCTCGATGAATGCCTATGGGATAATATCGAAGGAAGCGAAATATTGCGCAATTTCGTTCTGGAGGTCTTGCGTATGTTCCCGTCTACGCCGGTTATTGCGCGTCGCGCAATTGACGAAGACCAGATTGGTGGCCGGTTCATAGCCGCGGACGAACAGGTCCTGATTTCACTCGTCGGCATTCAGCACAGCCGCAAGATCAATCCCGATCCCTGGAAGCTGGATATTGAAAGGCCGGCGCCTGGCGGGGCAAATTTTGGTAATTCGATTTCTTTTAGCACTGGTCCGCGTGTATGCGGTGGAACACGATTTGCACTTGCTGAACTGATGTCCGTGCTTCTGACGTTCATTCGAGAAGCCAAATTCGAAGCGACATCCCCGGACGAACCCAATTTTCTCTTTCGCACTCAGCTCATGAACGAGGGTGGGCAGCCCGTTTCTGTATCGCCACTGCGGTCCGGTCGGTCTTATGGAAATGGAATCTAGAGCTATCCTGGAGATTACCTATTGATAGTTCTGCCAATGCCTTTGTGAGAGCAGCGCCAGCTGCGCCGCTTCAAGAAAGCCGCTGAGAAACCAGTCATAGACGGTGTTGGACGACAGTGCCCGAAATGTTGGCTCGCTGATTGTATAGAGATGGCTTCTTCTCTGCCCATGCTCTGATGGCTGGCTGAATTCAACAAGACTTGGCGTAAGGAGGCCTTTGTTGCGAAGCGCCTCGGCAAATAAGGATGCCCGCCGTCGCCCCTCATGTATCTGTGCGGCGAAACCAGCAATCTGGTGCAGCAAATTTGTCGGTTGCCCCGCTTCATCAAATAATGGGAGAGCCGCCGCATTTTGCTCCAGCGGGACCACCTGTCCTGCAGATGAGTCGAACAAGAGGATACCGGCATCCTGATCTGGAAGTTTCTCCAGCATAAAGGGATAAAGCTGGTAAACCGCCGGCAGATAGGCATTTGCACCGGACGCAACAGGCGAAAAAATTTGCTGCCCCCGTCTAACCTGCCCGATTATCGCGACTGGAAATACTGCATCATCGTTAAAGAACAGAATAGGATAGCAGCGCGAAATATCGGCAAATTCCGCCAGGGTTATCGGTGCAAACAGATTTGGTGTTTTCATCGTGCTGGTGGACCTGATGAAGCCATGGTGGCGATGTTGCTCTGCACACAGAGCAACAGGCACTTCAAAAGTCTGATAACGTTCTGAACTGTTCAAGACACCAACTCTCCACGAAAGTTGAAAGAATCACACAAATCTGGAGCTGCTCAAGTATGCGGCGATGGATCAAAATAGAGAACCACTAGGACTAGATAGGAACAATACGAACATCGCTACTTCAATGAACTCTACTCGATTTTTATCGGGTTTTAGCAATCGCTTATATTTTAAATTTTTTCACTTTGCCTATCATCTCCCCAAAATCAGTCGGATGGCGTCGATTTGTGACGCCAAAGGAGGGGTCCTTGCCTGATTTGCAGACCAGACACACGCGGGCGGTCGCCGCTATTTCCAGCGACCGTTTCCATAAGTATCTCATGACCTCTGCGGCCGTTGCCCTCATCAGCATCGTTGTACCCTCGTTTGCGGCGGCTAATGAATGGACGGGAGCGATCAGCAATGATTTCTTCGAACCGGGCAATTGGGATGATGGAGCGGGTCCGCAAGGCGATAGTTCGTCCGTCAATAATGGCAGTGCCATTGGTACAATCGATGTTACGATTGGCTCGGGAGGGTCGGGGGCGGGCACTATCGGCGGGGCGGCGGGACAGGCTGGTGCTGTACGTCTCGACATAATAACAGATCCGGCCAATCAATATAACTCCGCCAGCATCTATTTTGGAAATTCGCTGGTTGTCGGCACGAACCAGGGAACGGGAACGCTCACGGTTTCAACCGATGGCAATGCGCAGATTTATATGGGCGCCAATGCCGTCAGTATCGGCAAAGGGGTTGGTAGCGAAGGCACCGTGAACCTGCTCGGTACAGGAAAGAACCTTTCCGGTCGTCCGGAGGGGCCTTTTCCTGCAGGCAGTTCATGTTACGCATGCAGTCCCAATTTTACTTCCTATGTCTCTGAAGGCTACAAGATCGGCACACAGGGCGGCACGGGAACCCTGAATATAGATGGATCGGTCCTCATTCTCGAGCAGCGGGGTGAATTTGTTGTCGGCGATGGTGCTGGCAGCTACGGAACGGTCAATGTCCTTGCGGGCGGTAAGCTAGGTGATGGCAGCCCTCATTTTAACGGCAACAACATCAACACGCTCTCCAGAGGTAAACTGACAGTTGGGCGTGACGGCGGTAACGGCACCATAAATATTGACGGTACTTCTGCGACCAGCCGTGCAGACGCGGCACTTGCGCTGTTTTCAAAAGGGCTCGTGATCGGCAACGGGCAGGGTAGCACCGGGGCTGTAAATATGCTGTCCACAGGCAAGGTGCATAGCTATATCAACTATGATATCGGACAAAGCTATCCGAGCTATGGCACGCGTGCTGACCTCGATACGCGCGTTGGGGTCGATGGTGGGGTGGGTTCCATAACTGTTTCCGGCGCGGGCGCCGTCTGGTACCAGTCAGGCATACTCGACAGTTATCTCGGGTCGGGTTCGGAAACCGTGACGAGCGACGCAGCAACTTTACGAATTGGCGAAAGCGGGACCGGACAACTGACCATTGCCGAAGATGGCGTCGTGCGCATCGGCACGGCCACGTTTAACTCTGAATACGACGACACGATCTATCAGGAGCGCACTGGCCTTACCGACCATGTTGCCAACGGCACACTCCTGCTTGGAGGTGAAAACAGCGGCAATGGCACGTTGAGTATTGGCGGGGCAGCAAGTGCGGCGCCAACTGCGCCAGGTCGTTTGATGGCGCACGCAGTCGAGTTTGGACCAGGTACCGGGCTGGTCCGTTTCAATCATACGGCAAACAACTACATCTTCGATCAGTATGACGCCCAGTATTTAGATGGACCGTCACGGCCTTCGACAATAATCCTGGAAGGAAGCGGAACCGTAGAAGCTGCCGCTGGTCGCACCCTTTTGAATGAAAATCAAACGGCGTTCACGGGAACGCTGCGCCCCAGCACTGGTATTCTCCAAGTCAACGGCAATATCTCAACCGCCACGGCGGATATCCTGTCTGGTGGAACGCTGGAAGGCACCGGAATTGTTGGCACTACCACGAATGCCGGCACGATCGCGCCCGGTCAAACGCCCAGTGGTACCCAAGGGGTGGCCGATTCAATAGGCACATTGACGATCAGCGGGAATTATATTGGCAGCAATGGTGTGCTTTCGCTGGATACTGTTCTCGGCAACGACCAATCGCTCACAGACAGGCTGATCGTCCAAGGCGACACATCGGGCCAAACCTCGGTAAGAGTGAAAAACGTGAACGGTGAGGGTGCTTTGACGACTGAAGGTATTCAGGTCGTGAATGTATCCGGAAATTCCGGCGGCGAGTTCACACTGTTGGGACAGTATATTTTCGAAGGACAGCCCGCTGTTGTCGGAGGGGCTTATGCCTATCGGCTCTACAAAGGCGGATATTCGACGCCCAACGATGGCAACTGGTATCTCAGATCGCAACTGATACCTGTGGATCCCGGTCCAGGTCCAGGTCCGGGACCGGATCCAGACCCGGGTCCCCTCTATCAGGCGGGTGTACCCACATATGAGGCCTATCCGAATTTCCTGCTGGGGCTCAATGGATTGCCGACGCTGCGGCAACGAGTGGGCAACCGCTATTGGAGCAACGCAGGCAATGTAATGTTGTCGGAAGGAGCCGACGCGATTGATTCACCTTATGCTCCGCCCGAGGAGGCCGGGAATTTTATAGAAGGGAACGGTATCTGGGGCCGCATTGAGGGGTCTCACACGACCGTCGAGTCGCGTTTCTCTACATCCGATACCGATTATCGTTATAATATGTTCCGCTTGCAGGCGGGGCTAGACGGTATGCTGGCGGAAAATGAATCGGGCAAGCTGATCGGCAGCGTGATGCTGCACTATGTAAGAGGCAAGGCCAAGACGAGTTCAATCTATGGCGATGGCGAGATATCGACTGATGGCTACGGTTTCGGTGGTGCGCTGACGTGGTTCGCAGATAATGGTTTTTATGTCGACGGACAGGCGCAGGCGACTTGGTACGACAGTGATCTGGACTCCACGTTAACTGGTCTGGGACTCGAGGATGGCAACAATGGCTTCGGCTATTCTCTCTCAATTGAGACCGGCAAACGGGTTGCAATTGATCAGAACTGGTCAGTGACGCCACAAGCTCAGTTGGTTTATTCCAACGTGGATTTCGATAGTTTCCGGGATATTTTCGATGCATCCGTCAGTCTTGACCGCGGTGAAAGCCTGCAAGGGCGTTTGGGAGTTGCCGTCGAGCGCCAGCATTCATGGTATAGTGAGAAGGGTCTCGTAAATCGAACCCATGTTTATGGCATAGGCAATCTCTATTATGAGTTCCTGAACGGCACACGTGTCGATGTCGCAGGCACCAGCTTCGCCAACAGCAACGAACGCCTTTGGGGTGGCATCGGGCTGGGCGGTAGCTACAATTGGGATGGCGATAAATATTCGATCTATGGAGAGGGTTCAGTTAACACCAGCTTGGCCGAATTCGGTGATAGTTACAGCTACAAGGGAAATATCGGCTTTCGCGTAAAGTGGTGATCAGCGGATTTATCGCTTCAGAGCATAGGCTCGCACACCCCGGGCCCGGAGGCGTCTGCATATCTTTGAGGCGGTCAAGAGAAACCTTCTATGAGTACCTCGACCGCGTTTCAGAGGGGCTAAATACCCCCAATTGTCTTCGTGGCTGGCACCACCAAAGTTTTGTCCTGGAACATACGCCGCAGCTCGCTGTTAGGGCGGTGAGCGAAAGAAAGGACAAGCCGAAATGGAAAGACAATATCCACAGCCGCCGTTCGAAACCCAGCACCAACCCATGCCCGGTTACACAGAAAAGATGAATCCGACGCCCGACCATGGGGAAACTTCCTACAAGGGGTCGGGCAAACTGGAGGGGTTGCGGGCGATTATTACAGGGGGAGACAGCGGTATCGGCCGAGCTGTGGCGATAGCATATGCACGCGAAGGCGCGGATATGCTGATCGCCTATCTGGAAGAAGATGAAGACGCGCTCGCCACCAAATCACTCATTGAGAAAGAGGGCAGAAAGGCTGTCCTGATGAAATGCGATATCCAGCATGCACAGGCTTGCCGCGATGTGGTTGACCGCGCTGTGAGCGAGCTGGGCGGCATCGATATTCTGGTGAACAATGCGGCTCATCAGGCAAGTTTCTCGGCGCTCGACGATATCAGCGACGAGGAGTGGGAACTGACGTTTCGCGTCAACATCCACGCGATGTTCTATCTGACGAAAGCAGCCATTGCTCACATGAAACCCGGATCTGCGATCATTAATACGGCTTCCATCAATTCTGATATGCCGAATCCGAGTCTGCTGGCCTATGCAACGACCAAGGGCGCGATCCAGAATTTTACCGCGGGACTGGCGCAGCTTCTGGCGGAAAAGGGCATTCGCGCCAATGCTGTCGCTCCCGGGCCGGTATGGACCCCTCTCATTCCCTCAACCCTTCCCGAAGATGCGGCACGAAATTTCGGCAAGCAGACACCTATGAAAAGGCCTGCCCAACCGGCAGAACTTGCTTCCGCCTATGTCATGCTGGCAGACCCGCTGTCGAGCTTCACTTCGGGCGCCACCGTGGCTGTCACCGGCGGCAAGCCGCTCCTGTAGCGGGATGCATCTGCCTCCTGTGGCAGGCGCATTCCACCGCTATTTTTTTGGATCGATCAATGCCAGCCCCAGTTCCGGTCGATAGGTTCGTATCATGGTGCTTGCGTTTTCCTTGATGATCACCTCCAGCGTTGGGCGGACTGTCGCTTCCATCAGATGACCGCCTTTCGCCTCCCCACTGCGCATCCCAACAACGACATGCAAATGCAGGCCGGGCCTTCCTTGTTCATCCAGCGCACAATCACCGAGCAGGCTGAGCACTTCGCATTGTTCGTTGATCTCGATCCGGTGATAGTCCTGTCGTTCAAGGTCGAAAAATCCCAGCGTCGCTTGGCTGAAAGCGCCGATCCCGGTCAACGAGGCCGCAGTGAGGGCCTGTTTGCGGACAAAACGTTCAAGCGTTGCAACCACGGCTTCTTCGGGGGCCAGCACGACGATGAAAGTGCGCTGGCTTTCACCTTCTCCCAGCACTTTGAACTGCATTTCCTGTCTCCTGTTCCTGGGTTTCGGAAACGCAACCACCAGCGAGGCAAAAGGTTTCAGTTCGCTCCAACCTGAAGAGACAACCGAATTTGTTGGAGATTTTTTGGAAGACCGATCCTAATCCTGCATCGGCCCAATGCCCTGCATCAGTCGCGCGGATTCCCTTTCCGGCCAGCCATAGGCGTCCCGGGCGTAGCGTTCCAGTTCGTGGCGGTTACGAATAAAAACCACTCCCCGTTCTGACTTGATCAGGCCCAATCCCTCAAGAATGTGAAGGGAAGTCGTGACGCTGGGACGACGAACGGCAAGCATGACTGAGAGGAATTCGTGGGTGAGAGAAATTTTATGGCCGGATATTCGGTCATCGCACATCAGCAGCCAACGGGCTAAGCGTTGCGTGACGCCGTGAATGGCGTTCGAAACCGCTGTATAAGCAAGCTGAATAGAAAAGGCCTCGATGGATCGGATCATGATCTTCGAAAAGTTGCGGTTTCCTTCCATCCACCGGCGAAACTTGTCATAAGGCATTTCGTAGCCTTGCGCCGCGACCTGCACGAGGACATCATATGAACTGGTTTCGACCCCCGCGATCGCGGAGGTCGGAATATATCCGTCACATCCGAAGATTCCCGCTTCTGCCCGGCGTCCTTCCGCGGTAGTAACGACAATTGAACCGATACCCGCCGTGAGGAAATAGACCTTCTCGATCGGCTTTCCCGTTTTCGCGAGTATCGTACCGCGTGGGAGTTCCGCATATGATGTCTCGCGGATGACGTTCTCGTAGTCGGACGGAGAAAGCAATGCCAGAAGCTTATTGGCCCTGGCATCTGTCGGCTGAAAAGACATCGGGTGCACCTCGGTCGTTCGTCCTGAGGGTGAACCTGCGGAGCAAAGATTGGTTCCGGAAGCACTTTGCAGAGACCTCGTTTCCAGATTGTGAGCAAGGCTCGCCCACCCCGCTTCGGCTATTGCTCCGCAATGCTTTTTCCATCCGGGTGTAGATTGCTTTCGAGCCGAGCTCTCGCCCTGTTAAGCCTGCTCTTGATCGTTCCGATCGTGCAGCCGGTTGCCATCGCGGCGTGTTCGTAGCTTAGCCCGTTGAATATTACCAGATCGAGCACCTTTTTATGCGCGGGGGACAATTTACCATATGCCTCGCCGACATCCTGCAATTCCAGCGCCAATTCCTGAGGCGCGCTTATCGTCGGCTCCTCCCACGTCTCGAGCGCATCTTCGCGGCGCGCTTTCTTGATCCTGGTGCAGAACGTGTTCTTCATAATGGTGAACAGCCACGACTTGAGCGAGCCGTAAGGGGTGAACCTGTCTCGATGGCGCAGGGCTTTCAGAAGCGTCTCCTGCACCAGATCATCGACGTCGGAACTTTGATGGCACATCGTTCGGGCGAACTGGTGCAACGCGGGCACCAGCGCCAACACCTCTTTTTCGAAATCCGATTTTGATGGCATGGTGTATTCCTCCTTCACCGGGGAAGTAAGATTGTGCCGGCCAGTTGGTTCCCTCCACAGTGGGTAAATGTACGCTAGCGTACATTCTTGAGGCTCGCCGCCGCGAGAACGATCGCGATCTCTCTCGCCTGCACCTCGACCCTCCTCTGCTCCTGGAAACGTCCCGGGAACGAAAGCCATTCTGGTGAGTTCGGTAAATCCAACAGGAGTTTGGCAGATGATGATGGCAACACAGGTCGTTTCGATAGAAGACGATGAAGCCTATTCCGTCCAGTTCTTTGACGATTCCGGCAACACCGTTTCCGTTTACTTTCAAAATCCTCAATGTATTCAACTTTCCCCGGCCGATGCGGTGAATGAGGCATTGGCGCGGATGTTGCTTATGATCGAGGGGGCGAGCGGCCAAAGCGCCGTGGAAAGGATCGAAGGATAAATGCCTCTGGAAACCGGGCTTTTACGGGGCAACCTGCGAGAGGGCTGCATGCATCTTTGCATTGATATGCAGAATCTCTTTGGCCCCGCATCGCCCTGGCATGTGCCGTGGGTCGAGGCAATCCTGCCCAATATCGTCGATATCTGTTCCCGACGCAGTGAGGATACGGTTTTCACCCGTTTCATACCTCCCAAGTCACCAGAGGCGGCGGTGGGAGCATGGAAGGGGTATTACCGCAAGTGGGAAGCCCTTACCCTTGAACGTGTGGATCCGTGGCTTATTGAACTCGTCGCCCCGCTGCGGGAATTTTCGCCGCCCGCCGCTCTGCTCGACAAGACTGTATATTCTCCCTGGACCGAAGGCTTTCTCCAGCGATATCTGCACAAAAGGCGTGTTCACACACTGATTGTCAGTGGCGCTGAGACCGACCTTTGTGTCCTGGCAACGCTATTGGGCGCCGTGGATCGAGGATACCGGGTGATTGTGGTCACCGACGCCGTGTGCAGTGTTTCCGATCAGACGCATGACGCGATCATCTCCCTTTGCCATCAACGTTTTAGCCAGCAGCTCGAACTGGTTTGCACGGAGGAGTTGATCGATAATTGGCATTAAATTATTGCACGGGGCCGAATATCTTATCGAGCGGTCACTTGGACTTACATGTCTCCCCATCGCCCCCTATGTCGTGAGAGAAACCTGTCCAGTTCCCTTTGCTCTGGCGCCTGGCCTGTGAATGTCTCGACATAATAGGGGATGCGCGCGAGGCGCACATCGGTCTCTTCCCGCGTTCGCATGGAGAAGTATCCGATCTGCACCAGATAGAGCGTGCGGGCACGCACATCGGACACGGGGCCGTCAAAGCCAAAACGTTCAAACATCCGCGCCAGGCCTTCCAGGCGTATGGCGTCGGCGTTCCTCACCTCGTCTTCGACGTCGGTCGATTGAAGCGCCCAGCTGCGGATCGCAAATTCAAAAGCGGAATCGAACAGGCTGTGGTCCAGCCAGCAGTCAAACACGTTCAGGACCGCTTCCTGTATTGTTTCAGCATAGGCGTCAGCCTGACGCAGAAGAGCGCCCGTATTCTTGTCGCGCCAGCGTGCGATAAGCGCGTCGAGCAACTCTTCGCGGTCCTTGAAAAACCAGTAAAAACTTGTGCGCGAAATATCGAGCGACTTGGCAAGCGGCATGATGCGAACGGCGTCAATGCCGCTTTCGATCAGCGCATCATAAGCTGCCTGAAGCCATAAATCGGGTGAGCCGCGCCACCCTGCATCAGTCGTGATGTTTTGTTCCATATCGGGATTTTATCAAGCCGAACAAGTTTGACAAGAGTTATGTACATATATGATTATTAAATTGACACTTATGTACATTTATATTTAGCTCAGGACAAACAATCAACGGGAACTCTCGCCATGTCGGTCGATCCGCTGCTGCAGCCGCTTCAGATCAAGCATCTGATGCTTCGCAACCGCATCATGCTTACCTCCCACGAACCTGCTTATGCCGAAGATGGCATGCCGAAGGAACGCTATCGCGCCTACCATGTCGAGCGTGCAAAAGCCGGTATTGCCTTGACGATGACAGCGGGTTCGGCATCGGTTTCCAGAGACAGTCCGCCGGCTTTCAACAATGTGCTCGCCTACAAGGACGAGGTCGTGCCGTGGCTTCGGGATCTCGCCGACGAGTGTCATGAACATGGCGCGGCGGTGATGATCCAGCTTACTCATCTCGGTCGTCGAACACGTTGGGATAAGGGAGACTGGTTGCCTTCGCTATCCTCAACGGGCAAGCACGAGCCTGCTCATCGCGCCTATCCCAAAAAAGCGGAGGATTGGGACATTGAGCGCATTATTGCGGATTATGCAGATGCCGCAGAACGCATGCAGGCAGCTGGTCTCGACGGGCTGGAGCTTGAAGCCTATGGTCATCTGCTAGACCAGTTCTGGTCGCCGCTTACCAATGAACTCGACGGCGCTTTCGGCGGCGATCTCGATAATCGTATGCGTTTTTCGTTGCAGGTTCTGACTGCCATTCGGGAGCGCGTGGGGCCTGATTTTCTGATCGGGATACGTTATGTCGCCGATGAAGTTCTTGAGGGCGGTTTGACGAAAAGCGATGGACTTGAGATTTCGCGCAAGCTCAAGGAAAGCGGACTGGTCGATTTTCTCAACGTCATTCGCGGTCATATCGAGACCGATGCGGGGCTAGTCGATGTCATCCCCATACAGGGAATGCCGAGCGCACCGCATCTGGATTTTGCAGGCGAAATCCGTTCCAGCACGGGGATGGCCACATTTCATGCGTCGAAAATTCAGGATGTAGCGACGGCACGCCATGCGATTGCATCGGGTAAGCTGGATATGGTTGGGATGACGCGTGCACACATGACTGATCCGCATATCGTTCGCAAGATTCTTGAAAAGCGGGAGGAAGAAATACGGCCTTGCGTGGGCGCTAATTATTGTCTTGATCGCATCTATCAGGGTGGGGCTGCCTATTGCATCCATAATCCTTCGACCGGGCGAGAGTTGACCATGCCGCATACTCTGCGTCGGACAGAGAAACGTCGCCGCATCATCGTGGTGGGGACGGGGCCTGCCGGTCTAGAAGCTGCGCGGGTGAGCGCTGAACGGGGGCATAAGGTCATGGTCTTTGAAGCTGCGAACCAGCCCGGAGGACAGGTTCGCTTGACGGCCCAAAGCCCGCGCCGCCGGGAAATGATGGGGATCATCGACTGGCGGATGGCGCAGTGTGAAAAGCTCGGCGTCGATTTTCGTTTCAATACATGGGCCGAGGCAGATACCGTGCTTGCGGAAACGCCCGATGTGGCGATTATCGCTACCGGCGGCATTCCCGACATGCAAATCCTGCGCGAAGGCAATGACCTCGCAGTTTCCCCCTGGGACATAATCTCAGGCGATGTGCAGCCGGGTGCAAATGTGCTTGTTTTCGACGAAGCGGGCGACCACGCCGGGCTTCAGGCTGCGGAATTCATCGCGAATACTGGCGGAAAAGTCGAAATCATGACGGCAGATCGCACCTTTGCGCCCGAAGTGATGGGAATGAACCTGGTGCCTTATATGCGCAGCCTGCAAAGGAGGGATGTGGCCTTCAGCGTATCTTATCGACTGATAGCGATCCGGCGCGATAATAATCGTCTGATAGCGCAGATTGGCAGTGATTACGTGGGTATCAGTTTCGAGCGCGAGTATGACCAGATCGTCGTCAATAACGGGACGCGACCGATGGACGACCTCTACTTTGAGCTGAAGCCCCTATCCCGAAATCTGGGTGTCGTGGACTACGATGCTCTCATTGACGGGCGTCCCCAGAATCTCGTCAAGAATGCCCAAAGTTCGTTCGAGCTTTACCGCATTGGCGATGCGGTTTCGGCGCGCAACACACACGCAGCAATCTATGATGGTTTGCGCTTGGGGCGGCTGCTGTAATCGCGCTGTTCCCTCCATTACTTCAGGTTATGAGACCCCCGATATTTTTTGCGTTTGTAATCTGTTGGCCGGGAACTATCGTGATTAACCAAGGGAACATTGGCGGCATAAAATATCAACCAGCCGCCGAACACAGCGATCCAGCGTCTGTTGCAGGAAATCGAAATCTGCGAGCCGTGGGGATGATGGGATAATCGTGATGAACGAGGAAAATGGGGAGTTTGCCCGTTGAACGCAACGCGACCGACACTGGTGACCGACACGGCCTATACTCCCGCTTCCACGCCAAAGATCATTCGGCTTGAAGGACTCAGCAAGCATTTTGGTGCGCATCGCGTTCTTGAGAATATCGATCTTGACGTGGCGCAGGGCGAGGTTCTGGCGATCATTGGCCCCAGCGGCTCCGGTAAGAGCACACTGTTGCGTTGCATCAATTATCTCGAAAAACCCGATGGTGGGATGATTACGGTCGGCAAGCTCAGGCTTGATGCTACCCAGGAGCCGCGTAAGGCGCAGTTGAAGGAGCTGCGCAATACGGTTGGCATGGTGTTTCAGTCATTCAACCTGTTTCCGCATATGAGTGTTCTGCGCAATGTCAGTCTGCCGCAAGAGCGCGTTCTTGGCCGCACCCGCGCTGAGGCGGAGGAAAGGGCGCTTCAACTGCTGGAGCGTGTCGGACTTGCAGATAAAGCCACCCAATATCCGGGCAGGTGCTCCGGCGGTCAGCAACAGCGCATCGCCATTGCGCGCTCGCTGGCGCTCGACCCGCAGGTCATGCTTTTTGATGAACCGACCTCGGCGCTCGATCCGGAACTGGGTCTCGAAGTTCTGGCCGTTATGCGGGAACTGGCGGAAAGCGGCATGACGATGCTGGTTGTCACACACGAAATGGGATTTGCGGAGAATGTTTCCGACACCGTGATGATCATGGCCGATGGCAAGATCATTGAAAAAGGTGCATCGAAAGAGGTTATGCGCAATCCTCAAGAGGAGCGTACGAAGCGGTTTCTTCGTGCGGTGCACGACCGGTGACGGCGGACAATATTCTTCTCATTTTGAGCGGGCTACCGTGGACCATCGCTCTTACCGTGGGGGCGTTCGGTATCGGTTGCATTCTCGGCGTACCATTGCTGGCAGCACGAAGCGCTCGCTTCGCCCTCATACGCTGGCTTGCGGCGCTGTTGATCCAGATCGTGCGCGCACTCCCTCCCATCCTTTGGCTGTTCATCATTTTCTTCGGCATCGGCATGGGCATAATGCCTATCAATCCATTTGTCGCGGCACTGATCGGTCTCGGTTTGATAGCCTCTGCCAATATGGCCGAAATCTATCGCGGGGCATTAGCGTCGCTACATCATGGCCAATGGGAAGCGGCGACCGCCCTGAATTTTGGCACCCGATATACGTTGATCGATGTGGTTGCCCCGCAGGCTTTTCGCGTCGCTCTGCCCTCGGCGGCGAGCTATCTGATCGGGCTCATGAAGGAAACCGCTGTGGCATCAACCATCGGGGTTGCCGATCTGGCCTTTCGCGGCAACCAGGTATCGCAACTCACCTTCAAGGGCATTGAGGTCTTCGCCCTCGTCGGCTTGTTTTATATTTTCCTGAGCCTGCCGGTCGCATGGCTGTCGCGTTCCGCGGACAGCTATCTGAGAGCAAAGGTGGCGCGCTGATGTTTCCGACCGCGGATGAATTTCTTGAATGGATGCCGGCGTTGCTCGGTGGGCTAAAAATCAGTTTGCAGGTAGCTGCTTTGAGCCTTGCCATCGGTATTCCGCTTGGGCTTCTTTTGGCGCTTGGCGTCGGTGCCAAGACGCGTATGGCGCGGATCGTGAGCCTGTTCCTTGTTGAAATAGGGCGGGGCGCCCCAGCGCTGGTTCTGTTGCAGTTCATGTATTTCGGCTTACCTGCGACAGGCCTGACCCTGACTTCGTTCGCAGCGGCGGTCATAGCGCTGGCTTGGAATACCGGTGCCTATACGAGTGAAATCATTCGGGCCAGCCTCCAGTCGATCCATCATGGTCAGCGCGAAGCGGCAGAAGCCCTGGGCTTCAGTGTTCTGGACGAGTTGCGTTTTGTGTTGCTGCCTCAGGCTTTGAGAGTTGCGCTGCCAGCCCTGCTGGGCTTCGCAATCCTTATCTTTCAAGGCACTTCGCTCTGCTTCACCATCGCGCTGCCGGAACTGGTCAGCAATGCCTATGAAATTGGGTCCAATACCTTTCGCTACATGCCTGCGCTGCTGCTGGCCGGTCTGCTCTATGCAACCATCTGCATCCCGGCGGCATGGATCGTTTCTTACGTGGAGAAGCGGTCGTCCGCTTACGCCACCCGATAACGCACAATAACAAGGGGAGTCGCACATGAATAACGGGATCATTCACAAGGGCCTGATCGGCTTTGCCATTTTCGTCGGGCTGTCGGCGACAGCATTGGCGCAGGATTGCAAACCCAAGCACGAATTCAAAACCATTACGCCCGGCACGCTGACGGTTGCCGTCACTACTTATGCGCCCCATTCCTTCATGGATGAAAGCGGCAAGATGAGCGGCCTCGATGGTGACATTGCGGCCGAATTCGCGAAACGCGAATGCCTTACTGTGAAGCCCGTGGCGGTCGATCCCGCGGCTGCTATCCAATATGTGCTGTCGGGTCAGGCTGATATCACGACCGGTGACTGGTATCGCACGGCAGAGCGCGCCAAGGTGATGAACCTTTCCTATCCGCTTTATAAAGACCAGATGGGCCTTTATTCAAAGGATGGCATCAAGACGGTCGAGGAACTCGTCGGCAAGAATGTCGGAACGGTGCAGGGTTATCTCTGGGTGACCGATGCCAAGAAGCTTCTGGGTGCCAATCTTCGCCTTTATCCGAACTCGGTGAACATGCATCAGGATCTTGCCTCAGGGCGTATAGATGTCGGCATCGACGGCTACTCGACAGGCGCTTATGCGGCCAAGAATGGCACATTGAAGGACATAAAGGTGGAGATCGCGCAGCCTGATGAGCGCATCCGCGCAACCCGCGAAGCAGCACAGGCCAGTCTGCCTTATGCCAAGAGCGCGACGGATTTTGGTGCTGCTCTCGACGCGAATATCGAGGAAATGCACAAGGACGGCACCATTGCCAAGATCCTGAAATCCTATGGCCTCGACGAGAGCGCCGGAAATACTGGCGCGCCAAAACTCATCGAGTGATCCGGAACGGCACCACTTGATGCAGCGGCTTGCTGCTGCATCCACTTCAACCACATTTCATATCGGAGACTGCAACGATGACTGTTTACGCGGTCAGCCGGAACAGCCAGTCATGGTATGGGGAACAGATCGGCATCCTCATTCTGGATGCCGCCTATCCCTGCGTGCCCGGCAATGTCGGTAATGCGACTACCTATACATATCCGGTTCGCTATCAGGAGGTGCGCGGCGCTTCCATTGACCGTCTTCTGAATCAGCGTGATCCGGCATTGAGAGAAGCTTTTGTGGAAGCGGCTCTGGAACTTCAGGGGCGGGGTGTGAAAGCCATTACTGGCGCCTGCGGGTTCATGGCATATTTCCAGGAAGAGGTTGCTGAGGCCGTCGATATACCAGTCTTCCTGTCGAGCCTGATGCAGATACCCTTCATGCACGCTGTGGCGCGCGGCACTGTAGGCGTAATTACTGCCAATGCAGAGCGCCTCACTCCACGGCATTTCGCCGCCAGCGGCATTCCAGACACGATCCCGATCGTGCTTGCCGGAATGGAAGATCAGGCCGAGTTCCGTGAGGCGATTCTGGAAGAGAAAGGGACACTCGATTCCGCCGCCATCGAGCGCGAAGTTTGCGAAGTGGCGATGAAGCTCGTGCGGGACAATTCAGAGGTTCGCTCCATCCTGCTCGAATGCAGCGATCTTCCCCCTTATGCTCATGCCGTGCAGAAGGTGACCGGGCGTCCCGTGTTCGATTTCATTTCAATGATCAACTACGTCCAACAGACCGTCGCCTGTCGCGCTTATCAAGGCTTTATGTGACCTGACAGTCAGGAGGTTCCCTATGTCGCTCGATCATTATTTCCTCCTTGGCCGCTCCGGTCTGCGTGTCAGCCGTCTGGCGCTCGGGACGATGACATTCGGAAATGCGGGGATCAGAGGGATTGGGGGGGCTTGGGGTACGGATGAAGAGAATGCGCGGGCCATCTTTGATCGCTATCTCGAAGCGGGCGGCAATTTCATCGACACTGCGGATTCCTACGGTGCGGGCTTGAGCGAGACGCTGGTCGGCAGGTTTGTCGAGGAAGCCGGCGCCCGTGATCGGGTGGTGATCGCGACCAAATATTCCAACAATCTTCAGCCTGGCAATCCCAATACCGGTGGCAATGGCCGCAAGAATATGTTCCGTGCGGTTGATCAGTCGCTGAAACGGCTGAAGACTGACTATATC
The DNA here is from genome assembly GCF_052246815.1 of Brucella sp. RRSP16. Taxonomy (NCBI): domain Bacteria; kingdom Pseudomonadati; phylum Pseudomonadota; class Alphaproteobacteria; order Hyphomicrobiales; family Brucellaceae; genus Brucella; species Brucella sp. RRSP16. The sequence goes on from NZ_JBQQAM010000016.1 coordinate 69,702, forward strand.
GATCTTTATATGGTGCATACCTGGGATGGCATGACGCCTGTGGAAGAGGTGATGCGCGGCTTCGACGATCTGATCCGCGCGGGAAAAATCCGCTATTGCGGCCTCTCGGATGTACCATCCTGGTATGCTGCCCGTGCGCAGACCTGGGCAGAAGCCCACGCGCTTTCGCAGCCGATCAGTTTGCAACTGCCCTATTCGCTGGTCGAGCGCAGCATAGAGCAGGAATTTGTCCCGCTGGGACAGAACCTGGGACTGGGTATTACCGCTTGGAGCCCGCTCGCCATGGGGCTTCTGACAGGCAAATACCGGGCCGGTGGTGAAGGGCGTCTTAGTCGCGACGATGCGGGCGGGCTGGGGCTGTTCACCGAACGCAATATGAGGATTGTCGCCATACTTGCGGAAGTTTCCGAAGTGCTTGGCAAATCCATGGCGCAGGTGGCGTTGAATTGGGCGGTGTCGCAACCGGGTATCGGGGCAGCGATCATAGGCGCGAGCAAGCTGTCACAACTCGGAGACAATCTCGGCGCGCTGGCTTTCTCGATCCCTGACGAACTGCGTGCCAAGCTGGATGCAGCGAGTGTCATCCCTCCGACATATCCCTACTCATTATTTGCGGCGGATTATCAGGCTGGCATTCTCAATACCGGCGTGTCGGTGGGTGAAAAGCCCGCCGGATATGCACGCCCCCGCTTTGTGCCGAAAGTGGAAGATTACGCTTTCGGCAAGCCCCTAAAAACCTGAAACCTCCCGAGGAAAGACTATGAACGACATGCCCGCCAGGGTGCGCCCCGCGGTCAGCATCGACCCGACGCTGTTTGTCTTGACGCTCGATTGTGATGATAAGCCCGGTATTGTTGCAGCGATTACCACAGAACTCGCTGCAATCGGCGGCAATATCGTTGAGAGCAATCAGTTTCGTGACAGGGTGACCAATCGCTTTTTCATGCGCATCGCTTTCAGCGCGCCAGTCGGCATGTCACACGAGGCCGTCGCGCATGCGCTGAAACCGGCAGGCGAACGGTTTGCCATGAAATTCACGGTGTCCGATGCCAGCCGAAAACCCCGGATCGTGCTCATGGTTTCCAAATTCGACCACGCCATGCTGCATCTTCTGTATCAGATCCGCGTTGGCTGGCTGAACGCCGAGGTCGTAGCCATTGTTTCCAACCATGAGGATAGCCGAGCAACGGCCGAAAGCGCTGGAATCCCCTATCATTGCTGGAGTGTGAAGAAGGAAAACAAGGCGGAACAGGAAGCGCGCCTTATCGATCTCGTGCGCGAGACACAGGCCGATCTGGTGGTTCTCGCACGCTACATGCAGGTGCTGTCGGACAATCTCTCAAACCGGCTGTTCGGCAAGATCATCAATATTCACCATTCCTTTCTCCCGTCCTTCAAGGGCGCAAAACCCTATCACCAAGCATTCGAGCGGGGCGTGAAACTGATCGGAGCGACGGCGCATTATGTGACGCCGGACCTGGACGAGGGCCCAATCATCGAACAGGAAACCGAACGGGTCACTCATTCCATGAGTGTGGAAGATTTCGTCGCCACGGGGCGAGATATCGAAAGCCGGGTTCTTGCGCGAGCGGTGAAGATGCATCTGGAGCACCGCGTCATGCTCAACGGTCACAAGACCGTGGTGTTCGCGTAATAAGCAAATGGGCCTACAGCTTCAGTTCCGCGTCGGCGCCCTGTTCGAGAAGCCAGTCGCGGAACAGTTCCGCACCTCGCTTCGGCGGACGCTGTGCAGGCATCACCAGATGGATCGTGTCGCCGGAACGATGGCAAATATGCGTGGCCGGAACCAGCCGGCCCGCCACGACATGATCATGAACGAGGTGTTTCCAGCCAAGCGCCACGCCTTGCCCCTGCACAGCCGCCTCGATGGAACTGAGTGCGTCGGTGAAGACGAAATCCTGTTCGATACGCGGGTTCGGCACACCGGAACGCTCAAGCCATTCGCGCCAGCCAAGCCGCGAGCGATGGCGCTCCTCGAAATGTAGCAGAGTGTGGTCCAGAAGGTCGCTTGCTTCCCTGATCGCTCCGCGCTCTTTGAGATAGGCCGGGCTGCATACCGGCCAGACTTCTTCCGTCACGAACGGCCAGGCGAGGATACCCGGCCATTTGCCTTTTCCCAGACGCGCTGAAACGTCGATATCCTCTTCCAGCAGGTCCTGATCGTCACGGCTGCTTTCTTCGATGCGCAGCGCCACGTCCGGATGTTTCTCCTTGAACCCTTTGAGACGCGGCAGAAGCCATAGCTGCACGAAAGATGCCGAGAACGACACGCGGATAATATCGCGCGAGTGCTTCTTGCGCATTGACGAGATGACCATGTGCAGATGGTCGAATGCTTCCTGCGTTTCGCGATAAAGCCTCTGTCCTTCCGCCGTCAGTTCAAGGCGGCTCCTTTCACGGCGGAAAAGCTTCAGTCCGGTAGCTTCCTCGAGAAGCTTGATCGTCTTGCTCACCGCTGGCTGGCTGACATTCAGCTCTTCCGCCGCCGCCGTAAAGCTCAGCCGTCGAGCTGCAGCCTCAAACGCGAAGAGGTAATTGGCCGAGGGGATGAGCGAGCGGAGCCTATGCATAATCTGAAGTTATATCTTCGCAGATTTTTTATCAAGCTCACATGGCGCAGAACCCTCTGTAATGTAACGCACAAAGGAGTCCGTACCGTGGCCCGTAGCGGCGCTCCGGCAATCTCCAAAATATACTGGAAGGGAACTTGGAATGCAGACTCATGCGCGCGCGGTTGTCATCGGGGGAGGTTGTGTCGGCGCCTCCATTCTTTACGGGCTGGCCAAGAGAGGTTGGTCGGACGTCGTACTTTTGGAGCGCACGCAGCTTACCGCCGGTTCCACGTGGCATGCGGCGGGGCTGATCCCTTCTTACGCGCGCAATATCAATATCGGCCGTATGATCAACAAGTCCATTGAGATTTACGAAGGGCTCGAAGCCGAAACTGGTCAGCATGTCGGCTGGCACAAATGCGGCCAGCTGCGTATTGCCAACACGCGCGACCGCCTTGACGAATACAAGAGCTATATGAGTGTCGCCGAAGTGCAGGGCGTGCGCGCCGAACTGGTTTCCGCGGCACGCGCCCGTGAACTGTGGCCGCTGCTTGAAAACAACCATGATATGTTGGGCGCGCTCTATCACCCCGATGATGGCCATATTGCGCCTGCCGATGTCACCATGGCGCTCGCCAAAGGTGCGCGCGACAATGGCGCCAAGATCTATCTCAACACCGAGGTCAAAGGTTTCGAGCGCTTGCCAAGCGGTGAGTGGAAGGTGAAGACCAATCAGGGCGATATCATCTGCGAGCATATCATCTCGGCGACAGGAAATTATGCCCGCCAGACCGGAGCCATGCTGGGGCTCGACATTCCGGCAATTCCAATCATTCACCAATACTGGATCACTGATGCCGTGCCGGAAGTGATCGAGCGCAAGCGTCAGGGCTTGCCGGAAATGCCGATCTTGCGCGATGAGGGCTTTGAGGGCTATCTGCGTGAGGAGGGCGACGGCCTGATGTTCGGCCCCTACGAGAGGACCGAACATTTGGAGCTCTTTGCCGAAAACGGCGTCCCCGAATGGTTTGGAGCGGATCTTCTGGAAGAGGATTTCGATTCGGTTTCATGGAACTGGGAGCAGGCCATCGAGCTGGTTCCCGCTCTCGGCCGCGTTGGCATCAAGGCCAATGTGCGCGGACCGTTCCAGATGACGGCTGATGAACTGCCGCTTGTCGGTCCGGCCTGGGGGCTGGACAATGTCTGGATTGCAGAAGGGGTGCCCGGCGGCATCCTGTGGGGCGGCGCGATCGGCTATTATCTTTCCGAGCGTATCGTTGAAGGCGGCAACAGCATCGACACATCTGATCTCGATCCGCGTCGTTTTGGCGACTACGCCAACAAGAACTGGACCCGCGAAAAAGTGCGCGAAGCATGGGGCACCCATGCCGAGCAGCATTATCCGGGGCAGGATATGCCTGCCGCCCGGCCACAGAAAACCGCACCGTCATACGATCGCCTGACGGAACTGGGGGCTGTCTGGGGCTGCCTCAACGGTTGGGAAATGCCGAACTGGTTCGCGCCTGAGGGTGTGGAAGCCAGGGATCAGTATAGCTGGCGCTGGACCGAAAAGGGCAAGTATGTAGAGGAGGAAGTCGAAGCCGTACGCAATGCCGTCGGCTTGGTCGAAATGACGCCGATGACCAAATTCGAGGTTAGCGGTACCGGCGCCGAAGCCTGGCTTGATGGCATTCTCGCCAATCGCTTGCCGAAGGCCGGACGCGTCAACCTTTCTCATCATTTGACCCCGAAGGGCGGTGTGCAGGCGGAATATGTGGTGGCGCGTCTCGATGACGGCTCTTTCTACATGATTTCAACTCCGCGAGCCGAACGCTGGAATTTTGATGATCTGTCGAAGCTGCTACCGAAGGACGGCAGCGTTACCCTGCGCAATGTGACCAATGATCGGGGTTGCTTCACCATCGTCGGGCCGAAGGCGCGCGAGGTATTGCAGCCGCTTACCGAAATCGATCTCTCAAACGAGGCATTCCCGTGGTTCGGCATCAAGTCGGGAACGGTCGGCCTCGCCAGTGATGTGCGTCTACTGCGCGTCAATTATGAAGGCGAACTAGGCTGGGAGCTTTACCACCCCCTTGCCTACCAGCGGCATTTGCTGGAGGCCTTGCTCGCATCCGGCAAGGAGCACGCCTTGCGCCTCGTCGGCTTGCACGCGCTGGAATCGCTGCGGCTCGACAAGTCCTATCGCGCCATGTACCGCGACATGAATACCGAGTTGAGCGCCTGGGAAAGCGGCCTCGAACGGTTCATCCGTCTCGACAAGGGCGATTTCATCGGCAGGCAGGCGCTGGTCGAGGAAAAGGAACGCGGCATCAAGCGCCGCTCCGTCACGCTGGCGGTTGAAACCGATGGCGCCAGCACGCTGACCTGCGAGGGTGTGTACCACCATGGCAAGCTGGTGGGTCGCGTCACCTCGGGCAGTTATTCCTACACGTTCGGACACGATATCGCGCTGGCGCTGTTGCCGGTTGAACTTGGCATACGGGGCACGGAACTGGAAATCCCGGTTCTGGGTGAAATGCGCAAGGCCCGCGTGATCGAAGAATCCCCATACGATCCGGAAGCGCGGCGCGCACGCCTCTGATCGCTCCGTCAAGCAATTTGTGCGAACCATCCCGTCAAAAGGGGAGGAAGACCGGTTCGCCGCAAGGAAAGGTTTGCCCCATGAAGGCAGTTGTCGCAGTGAAACGGGTTGTCGATTACAACGTGAAGATCCGTGTAAAGGGAGACGGTTCGGGGGTTGAGCTTTCGAACGTGAAGATGTCGATGAACCCTTTTGACGAGATCGCGGTTGA
>NZ_JBQQAM010000017.1:0-57129 GCF_052246815.1 Brucella sp. RRSP16
GGAACCGCTCTAACTATTTGTTTTATCGCATTATCCAACGCATCGAAGCGGCATAAGAAATCAGTCCAGTGAACTGATTTCCCCGCGTAGACGTTTCACACTTTTGCTGGAAATGCTCTAAAGCCGCCTTTGTCGTCTCTTTTCCCTCATCCTGAGGAGCCTCCTGAGCCTGTCGAAGGAGGCGTCTCGAAGGGCTGAGGGAAAACGCACAACGCCTGCCCTCGGCCCTTGGACAGGCTCAGGATGGTGACGGCGAAAAAGACGCATAAGCCCAATCTGGAATGGTCAAGCAGTAATCCCAATCGTTCCGTCCTCGCCGACCGTCACCCGATGGCCAGCGAGTTGCTTTTGCGCCTCGCGGTCGAGTTCAACGGCGACGGGCACATCATGGCCCATTTCACGGGCAACGATGAGGCCGAGCAGCAGGATCGCATCAGGCTCGTGCAGGACAATGGCTGCGGGCGCGTGGCCGCTATGGACCAGTTCCAGCAGAACGGCAGCGGCTGACGACGAGCCGATGGTTCCCGGCAGGCACAGCACGCGCCCGGCGATGTTTTGCCCATGTTCCGGATGACGCACATCGGCAATCCGCCCGCTTTTCGGATCGACGCCGCCCCAGAAGCTGATCGGCGCGGAGAGAACCAGCGCCTCGGCATCAGCGGCCTTGCCAGTAACGAGTATAGAAGTTTTCCCGATGCTCATGCTGCCTGCCTCCCGAAAACCGGTCTGCCAGCGACAGCGCTTTCCACGCATTCCTCCAGCGAACCGTAAAGCACGCCATAGCCGGTATTGCCGGGGGCATAATGGGCGAACTTGCCGGAATTGGTCATCAGGATGGCGTCATCCTTAGCTGGCAAAATAGGTGTGACGACGACGCAAGTATCGGCGACGATGACGACGCCTGCCCTTTCCAGCGCCTGCCTGCGCCCGTCTTTCTCCAGCTCGGCCAGCGCATGACGGCCCGTACAGGCATAGAGCGAGACAGCGAGCTTGCGTTGCGCTATGGCGCGCTCCAGACGGTCGAATTCCGTTATCGAAAGATGCGGACTGCCAATGGCGACCGCATCGATATGGTCCACGCGTTCGACAGTCGAAAGCCGCTTGCGCGTCGCCTCGACCATGTCTCGCGTGACGCGGATGACGCCCTCCGGTTCCTGATGCTGCAAGGCCGTTTCAAGGTCGGGGGCTTCCGGTGTCACGCCCGCAATATGGAACAATCCGACCGCGCCCACCGATGCCGAGGCCGCACCGAAGGCCTTGAGATCATCTTCATCGGGGTGGACGGGACTGCCCGCGACGACACCGATATTCGTTCCCACGCTGCGACCGAACAGATTGCCGAGAATCGGCCAGGCCACCTCCGAAGACAGGAAGGCAGGATCGAGCGCCGAAATATCGATCACCACCGTAGCGCGGCGGTTTTCGGTGCGATGAAGACCATAATCGGGGGCGCGTCCTGCAATGGCGCAGGCGATATCCAGGAAATCGCCATAGCGATTGGTGCGCGCGCCCAGAACCGAATTGCAGAACACGACCGCATTGGATTCGCCCCATGCGACATCGGTTCCCTGTGCTGGCCTGTGGCCCGCCTGATAAGGCGCGCAGGTCCATGTCGGCTCGCAGCCGAGCTTGATGTAGGCCCGCATCATGCGCCTAGCCATATCTGCCTCGTGAGCCGGCAAAAGATTATGCGAACAGCCGGTCAGATCTATGGAACCGACATTGAGTGTGGCGCGCACCCTGACCTTCGCGCCGCCCTCCACCAGCTTCTCAGCAAAAAGCGTTCCGCTATCGCCGTGATAGAGCGCACCGTCGATATGCGCCGATGCGACAGGGATAAGACGCGGCGCACCCATAAGCCGCGCAGTGTCGGCCACGATGCGCATTGCCATCGCAGCGCCTCCCCCCTGATCGCCAGCCGCTATCGACCGCTCTTCATCGGTTAATGTCAGTGCCACGCGTGATCTCCTTGCGCATGGTTATGGATGTGGGGCGGCTATAGCCCGGATGCGCGTTTTCCGCGATCTTGCGATATCCGAGCTTCTCAAACACCGCCCGATTGCGAGCAAGCTCGATACGCACCTGCAACTCAATCGAGGGCTTGCCTTTTGCAAGCGCAACATCTTCCGCCTTTTGCATCAGCAATCGCCCAATGCCTCTTCCCTCAAAAGCGGATGCGACGGCAAGCTTGCCGAGATAAAAGCCCTCGGCCTTTTCCCGTATGAAGACACAGCCGACAAGTCTGCCATCAAGGAAGGCTGCAAAGCCGGTTTCTTCCTCGGCCTTCTGCCGCAAATTTTCCGCCGTCAGCAAACCTGCTGACGAGGGCGGATCGATCACGCCGTCCGTATAGGCGAAGCTGTCGCGGATCATGCCGAGCAGTTCTTCCCACTGCTCGAAATTCCCGCCAATAACTTCGACACGCAGAGCCGTCATTTCGGTTTGCGCGCCTTGTAGCGGATGGTTTCGAAGCGGACATTCAGCGCATTATAGAGCAGCAGCCGACCGACCAGCGGCTCGCCGATGCCCGTGATGAGCTTGATGACTTCCATTGCCTGCAGGCTGCCGATCACACCCGGCAGGACGCCCAGCACTCCGGCTTCGGCACAGGTCGGCACCGTTCCGGGCGGCGGCGCTTCCGGGAAAAGATCACGATAGGACGGGTTGGGCATGCCATCGGGGCTGTTTGCGTATGGCATCAGCACCGTGACCGTGCCGTCGAAACGGCCCATGGCGCCGGTCACCAGCGGGCGACCGACTTTGGCAGCGGCATCGGCCAGAATATAACGCGTGGTGAAATTGTCCGAACCATCCACCACAATATCGTAATTGCCGATCAGGGCTTCGGCATTGTCCGCATCGAGGCGGAGCTGATGCCCTTCTACCCTCACATGCGGGTTGATGCGGGCAATGGTGGCGAGCGCGCTTTCCACCTTCGGCTGGCCGACGCTTTGCGTATCGTGGATGACCTGCCGCTGCAGGTTGGACAGCGAAACCGTGTCATCGTCGATGATGCCGAGCGTGCCGACACCCGCCGCTGCCAGATATTGCAGCACAGGCGCGCCAAGACCGCCTGCGCCGACGATCAATATGCGGGCGGCCTTCAGCTTCTGCTGGCCCGGCCCGCCGATTTCCGGCAGCACGATATGGCGCGCGTAGCGTTCGAGTTCTTCGGATGAAAAGGGCTTCGATGGTGCGTTCATGGTCGGCAAACATATGCCTCTGCCGACCCGCTGTCAGCGGATATTTTGCCTCAGAGCGGGGTAAGCGTGCCAGCCGCCACATTGAAAAATTGCGCTTCCCCTTCAAGCGCCTCAAAAAGCGCCCGATCCGTGCCGGTCATGAAGGCTTGCCCGCCAAGCTCATTAAGGATGCCGAAGAGTGCGGCGCGGCGTCCCGTATCGAGATGCGCGGCGATTTCATCGAGCAGGAGTATGGGGGCCATGCCGGAAAGCTCCGCCGTCAGCCGCGCATGAGCAAGCACCAGACCGATCAGCAGGGCTTTCTGCTCACCGGTGGAACAAAGTGCGGCAGGCATCGCCTTGGGGCGATGCTGGACGATCAGATCGGTGCGATGCGGACCTTCCAGCGTGCGGCCTGCCGCCCGGTCGCGTGCGCGGCCATCGCGCAGGGTGCGTCGGAAATCCTCTTCAAGATCAAGCGCCGCCTCGACACTGATTCTCTGCTCAAGCGTTCCTTCCAGAAAGCAGTCAGCCTTGGGAAACGGTCCTTCGGCTGGCAGCCGCTCGATCATCGCCGCGATCAGGCGCATGGCTTCGGCACGGGCGGCTGCGATGGCCGTGCCAAGTTCAGCCATCTGGCTTTCTATCGCATCCAGCCATTGGTCGTCACCGTTGCCGTCGCTCAGCAACCGGTTGCGGCTGCGCATTGCCCGTTCATAATCGAGCACGCGCTTGCCGTGCGCGGTATCGATGGCGAGCACCATGCGGTCCAGAAAACGCCGCCGGTCGGAAGCGCCTCCGGTGAACAGCCCATCCATCGACGGCACCACCCAGAGAATGCGCGCATAATCGAGCAGATCGTCGCCGGAAGCGGCAATACCGTTGATGCGGACCTTGCGGCCACCCTCGCCGCCGCCAGCGGTGCCGGTGCCGATCTCGGCCTCGCCATAGATCATGCAATCAAGCGCGGCATGGATGGCAAAGCCATCGAGCGAACTGGTGCGTGCGACATCGTCATAAGCAGCGCGGCGCAGGCCGCGCCCCGGTGACAGAAAGGAAACCGCTTCGATCAGATTGGTCTTGCCGGAGCCGTTTTCGCCGGTCAGCACCACGTGGCCGGGGCCAAGCGGCAACGACAATTCCGCATAGTTGCGGAAATTGACAAGCTTAAGCCGCCGGATCGAAACGCGATCCGGGCGGCTTTGATCAGGCTCGGGCCTATTCACTTTTCTGTTCTTTAAACACGCATAGGCATGAGAACGTACAGCACATCTTCATCGCCCGTATCGCGCACCAGTGTCGGTGAACCGGCATCGGCCAGCATGAAGACCGCATCGGAACCCGAAAGCTGGCTGGTGATATCGAGCAGGTATTTCGAGTTGAAACCGATATCGAGCGGATCGGCATCGTAATCGGCAGCAAGCTCGTCGGTTGCGCTGCCGGAATCGGGATTGTTGACGGTGAGTGTCAACTGACCATCGGCGATGGAGAGCTTCACCGCGCGGCCACGTTCGCTGGAAATGGTCGAGACGCGGTCGACGGAGGCCGCGAATTCCTGGCGGCCAATGGTGAGCTTCTTGTCGTTGCCGGACGGAATCACGCGCTGGTAATCCGGGAAGGTGCCGTCGATCAGTTTCGAGGTGAGCACCACCGAGCCGACCGTGAAGCGGATCTTGGCGTCCGACAGTTCAACCGTAACGACCACTTCCGGCACGTCGACCAGCTTCTGCAGTTCGGCGACCGTCTTGCGCGGAATGATGATGCCGGGCATGCCTTCGGTGCCGGACGGCGCTTCCAGCTCGGCGCGCGCCAGCCGGTGGCCGTCGGTCGCGACAGCACGGAGCTTCAGCGCGCCATCGCTTTCGATGGCGTGGAAGAAAATGCCGTTGAGGTAATAGCGGGTTTCTTCCGTCGAATCGCAAACTGCGTGCGGTCGATGAGGCGTTTCAGCGCCTGCGCCTCGATCAGGAAGGAGTGGGTGAAGGCGCCAGCGGTCAGTTCCGGGAAATCGGACTGCGGCAGGCACTGCAGACGGAAGGACGACTTGCCGGATATGACCGACATGGAACCGCCATCCGGGTTGGTCGAGAGCATGACTTCGGCGCCATCGGGCAACTTGCGGACGATATCGTAGAGGAGATGCGCCGGAACCGTCGTGGCGCCAGCCTGCTCCACCATGGCGGCCGTCGCTTCATTGACCTCAAGATCAAGATCGGTCGCCTTGAGCGCGAGGCTTGCGCCCTCAGCCTGCAAAAGCACGTTCGACAGAATCGGTATCGTGTTGCGGCGTTCCACGACGCGGTGGACGTGATTGAGAGATTTGAGAAGGTTCGATCGCTCTAGGGTAACACGCATGTTCAAACGCACTCGCTCGCTGGGACAGGGCAACTGCATCTGACGGGCAGGCAGGCGGCCCCTGTCGATAAGGCGCCCGGGGCGCCAGAAGGTCCGTTAAAGTGGCAGATTTTTAAGGAGAAAAGCAAGCCCGCGCCGTGTCGGAAAGCGACAGGGCCCGGGCTTTTTGTTGATAACCGCCATTGATAGCGGGGAAGGTCGGATCGCCGCATCGACCTTTCCGAAAATCGATTCCGATTTTCGGGTCGATGCCGGGATACATACTAGAGCCGATGCTGAGCCCGTCAGGCTGCCTGATCGTTGATAAGGCGCTTGAGAAGCTCCAGTTCCTGGGCGAGCTTGGTATCGGCGCCGACCAGATCCTCGATCTTGCGCACGGCGTGCAGGACCGTGGTGTGATCGCGACCGCCGAAGCGGCGACCGATTTCCGGCAGGGAACGCGGCGTCATCATCTTGGCAAGATACATTGCCACCTGACGCGGCTTGACGATGGTGCGCGTGCGGCGGTTCGACAGCAGGTCCTGCTTCGAGACATTGTAATGCCGCGCGACGATGCGCTGGATTTCCTCGATGCGGATACGCTTCGGTTCGCCGACGCGGGTCAGGTGACCGAGCAGTTCATCGACGCGGTCGATGGAGATGTTCGGCTCGAAGGACTGGCGGAACAGAAGCTGGTTGAAAGCGCCTTCCAGTTCACGGCCCGATCCGGTGACGGTGCGGGCCACATGGGAGAGAATCTCTTCGCCAATCGTGAGGCTCGGATCTTCCGCCTGCGCTGCGGCCAGTCGGCGGCGCAGCATTTCGACGCGCATTTCATAGTCGGGCGCGGCCACTTCAAGCGCAACGCCGCCCTGAAGACGCGAACGGACACGCACATCAAGCGATTCCAGTTCGGAAGGCGCACGGTCGGCGGCGACAACGACCTGCTTTGCGCTGTCGAGCAACGTGTTCAGGAGATGGCAGAACTCGTGCTGGATCGACTTGCCCTGCAGGAACTGCATGTCGTCGATCACGAGAAGGTCGATATCGCGAAGCTGTTCCTTGAAGGACAGCGCATTGTTGTCGCGGATGGCGGTGGCGAAGCGCCACATGAAATATTCTGCCGTCAGATAGACGACGCGGGCCTTTTCCTGGCGCTGGAGCGCCGCGGCGGCGATCGCCTGCAGAAGGTGAGTCTTGCCGAGACCGACGGAAGCATGGATGAAAAGCGGATTGAAGCGAACGGCGCTGGAACCGGCTTCCGCAATGGTGCGGGCAGCGGCGAGCGCGACGCGATTCGATGCGCCATCGACGAAGCTGTCGAACGTATAGCGGGGATCGAGCGGCGAGCCGAGCACGGCACCCGAAGCCGCCGCCGATTCTGCGACGACGGCGGAACCGCGCTTGTCGCCCACCGGCTGGCCGCCAAAGGACTGGCCGAGCGGGAACACCATCTTTTCGCGCGGGGCGACGACCGGCTTGTTCTCGGAAGCTTCGCAGGCTTCGACCGGAGCGGCGCTGCGCACCACGCGGCTTACGCCACGTACCACGACTTCAACCTTCAGAATCTGCGGGTTTTCTTCCTGCCACAGCTCGGTCAGCAGTTCGGAATAGTGATTGTTGATCCAAGAGCGCAGGAAGGCCGTCGGAACCGACAGGCGGACAATGCTCTTGGAGATGTCGTCGAGCTTCAGACGACCGAACCAGCTGGAATAAATCTCGGTGCCGACGCGGGCTTTCAGCTTTGCCGTAAGGCGCTCGAAAACCTCATCACCAGCGTTGCCGCTCAACTCGACCAGGCTCTTGTCATTTCCGGTAGCAGAAGATCCGTGGATACGGTTCGCATGTGCATCATCACCCATCGTTGCCGTCGATTTGCCGGTCATCATTGCCATCGTCTCGCCTGCCTTCACATTCGTACGCGCCGTTTTCTGGCGCTTGTCATTTTTTCCTGTCCGCGCCGCGGATTATCATCCGTCTGGCCAGCAGGTACTCACTCACAAAGCCCGGCTCGAAAGCTCTGGGCCAAACACAAACTCAAACGGTCCCATCAGGACCAACACCCGGATACTCCTTCCCGGCGACCTTTTTACGACTCACAACACTTTTATCGGAGGCTGATTGCCCGGAAAGAAATCCGCCACAACCATTCAATTGTCGGGGACATGCCTAAAACGGCATTCCGGTTAATGAATGGTAAGCAATCAACCATGAGGATCAGGACCTTACGACCAGAATATAACACCCGCGGGCTGTGACACCCACGCCGACAAACTCGTTATTTGATGCTAACTCCGGGCCGATGGCCCACCCCTCTTATGTCCTGACTTTAGCGAAGCCTCGCAGCAAAGGGCAAGCCTCAGAAAACCACATTTTTTTACTGAAAGCTCTTGCAGGGCCTCCCCACAACAGGGGGGAATCGGATGCCAGCGAAATAACACCTTTGGATTCAATGCGTTTTCATAGGACAATTTTTAGGTGGTCCTGATATGTTCCGTCCGAAAAATAAATTTAAAAAAAATTCTTGACTCAAACCCACTTCCGAGTCCCTAAACCCGCCTGTGGATAACAGTGGATAAGAATCTGCAACCATTTGAAAATACTAATCAAATCAACACTCACAGGATTGACGCCCCTCTCAAAAATTCCAGCTAGTCATTGAAATATCTCTTCAATTGGAGATGGAAAGAAAGAACGCAGGTTGTCCAAAAAACGCTCAAAAAAGAAAACCCGGCTAACAATGAGCCGGGTTTCGAAACTGATCCATAAGAATGGATGAATATTAGGCGTTGAGAGCCTTAACGCGATGGGCAAGGCGCGAGACCTTACGCGAAGCGGTATTCTTGTGCATCACGCCCTTGGAAGCTGCGCGCATCAGCTCAGGCTCAGCAGCCTTGAATGCGAGTTCTGCAGCCTGCTTGTCGCCGCTCAGGAGAGCGTCTTCGAGCTTACGCACAAAGGTGCGAACGCGCGAACGGCGGGACTTGTTGATTTCGGTGCGGGCAGCGATCTTGCGCACTGCCTTCTTGGCCGAAGGAGTATTGGCCATAAATGCCTCTCTTTTTTCTGTCAGCTAGCCAGGGGCAAAAACCGCCGGGCACAAAACCTCTAGGGCAGCCGAGAAAAATCCTTTGGGCCGCCGATCCGTGGGCGGGCTTATAGATCAGCTTTGGGGCGGCGTCAACGTGGATTCTGCCCCAAAGGTCGATCACAGAGCCGCAAATCCGGCCCAAAAGCCCAATAAAAGCCCAATAAAAGCTCAGCGGAAGCAGCCGGAAGACTTCCACGACGCCCTTGTCGGGGCAGCCTGTTGGCCGCCAAACCGATCAATCAGCGATTCTTGAACGATGGCGTGCGCTTGTCGATGAAGGCCGCCATGCCCTCCTTCTGGTCTTCCGTCGCAAACAGGGAGTGGAACTGGCGACGCTCGAAACGAAGCCCTTCGCTCAGCGTCATTTCATAGGTGCGGTTGACCGCTTCCTTGACCATCAGCACGGAGGGACGCGAGAAGGATGCAATGCGTTCGGCAGCCTTCAAAGCCTCTTCCAGAAGTTCTTCCGGCGCGACCACCCGCGAGACCAGGCCGCTGCGTTCGGCTTCCGCCGCATCCATCATGCGTCCGGTCAGGCACATATCCATTGCCTTGGACTTGCCCACATAGCGGGTGAGACGCTGCGAGCCGCCCATGCCGGGCATGACGCCGAGGGTGATTTCGGGCTGGCCAAACTTGGCGTTGCTGCCGGCAATGATGAAATCGCACATCATGGCAAGTTCACAGCCGCCACCGAGCGCATAGCCCGAAACCGCCGCGATGATCGGCTTGCGGACACGGTCCACCTTCTGCCAGTCGGCGAACATGTCCTGAAGATAGGCGTCCACGAAATCGATAGGCTGCATTTCCTTGATGTCGGCACCTGCGGCAAAAGCCTTTTCGGAGCCGGTGAGGACGATTGCGCCGATCTTGCCGTCCGCATCGAAAGCGCCGAGAGCTTCCGTCAATTCCTCAAGCACCTTGCGGTTCAGCGCATTGAGCGCCTGCGGACGATTGAGACGAATGAGGCCCACGCTGCCGCGCGTCTCAACGATGATCGTATCATAGGCCATGAATTTGAACTCCTCCATCAACGGCTGGCTGGTTGGCGGGCAAAGTGGACTGGCAGGACTTCTTTTTCAAGCATTCATTGCTGGCAGGAGGCACAGAAAAAAGTCGAACGTCCCGACTGTACCGCCCGTTCCACAAAGCCGTTGCAGGCGGGATTTCGGCAAGGCTCGCCCTCGCGACCATAGACGGAGAAGGAGTGCTGGAAATAGCCGAGCGCGCCATCTGCCTGAATATAGTCCTTGAGGGTTGAGCCGCCTGCGGCAATGGCTTCCGCAATCACCGTTCGAATGTCGGAAGCAAGCCGCTCCATGGTTTCTGGGTCCTGTGCGACAGAACCGGCGGCACGCATCGGCGACAGGTGGCTGCGCCAGAGTGCCTCGCAGACATAGATATTACCGAGACCAGCTATCAGCCGCTGGTCGAGCAGCGCGGCCTTGAGGGGTGCCTTGCGGCCCGCGAAGAGTTCCGACAGGACAGTGCCCGAAAGCAGATTGCCCGTCGGCTCTATGCCAAGGCCCGCAAGCAGCGGATGACTGTCGAGCGTGCCTTCTTCGGCAAAGAGCATGAAACCGAACCGTCGCGGATCGTTATAGACCACGCGGGCAGCGCCGCCATCGGCACGCTGAAGGTGAAACACCACATGATCATGCGCACTCAGCTTGGAACGCTCGTGATGGAACTGGCCGGGCATATCGCCACCCTCATCCGTCTCGATGCGAAACGACCCCGACATGCCCAGATGGCTGATGACGGAAAGGCCGTCATCAAGATGGATCGTGAGATATTTTGCGCGGCGCCCGAGCGCCGAAATGCGCCGGCCCGAAAGACGTTGGGCAAAACGGTCTGGAAAGGGAAAGCGCAGGTCCGGGCGGCGCTGTTCGACCTGGCTGACGGTCGCGCCTTCCATGACGGGCTGCAGACCACGGCGAACCGTCTCGACCTCTGGTAATTCGGGCATTGAAAACTGATCCTGAACAAGAGCCGTGCATCGGCTTTGCCCTTATATGTTGAGTTTTGCCCGCAATGCCAAGATGCTCAGCAATTGGTGCAGGGGATCGTGTTCGTATAGCGCGGCGCCAGATAATAGGTTTCGCTCATCGGAATGCTCGTGGAAATCCATGAATTGAGCGGCTTGTAGTCAAGTTCGACATCGACCTTGATGAAATAAGAACCTTCACTCACGAGCGTGGAGGGAATAGTACCGGTGCTACCCTTCTTGACGGCAAAATCCGCCGCATTGGCGTAGGACCAGTCGACTTTCGGCGTCAGGTTGTTGGCGGCGCCATAGATCCTGATCGCGGTGATCCTTATCTTCGGGCTGGTCCGCCCATAGGGCAGAAGCGAAGCCCGGCTGATATTGAACATGTCGTCCAGATCATTCTTCGTGACCGACAACTGGCGGGCGACCAGATCGGCAAGGGCACTCGCCGAGCGCGACACTTTCTTGTTCGTATCCACCCCATCGGCAAGGTCGACGGAACCCAGGTAAATCAGAAGCAGGAGCGGCGCGATGAGCGCGAATTCAACCGCTCCCAGGCCGCGCCGGTCACTCAGAAAATTCCGAAGATAGTTACGCATGACAATGATCGCTCCGGTGATCGCTCTGAGGATCCCTCTGGAATGCATCCCGAAAAGTTTGAACCGGTTTCGGGGCGCGTTGGTTATCTCAGTTCGGGAAAGGCTCGTTCTGCCAGGTAAGCGTTGCAAAAAGCGGCATCGTGCCGCCTGCAGCATGGGGACTTTGCATCAGATAGAGGATGTTCGTCAGCACCGGCCATGCGTAAACAACGTTGAGCTGGTTGATGGTGGAGGTTCCGCTCGTCCCGGTAATGCCCGTCCGCGTGAGCTTGCCCTCTTCATCGAGAATCGTGTCCGTCGGAACCTGGCCGAACCCTTCATAGGTTCCAAGATTGAACGAAAGATTGGGACAGCCGGACGCGACCATGAACTGCATCTGCTGACAAAGTTCATTGCGCAGGGCGTCCACGCTGATCGGTGCGTCTTTGATCTGGATGCCTCCGATCCTGCCCGACGTCTGCAACTTGCGAGCCACGGTCTCCGTCGCATTGGCTATGACCTGGCGTGCCGCAAAACTCACGCCGATCTCGATCGTCGCGAAGACGATGAGGAGGAACGGAACGATGAGCAGCACGAATTCCACCGCTGCCACGCCATTTTGCGCACGAGGGAAACGGCGCAGGCATACGCCCACCCGCGCAAGGCGACGCGCCAAGATCTCCAATGTCATAACCCCACCCAATTCTGCCTGAACTCGATCAAGAATTCGATTGGGCGTATGGTTACAACAGGACAACCTGAAAGAGTATTAACGCAAGCGCGGCCTCACGCACGAATATCGCTATTTGTCGTCGAAGCCGTTCTTCGTTGAGGCTTTTTCGCAATAGGGTGTGCAGGAAAGCGTTTGCACTTCGGCCTGCCGATAAATCCGCGTCGTTCCGCGTGTGTTGCGGGAGACGACCAGTTCACGGTCGAGGATCGGTTCGCCCTGCTTGTCCATGACGACGATATTGGTGACGCCGAAATCCTTGCCGGTCAGGACGATGGTTTGTGCGTCCTGAACGACTGCATCGGCGATCGACGGATTGCCGATCACGACGCTGTCGGCGGGACGCGCCAGCCGCAAAATACGCGCCTGGCTGGTTTCAAGGGCGATATAGTCTTCCGAAGATGCCGGTGCGACCGCAATCACAGCCATGAAAGCCGCGCCCATGGCAGGCACCACGCCGAAGCCACCCAAAGAAAACAAACGACGCCCCACGCGACATTCCCCCGCTGATATAATGGGCCAAGCTCATGAAGCCCCATCAATATAATGAGCAAAGAATGAACGGGATT
The DNA here is from genome assembly GCF_052246815.1 of Brucella sp. RRSP16. Classification (NCBI taxonomy): domain Bacteria; kingdom Pseudomonadati; phylum Pseudomonadota; class Alphaproteobacteria; order Hyphomicrobiales; family Brucellaceae; genus Brucella; species Brucella sp. RRSP16. The sequence goes on from NZ_JBQQAM010000017.1 coordinate 12,475, forward strand.
GGTGAAGGAAGAATTAAGTCGCCACCCATCGGTGCAGACCGCGCCCGCAATTCGTCAAAGATTAACCAATCGCGCGATTGCCGCCACCTCGCAAGCCTTGCAGCACTTCATTAACCATACCTGTTAAGAGGGCCACAATTCCTCTCTCCTATGCTTCAGCACATCCGAAATTAAAGCGCACTCCCAAAAACCAGCGCGATCGGGACAGCGAGGAGCATGCGATGCCGACATTGATGACGCGTTTCATGAAGAACAGGGCCGGTTCGACAGCGATCGAATATGCGCTGATCGGCACGCTCGTTTCCATTGCGATCATAAGCGGCGTCGCGCTCATGGCCGGCAGTGTCGGCGACAAATTCAACGAAACGGCGAGACAGTTCGAACAGGCGACGAACCGCTAGGCATAAGAACAATTCCGTGCAGACGGTGGGGTGACAGTTGACGCGGGGGCGGCAATGACAGCAATGGCCATGACGGCAACAGTTATGACGGCAATCTTCGCTCTGGCAATGGTGACGGCCATGGTCACCGACCTGACGTCGATGACGATCCGCAACCGTGTTTCCATCGGGCTGACCCTCGGTTTTCTCCTGCTCGCGCCCCTGTGCGGCATTTCCCTTTCCGATTTCGGCTGGCACCTGGCGGTTGGCGGCATCGCGCTCGTCATCACCTTTGCACTCTTCTGCCTTCGCGCCATGGGTGGTGGTGACGCCAAGCTGATCGCGGCGACGGCCTTGTGGTACGGCCCCGATCCCAGCCTCTTGGATTATCTCGTGATGGTTTCGATCCTCGGCGGCGTGCTCACGCTCACGATCATCCTCTACCGGCTGGTTCCGCGCCCGCTTCTGGCTGACCGTTTTGCATTCATGGGCACGCTCGCCCGCAAGGATGTAGGCATTCCCTACGGCATTGCGCTTGGCGCCGCCGGTCTCTGGACATTTCCGCTGACGCCCGTCGGAGAATCGATGAAAGCCTATATGGCGGGGATGTTTTGAACGCTTTGGCGCACAACGCCTACGTGTAATTTCAATCTTTCTTTATGCGAATAAGATTATATTAACCATAATTACACGATTGCCAGTGCAATTTTGGAACACGTCATCAAGGCGTGGGGATTTGCGCGGGGCATATCATGAAATCAGCTCGACTGCTCATTTTAGGAGTAGCCGTTCTTGCGGCTGGTGGCGCTGGCTATATTGCCATGAACCTTGCCACGCCGCCGCCTGCGCCCGTCGTCGCCGCCCCTGAAGCACCGCAGATCAAACTGGAGGACGTGCTCGTCGCCACCGAAAATCTTGGTGTCGGCGCGGAGCTCACATCGCAGATGCGCTGGCAGCCCTGGCCGGCCGAGGCTATCAGCGAAGGCTATATCACACGCGCGAGCGAACCCGATGCCATCAATCAACTGAGCGGCGCCACGGTCCGGCTGCAGTTCTTCACGGGCGAGCCGATCCGCAAGGCCAAGCTCATCGGTCCGGGACAGAGCTTCATGTCGTCGATCCTGCCGCCCGGCATGCGCGCCGTCGCGACGCAGATCAATGCCGAAAGTTCGGCGGGCGGCTTCATTCTTCCCAATGATTTCGTCGATGTCATCATGACCCGCCGCAAGCCGGACAATGGCGACAAGTCGCTCACACCCTTCACCACCGAAACCGTGCTGCAGAATGTGCGGGTTCTGGCAATCGACCAGGCGATCCAGGAAGACGAGCAGGGCCGCAAGGTCATGGTTGGCCAGACCGCGACGCTGGAAGTGACGCCGGAACAGGCCGAAATCATCACCGTTGCCCAGCAGATGGCAGACCGCCTGACATTGGCGCTTCGCTCGACACAGGATGTCGAGGACAGGGACATCAAGCAGGCGGACTATCTGGTTTCTTCGCCCACCCGCAGCGGGACGGTCAAGGTCATCAAATCCGGCAGCGTTACAGAAATAGGACCGCGCTCATGAGAAAGACAAACCGCGTGCGCCCATATTCCGCAAGGATCGCGCTGTTGGCCGGCGCGCTTGCAACCGTTTCCCTGCCTCTCGCCGACATGACCGCAATGGCGGCGGCAGGCATCGTCAAGGTTGGCAGCCAGCAGCGTTCGCAGACGATCAAGCTCGGCCTCAACAAATCGGTTGTCCTCGATCTCCCGCAGGACGCCTATGACGTTCTCGTCTCCAATCCGACGATAGCCGATGCTGTGACGCGCACGTCGCGGCGCATCTATCTTTTCGGCAAGCAGGTCGGACAGACCAATATCTTTGTCTTCGGACAGAATGGCGAGCAGGTCGCATCGATCGATGTCGAGATCGAGCGGGACGTGAGCGGGCTTTCGTCCCAGCTCAAGCGCCTCATCCCGGGTTCCGATATTCGCGTCGAACTCATCAACGACAATGTGGTGCTGACCGGAACCGTGCAGACCCCGCAGGATTCGGCGCAGGCCGCAAAGCTTGCCGGTCTTTTCGTTTCCGGTGGCGAAGCAACAACCGGTCAATATTCAACCACGGCCTCCGCCCCGACCGATGGCGGCGGTGTCGCCATCAACAATCCCGACTGGGGGCGTCGGCAGAGCGCAATCGTCAATATGCTCACCATCGTCGGCGAGGATCAGGTGACGCTGAAAGTCACCGTCGCCGAGGTCAGCCGCTCCGTCATGAAGCAGCTTGGCGTCAACATGACGGGCAGCGGCGTATCAAACGGTATTTCCTACGGCGGGATTTCCGAGAATATCGCAGGCGCCATCGGCAACAACCTTTCCGATACCGGGTTCGGCCTCGCGACGAGCAACTTTTCCGCCTATCTGCGGGCGATGGAATCGGCAGGCGTGATGAAGACCCTCGCCGAACCTACCTTGACCGCAATCTCCGGTGAAAAGGCGGCTTTCAATGTCGGCGGCGAATATAATGTCATCAACAGCGTGACCTATGACGACGACGGAAAACGCACCAATCAGCTGGCCAAGATCAATTATGGCATCGGTCTGGAATTCATGCCGACCGTGCTGGGGCCGGGACGCATCAGCCTGAAAATCAGAACCTCCGTCTCGGAGCCGACAACTGAAGGCGCTGGCACGACAAACAAGATGGAAGGCGTTGGCGCGAGCGTCCTGTCGCTGCGAAAGCGCGTTGCCGACACGACTGTGGAACTGCCGTCCGGCGGTTCCATGATGATCGGCGGCCTGATCCGCGATGAAGTGCGCCAGTCGGTTTCCGGCTTTCCGGGCCTCACCAAGATTCCAGTCCTCGGCGCGCTATTCCGCAGCAAGGATTTCATTCGCAACGAATCCGAACTGGTGGTGATCGTCACGCCTTATCTGGCGCGACCGGTCGCCCGCCAGCAGCTTGCGCGCCCTGACGACAATCTCAACCCGGCCAGCGATGGCGCGGGATACATCCTCGGCAAGGTCAATCGCGTTTACGGCACGATGGAAACCAAATTGCCGCCCGGTCGCTACAACGGCGTCGTCGGTTATATCTACAAGTGAGCGGGGACAGATCATGACCTATTCAGTCAGAGGCTTTTGCAGGATTTCCGCCCGACCAGCGCTCATTGCCCTGTCGCTGGCCCTTCTTGCGGGTTGCGCGAACCGCCAGCACGTCACCGTGGGCGCGCTACCGGACGATTATCGCACCAATCACCCGATCACGATTGCCGAGCGGGAACAGGTTACCGATATTCCGATCGCACAGGCCGACCAGAAGCTGAGCCCGATGCAGCGCGGCATCGTTCAGGGCGCAATCGCCAATTACCGGCGCAGCGGCTCCGGCATGCTTTATGTTCTGGTGCCTTCAGGCGCGTCCAATCAGGCCGCAGCATACCGGCTGAGCACAGAGGTAGCGGCAACGCTGCGGCGCAGCGGCATCAAGGCAAACAATATCGCCATCGAAAACTATCCGGTCGAAAGCCCGGATGCGGCAGCCCCGATCCGCATCAGCTATTACGCGATAACGGCCGGCACGACGCCGTGCGGCCGCTGGCCGGATGACCTCGCCAGCACCCCTGAAAACAAGCATTACGCCAATTTTGGCTGCGCCTCGCAGAACAATCTGGCCGCGCAGGTCGCCAACCCGGCCGATCTTCTTGGGCCGCGCACCATGACGCCTATCGATTCGGATCGCGCGACGGCACGACTCAACGGCAATCAGGGCTATGTGAAAATGTCGCCTGCACAGACGCAAAACTGGCGCGAACCCCGCAGCCAGCAGGCCGAGTATTAAGAGGGCGCCATGAGCAACTTCGCGTTCGAACCGGAGGACGAAGCACCGGAAACAGGCCGTGCGCCGATCATGCTTGAAAATGTGCGCCCTATTCCGCGCATTTCCATCCAGGCTTTCTGCGTGAACGAAAGCGTCGCGATTCCGATCGAGCGCGCAGGCGGCGACCGGCGCATGGCAAAGACCCATCTGAAAGTCATGATGGGCGGCGTTGCGGCTGCAATCGAATTCTATCAGACCGCCTCCACCCCCAACCTGATCATCGTCGAATCGGCGTCCGAACCCAATGTGCTGCTCGAAGAATTGCAGCAGCTGTCGGAAGTCTGCGATCCCGGCTCGAAGGTCATGGTCATCGGCCATTCCAACGAAGTCTGGCTCTATCGCGAATTGCTGCGGCGCGGCGTTTCGGAATATATCGTGGCGCCTGTGTCGCTCGCCGACATTCTGGCCATCGTCTCATCGATCTTTCTCGACCCGGGTGCGGAACCGCTTGGCCGCTCCATCGCCTTCATCGGCGCGAAAGGCGGCGTCGGCGCATCGACCATCGCCCATAATGTCGCCTGGTCGATCTCCAATATGTTCCGTCACGATGTCGTGCTGGCGGACATGGACCTGCCCTTCGGCACGGCAAATATCAACTTCGATCAGGACCCGACGCTCGGCATTGCCGATGCTGTCTTTTCACCGGAACGCATTGACGAGGTCTATCTCGACCGGCTGCTCGTCCAATATGGGGACCATCTGTCGATCCTCGCGGCACCTTCGAGCCTGGAGCGGACATTCGACTTCGCCGAAGACGCCTTTGCCGAACTGATCGACGTCGCCCAGCGCAGTTCTCCGCTGGTCGTGCTGGACGTAGCTCACGGCTGGAGCGGATGGACGCGGACCACCCTGATGCGCGTCGATGAAGTGGTGATCGTCGCAACGCCCGATCTTGCCAATCTTCGCAACACGAAAAACCTCCTCGACACGCTGGCGCAGCTGCGCCCCAATGATGTGAAGCCGCATCTCGTCCTCAACCAGATGGGCATTCCGAAGCGGCCGGAAATCGCAATCGCCGATTTTGCGGAACCGCTCGGCATCGATCCCATCGCCACCATCGACTTCGATCCGCAACTTTTCGGCAATGCCGCCAATAATGGCCGAATGATCGCGGAGACCAATCCGGAAAGCCCGGTTGCCGAAGCCATCAGCCACATTGCGCATGTCGTGACCGGCAGGGCCGATGTGCAACCGCGCAAGAAGAGCGGCATATCGAGCCTGTTGGGCAAGTTTGCACGCAAGACCAAGTAACGGCAGGGAATCATGTTCGGCAGAAGAGGCAACGATACGGGAAACAGGCCGGAAAGCGGAACGCGACCGCCCGCGCCCAAACCTGCCGCGCCAGCCGCCATGCCCGCACCGGCCCAACCGGTCATGCAGCCATCCCGCACGCAGGCGGCCCATCCGGGCACGCTCGCGAAAACATCCGGGCCGACGGGCTCGCATCAGCCCGGCACGCATCAATCCAGCGGTCATGGCCGCGAAAAGACCGAGAGCTATTACGACACCAAATCGCAGGTCTTCTCGGCGCTGATCGATACGATCGACCTGTCGCAATTGTCCCGCATGGCGCCCGATGCCGCGCGCGAGGAAATCCGCGACATCGTCAATGACATCATCGCCATCAAGAACTTCGTCATGTCGATTGCCGAGCAGGAGGAACTGCTCGATGACATCTGCAATGACGTGCTGGGCTATGGTCCGCTGGAGCCGCTTCTTTCCCGCGACGACATCGCCGATATCATGGTGAACGGCTCGCGCCGGACCTATATCGAAGTGGATGGCCTGCTGCAGGAAACCGGCATCCGTTTTCGCGACAACCAGCAGCTTCTCAACATCTGCCAGCGCATCGTGAGTCAGGTCGGACGCCGCGTGGACGAATCGAGCCCGATCTGCGACGCCCGCCTGCCCGACGGTTCGCGCGTCAACGTCATTGCTCCGCCGCTGTCGCTCGACGGTCCCACCCTGACCATCCGCAAATTCCGCAAGGACAAGCTGACGCTCGACCAGCTGGTGCGGTTCGGCGCGATATCGAATGCCGGGGCGGAACTGCTGCAGATCATCAGCCGGGTGCGCTGCAATGTCATCATTTCCGGCGGCACCGGTTCGGGCAAGACCACGCTTCTGAACTGCCTGACACGCTATATCGACACGCACGAACGCATCATCACCTGCGAAGACTCGGCAGAACTGCAACTGCAGCAGCCACATGTGGTGCGTCTGGAAACCCGCCCGCCCAATCTGGAAGGCGAAGGCGAAGTCACCATGCGCGACCTTGTGAAGAACTGCCTGCGCATGCGGCCCGAACGCATCATCGTGGGCGAAGTGCGCGGACCCGAGGTATTCGATCTCCTGCAGGCCATGAATACGGGCCACGATGGTTCGATGGGCACGATACACGCCAACAGCCCGCGTGAATGCCTCAACCGCATGGAAGCCATGATCGCCATGGGCGGCTATGTGCTGCCGCAAAAGACCGTGCGCGAGATCATCGTCGGTTCGGTCGATATCATCATCCAGGCCGCACGCCTGCGCGACGGTTCCCGCCGCATCACCCACATTACGGAAGTGGTTGGGCTGGAAGGTGACGTCATCACGACCCAGGATCTCGTTCTCTACGATATCAAGGGGGAGGACGCTTCGGGACGCATTCTCGGCAGCCATAGCTCGACCGGCATCGGACGCCCCGCCTTCTGGGAGCGCGCCCGCTACTATAATGAGGATAGCCGCCTTGCCTCCGTGCTCGACGGCATGGAAAGGGCTGGTGCATGACAGGGTCCGCCAGCATTGTGATGTTCGTGGTGCTTGCCGTCATCGCCTGCGCGGCTTTGTTCTATGCGCTCTTTTATGAAAAGCTCGGCAAGAAGGATCATGCGGCGCGCCGCTTCGAAACCGTGCGCAACAGCGGTTCGGAACGGGCGATAACGCGCAGCGAGCGCGACAGAAATGCCGACATCCAGAAGCGCCGCAAGCAGCTGCAGGACAATATCAAGGATCTGGAAGCCCGGCAAAAGCAGCGCGAGAAGAACCAGAAATATCCACCCCTGCGCATTCTGCTGACCCAGGCCGGGCTCACGCTCACCTTGCAGAAATTCTATCTTTATTCCGGTGCGGCTGCGTTTTTCGCCACATTCGTCGCACTGCTCTTCGGTGCACCGCTGCTTTTCCTGCCCGGTATAGCGATTGCCGGTTTCTTCGGCCTGCCGCGCTGGTTTGTGCTGCACAGGCGCAAGCAGCGACTGAAAAAATTCCTCGAGGAATTTCCCAATGCGCTCGATGTCATCGTGCGCGCGACCCGCGCCGGGCTCCCGCTCAATGACGGTTTGCGGCTCATTGCGAGCGAGGCGGTTGAACCGGTCAAGAGCGAGTTCAAGAAGGTCGTCGAGGCGCAACAGATCGGGCTTTCCATCCCCGAGGCGGTCGGCAAGATGCCCGATTCCATGCCCTGCCCCGAAACCAATTTCTTCGCCATCGTCATCCAGATACAGGCACAGGCGGGCGGCAATCTTTCCGAGGCGCTCAACAATCTTTCAAAGGTTCTGCGCGACCGGAAGAAGATGAAGGCCAAGGTCAATGCGCTTTCCATGGAAGCCAAGGCTTCGGCTGCAATTATCGGCGCCTTGCCCTTCATCGTCATGGTTCTCGTCTACCTGACAAGCCCGCTCTATATGACGCTGCTTTTCACGTCTTCGACCGGCCATATGCTCCTGGGCATTGCAGCCGTGCTGATGCTGACAGGCATCTTCATCATGAAGACCATGATCAACTTCGATATGTGAGGCACCGGATATGTTTTCTCTCCTCACACAGAAATTGTCCGATCCCCAGTTTCTGATCGGCGCGCTGATCATGGTCGCGGTCTTTGCTACCGTGGTGACCATTCTCCTGCCGGTACTGAGCGGCAGCGCGCTCAAATCGCGCATGAAATCGGTCGCCACCGAACGCGAAGCCATTCGCTCACGCGAGCGGGCCCGTCTGGCAGCCGAAAGCGACCGGCGCGGCAGCCTGCGTCATCAGCAGAAGCCCGGCATCCGGGAATTCGTCGAAAAGCTGGATCTCAAACGGGCTCTGGCCGACGAAAAGACGGTCGCTTCGCTCCGGCAGGCTGGCTTCCGGGGGCAAAACCCACTCAACATCTTCCTGTTTTTGCGTTTCGTGCTGCCGTTCGGGGCAATGGCCGTTGCGGCAATCTACATTTTCGTACTGGGGGTGCTTGCCGATCAGACGTTCTTCGTTCGCCTTCTCGTCTGCATTTTTGCAGGCTATGCCGGTTTTTACGCGCCCAACCTCTACGTCTCGAACCGCGCAACCAAACGCAAGCAATCCATCCGGCGGGCCTGGCCGGATGCACTCGACCTGATGCTGATCTGCGTTGAATCGGGCATGTCCACCGAAGCTGCCTTTCGCCGGGTGGCTGACGAAATCGGCATCCAGTCCGTCGAGCTTGCCGAAGAACTGATGCTGACCAATGCCGAGCTTTCCTTCCTGCCGGAACGTCGTCAGGCCTATGAAAATCTCGCCAATCGCACCGGTCTGGAACCGGTGAAATCGGTCACGCAGGCGCTGATTCAGGCGGAGCGTTACGGCACGCCGGTCGCGCAGGCGCTGCGCACGCTTTCTCAGGAAAGCCGCGACCTGCGTCTGCTGGAAGCGGAAAAGAAGGCGGCGGCCCTGCCGCCGAAACTTACCGTTCCGATGATTGTTTTCTTCCTGCCGGTGCTCTTTATCGTCATCCTCGGTCCGGCCTTCATCCAGATATCGGCGCAGGGCGGATTGTTCGGCGGAAACTGATAGGGGGGTCAGCCTTTCGGCTTGTCCTTGAGCATGTTCCAGGAGTTCTGCTGCGCGAGCATTGATCGGAGATAATCCGTATTGGCCTTTGCCTGTTGCGGAGAAATCTCTTGCGCGGCAATCGCCTCGGCTTCCTGAAAGCGGCCTTGCAGACCGACCGACAGGGCGAGGTTCTGGCGCACGCGGCTATCGGCACCGGGCGCGGCTGCGGCCTGTTTGAAATAGGTTTCTGCCGTTCGGGCATCACCGGCCAGAAGATAGGACATTCCCATATTGGAGATGATCGACGGTTCATTCGGCTGAAGCTGCAGCGCCTTCTGATAAGTCGCGCGGGCTTCTTCCTTCCTGCCCATCTGGTCGAGGATGGCACCCTCCGCGGAAACCAGCTTCCAGTCGGGATAGGCCGGGTTCTGAGCGCGGCGAATGGCGTCGAGCGCGCCGTCAAACTGGCCCGCTCCCGCAAGCGCCTTGCCATAGGCTGCAAGAACAGCCTGATCCTTCGGGTAGACGATGGCGAGCGCCCGCATGACCGCCAACGCCTGATCGTTGCGGCCAAGGCGGCCCAGCACATTGGCATAGTTGAGCGCGGTCTGGCGATCCTTCGGATTGCGTTCATATTGTGCGCCAAGCCGCCCGGCCATTGCAGCAAGCTGCGCGTCGTTCATGTGATCGAAAGTCGCAACCGTTGCCGCGCGGCGCACCGAGCCTGTCGTCGTCCGGTCAACCGATGTGCAGCCGGAAAGAACCAATGCTGAAAGAATGCAGGCGAAACCGAGACGTGTTGCGATAGCGTCTTTTCGAGCGATGTTCAGCATCCCGCCTCTCCTGCCGAAGCGCGTCGTGACCCGACATGCTTCAGTCTCTCGTTTCATGCATGTCTCATCCCGAAACCGGTTCGGGATTCGGAGACATGATCAAGGCCGGACGATGCGCCCATGCCCCCTCAAGCCCAATTCCTGATAAATCAATAATCCGTTAACCCTAATGATTGGTTAACAAAGCGATTGCGGTTTTGGTTTCCGCGCGGCAATAATCGCGCTATCTGTTTGTTTTGGCGCGCATCTTGTCCGGAAACCGCTTCACACTTTTCGGCGTGCGCCATCTGCTTGTTTTTATGAACTTCCGACAAAATCCCAGCGCTTTTGCCGGACATCGCTTACTGGCCAGAAAGAGCATCATGTCTGTCGAACTTCTTTCCCGAAAATCCGAACAAAGCCGCCCTATCTGGTTTACGCCGAAGGGCGGTCTGGAAACTTCCGGCCTTCCCGCCGCAGCAGTTGCATGGGCCAAGGCCAATGGCTTTGATGGCGAAGCCGGACGTGTGCTCGCCCTCCCCGGCGCGGACGGATCGGTATCGGGTGCACTGTTTGGGACCGGCGATGAAAAGACCGGCCAGTCGCAGCTTCTGGCCGGAAAGCTCGCGCGCAGCCTCCCGGAGGGCGACTGGCATATCGACGGCACGGTCGATGATGCAGCGCTTGCAGTTCTGGGCTTCCTGATGGGCGGCTATGATTTCACGCGTTATCGCAAGGCCAATGGCAAGGCGGTCCGACTGGCCTTGCCGGACGGCCTGGACGAAGCCGAACTCCGCCGCATCGCCGGCGCGGTGACGCTGGTGCGCGACCTCATCAACACGCCGACCAACGACATGGGGCCGGATGCCCTCGAAAACGCCGCCCGTGAACTGGCGAAAAAATACAAGGCCGACATTGCCGTCACCGAAGGCGATGCACTTCTGGAAAAGAATTTTCCGATGATCCACGCGGTCGGTCGCGCTGGCGCCATTGCGCCGCGCCTGATCGATCTTGGCTGGGGCAAGGCGGGCGACCCGAAAATCACGCTGGTCGGCAAGGGCGTCTGCTTCGATACCGGCGGTCTCGACATCAAACCGGCAAGCGGCATGCTCCTGATGAAGAAGGACATGGGCGGAGCCGCCAATGTGCTGGGTCTCGCCTCCATGGTCACGGATGCGCAATTGCCGGTGCGGCTGCGGGTGCTCATCCCAGCCGTGGAGAACTCGATCGCCGGCAATGCCTTCCGGCCGGGCGACGTTCTGCAAAGCCGAAAAGGACTGACCGTCGAAATCGGTAATACCGATGCGGAAGGCCGGCTGGTCCTTGCCGACGCGCTGACGCTGGCCGACGAGGAAGAGCCTGAACTCGTGATCGACATGGCGACGCTGACGGGGGCTGCGCGTGTCGCGCTTGGCCCCGACCTGCCGCCATTCTATACGCATGATGACCGGCTTGCCGCTTCCATCGCCCAATGCGCGGAAGCGACAGCGGACCCGCTATGGCGGATGCCGCTCTGGAAGCCCTATGCGCAAAAACTTTCCTCGCGGATCGCCGACATCAACAATGTCACTACCGACGGGTTCGCCGGATCGGTGACGGCAGCGCTTTTCCTCAGCAAATTTGTCGAAAAGGCTCGAAGCTGGGCCCATTTCGACATTTTCGGCTGGGTGCCGGTTGAAAAGCCCGCTTCTCCGGTCGGCGGCGAAGCGCAGGCCATTCGCGCTCTTTACCAGCTTTTGAAGGAACGCTATCCGGCGCGCTGAATCCGCTTGCCTGAAACGCCGAAAGCAGATTGAATAAAACGGTTCCGAAACAATCCCCGTTTGGGTGGGACCGGATGCCAATTGAGCTGAAGCCGTTGCAGGCGCTGACATTGCTGAGAACCCTGTCGCTGGAACAGGTGCGTGATGAGATGCCCGATCTCACCACGCGGCAGACAGCCATTCTCCTGACCATCTATCTGGAGCCCCCGCCGCATACAGTGCGGGGACTTGCAGCGAAACTGAACGTCACCAAGCCGGTTATCACCCGCGCGCTCGACACGATGGGCGCGCTTGAGTTCGTCTCCCGGCATCGTGATGAAAAAGACCGGCGAAATGTGCTAGTAAAGAGGACGGTCGCCGGTGCACTTTATGTTGAAAAACTGGGCGATCTGGTGATCGCCAAAGCCAGGGAGTTACCACTTTGACCATGCTCGACCGCCGTCTCAACGCCTACCGTCCCGACCTCGCCGATGAAAGGCTGACCGGTCAGGTGGAAGCTGCGCGTTTTGCCGCCGGAACGCCGATGCAGGTTTCCGCCCCGGTTGTCGATCTGCGGGGCGAACCGCGCATGGATAGCGGGCCGCAGACCCAGATGATCTTTGGCGATTCCCTCCGCGTCTTCGAGGAAATGGACGGCTGGTCGTGGGTGCAGGCCGAACGCGACGGTTATACCGGTTACGTCTCCTCTGCCGCGCTGGAACGTCCGTCAGGCGAGGCCACGCATATGGTAGTTGTGCCGCGCACCTTCGTTTATCCCGGCTCCGATCTCCGTTTCCCGCACACCAAGGCGCTGTCACTCGGTTCACGCCTGCGCATCGTCGGGGCTGCCGAGACGCGCGGCACGAAATATGCGCTGCTGGAAAGCGGCGAGGCACTGATTGCAAGCCATCTTGCCCCGGTGAGCGAACATGCGGCGGATTATGTGACCGTCGCCGAAACGCTCCTCCATACGCCCTATCTGTGGGGCGGTACGTCGGGTTTCGGCATCGATTGCTCCGGCCTCGTGCAGCTCTGCATGTGGGTGGCGGGCAGAAAGGTTCTGCGCGATTCCGACATGCAGCAGGATGCGCTCGGTGAAATCGTCGAGCCCGATGCGAACTATTCAAATCTGCAGCGCGGCGATCTCGTCTTCTGGAAGGGCCATGTCGCCATCTGCGCATCGCCCGATATGCTGATCCATGCGAGCGGCCATACGATGACGGTTACGCTGGAACCGCTGCAGGACGCGATCAAGCGCATCGCCTATCTCTACGATCTGCCGACGCTTATCCGCAGACCCTGAAAGCAAGACAGGGAATTCATGAAGGGGAAGACGACATCGACGATAGCCGCCTTGCTGATCGGCCTTGTCTTGTCTTTTCCCTCCCCCGTTTCGACTGAAAAGGTTGCGCGCATGGCCATTCCCGCCTCGCCTCCCACCTTTGCCGAGGTCAACGGCATCGAAATGTATTACCGGATCGTCGGCAAGGGATCGCCAATCCTGCTCATTCCCGGCGGTCTGTCCGACCAGCACGTGTGGGATGCCCAACTGCCGATTCTCGCGCGCCATCACATGGTGATCGTTGCGGACAGTCGCGGACAGGGGCGTTCCACCCGCACCAAAGATCCCATCACCTACGGGTTAATGGCCGACGATTATGTGGCGCTGCTCGACTTTCTCCGCATCGACAAGGTTGATCTGGTCGGCTGGAGCGATGGCGGCATTATCGGTCTCGATATCGCCATGCGTTATCCTGAACGGCTGAAAAGCCTGTTCGCGCAGGCGGCGAACGTGACGCCTGATGGCAATACCGGCTATGCCGAAGCGCGCGCAGAGGGAAAGCCGATACCGGAACTGCGCCACTATGAGAGCATCGACAGGGAAATCCATGCACTGTGGGCAAACGAGCCGAACTATACCGGCGAGGAGCTCTCGGACATTCGCGTGCGCACGGCGATTGTCATCGGCGACCATGATACGGCCATCTCGCGCGAACATACGGAATTCATCGCCAGCCAGATACCGGGCGCGCAACTGATTATCCTGCCCGATGCCGGACATGGGGTGCCGGTCGAAAATCCGCGCCTTTATGCGCATACGGTGCTGCGCTTCATTGACGGCAAGAACGCCGACCAAGTGAAGACCGCGAGCCGGAAAAGCTAAACCCGGTTCGGCAATACGCGGTCGGGCGGGCGATGTCCGTCGACAAAAGCCTTGATATTGATGATGACCTTGTCGCCCATGTCGATGCGGCCCTCCATGGTGGCCGAGCCCATATGCGGCAGCAGGACGACCTTGCCTTTTTCCGCAAGGGCCAGCAAACGCGGATTGACCGCAGGTTCGTTCTCGAACACATCCAGACCGGCGCCGGCCAGCTTGCCCTGCTCGATCAGGTCGATCAGCGCATTCTCGTCGATGATCTGGCCGCGGGCCGTGTTGACCATATAGGCGGTCGGCTGCATCAGCGCGATGCGACGTGCAGAGAGCAGATGGAAGGTGGCAGGCGTGGACGGGCAGTTGACCGAGATGATGTCCATCCGGGCCAGCATCTGGTCGAGACTATCCCAATAGGTCGCCTCCAGTTCCTCCTCCACCTGCGGATTGACGCGCTTGCGGTTGTGATAGTGAATGGAAAGCCCGAACGCCTTGGCGCGGCGGGCGACGGCCGTGCCGATGCGCCCCATGCCGACAATGCCGAGGCGCTTTCCCCAGATGCGCCGTCCCAGCATCCAGGTCGGCGACCAGCCCGGCCACTGCCCGTGGCGCTCACCGAGCACATTGGCGCCTTCCACCAGACGTCTTGGCACCGAGAGCAGAAGCGCCAGGGTCATGTCCGCGGTGTCCTCGGTGAGGACATTCGGCGTATTGGTGACGGTTATGCCCCGCTTTGCGGCAGCGGTGACGTCGATATTGTCCACGCCGTTGCCGAAATTCGCGATCAGCTTGAGATTGGGACCAGCCTGTTCGATTGCCGCGGCGTCGATGACATCCGTGATGCAGGGCACCAGAACGTCCGCCTCTTTCATCGCAGCGATGATTTCCGGCTGATTCATGCGGTGGTCGTCTATATTCAGACGCGCATCAAACAGTTCCCGCATCCGGGTTTCCACTGGGTCCGGCAATTTTCGCGTAAGAACGACCAGCGGCTTCTTCTTGTTCGACATCTCCACCCCATCGTTGAGCAAAGCCCTTGGAACGGCCTGTATTGTAACCAACCGACAGGGCGCGCTCCAAGAAATTTCCTGCACATTTCCAAGGGAAACCTACTCCCACATTTCCGGAAATGCGTTAACCGAAGCTTCATGTTGAGACCTCCTTAACCAAGGCGGTGCAATATGGGATATTGCTTCGGCTGAACATCTCTATCAAGGCGAAGCGGCAAAGACAAAGAAAAACCGGAAACTTCAGGCGCCTCCTGGAAAACCTGCAATGGCTTTCCGAAGACAGGCGTTAAAAATCAAACAACTTGGTCGGATATCGATCTGTAACGCACAGATGGATGCACGATCTGAAAACAGGACGGCACCGTCGCCTCGCAGCCCCCGTAAACTGCCGAAGCCGCTACCGTTCTGTCGTGACAGGACGGCGAGAGGTCGCAGTTTGTACAGAGTACTTTCGCAACGCTTCATGATGGCCACGCTTGGCTTTCTGGCATTTTTTCTCTTTCTGGCGCCGCTTGGCGCCTCCCAAAACCATGGCGCACAGGCTGCGGAGCCCGCCGGCACCTCCGTGGGCGCCAGCGGGCTCCCCGTACCGCGTTTCGTCAGCCTTAAACCGGCCCGCGTCAATCTGCGCGTCGGACCCGGGCGTGACTATGCGGTTTCATGGCTTTTCATGAAGGCTGGATTGCCGGTCGAGATCATCCAGGAATACGATAACTGGCGCCGTATCCGCGATGCGGACGGCACGGAAGGCTGGGTTTACCAGTCGCTGCTCTCCGGCAAGCGAACCGCCATCACCGCTCCGTGGCTCAAGAACAATCAGGGTTCGATGATCAATATGCGCCGCGATGCCAGCGAAACATCGGCGCTTGCCGCCGAGATCGAGCCGGGCGTGGTCGGGACCGTGCGCGAGTGCACCGGTCAATGGTGCCGCCTGGACATGGGCGGGGTCCGTGGCTGGATAAAGCAATCGGACCTGTGGGGCGTTTATCCTGGCGAGGTTTTCGACTGACCCCTCTCCTGCGGAACTGACCGAGTTGGACTTCGCGCGGCGGGGCCAAGATCGCCGCGCTTAACAACGCAAATGTCACCAGGCCGGGATCACCGACCCCTTGAACGTTGTTGCAATGAATTCCTTCACTTCCTCGCTGTGATAGGAGGAAATCAGGGTTTTCACCCAGTCGGCATCCTTGTCTGCGGTACGAACGACAAGGATATTGATGTAGGGCGCCTTCTCGCCTTCCCGCACCAGCGGATCGGTTGCCGGATTGAGGCCTGCTTCCATGGCATAGTTGGTGTTGATGACGGCGGCATCGACATCTTCCATCGAACGCGGAAGCTGCGCGGCATCGAGCTCAACGAATTTGAGGTTCTTCGGGTTCTCCACGATATCGAGAGCGCTGACCTTCAGTCCCTTGGACGCATCGAGCTTGATGATCCCGTTTTCGGCAAGCACGAGCAGAGCGCGTCCGCCATTGGTCGGATCATTGGGGATCGCAATCGTCGCGCCGTCGGCCAGCTCCGAAATATTCTTCAGTTTCTTCGAATACAGCCCCATCGGAAAGTTGACGGTTTCGGCAACGCTCACAATGTCGAAGCCGCGATCGGCGACCTGATTGTCGAGATAGGGCTTGTGCTGGAACGAATTGGCTTCCAGCGCGCCATCCGCAAGCGCCATGTTCGGAATGACGTAGTCAGAGAATTCCTGAATATCGAGTTCCAGGCCGTTCTTCCCGGCGACTTCCTTGACCTTTTCCATGATCTGGGCGTGCGGCCCCGGCGTGACCCCGATCTGGACGGTCTTTGCGAAGGCGCTGCCAGCGGTGAACACGGCAAGAATGGTTGCCGCGACAAGTAGTTTACGCATGATATCTCCTTGGTACAGGCCCGACTTTAACGTGGGAGGCGATTCAATCGGGACATCAGAATTTCTTCCCTTTTCAGCCCCATGCGCGCCAATAGGCAACAAAAAAAGCGGCCATGGCCGCTTTCTTTCATTCCCAATCGAAAAAAGACGCCGTTACTGGCCCTTGCGGCGCAGGCGAACGATGATGTCGACATTGACGATTTCCATGCCGTCCGGTGCGTCGGGCATATTGGCAACCGTAGGCTGGCCTTTGTCACCGTGTGGAATATCGAACACGACATTTTCCCCTTCGAGGAAGAAATGCTGGTGATCCGAGATATTCGTATCGAAATAGGTCTTCGAGCCCTCGACTGCGATAATGCGCAGCATACCGGCTTCCGTGAACTGGTGCAGCGTGTTGTAAACCGTTGCCAGCGACACCGGCACGTCGGCCATGACGGCCTCTTCGTGCAGGTCTTCCGCAGACAGATGGCGATCGCCCTGCGCGAAGATCAGGCTCGCAAGCGCAACGCGCTGGCGCGTCGGACGCAGGCCCGCGCGGCGGAGCTGCTCTTCGATCGAGACCGTCGAGTGGGTATGTGAAGACTGCATATTCACCGTTGGTACCGTCACAAGCTTGTTGCAAAATCATCAATCGTCAAACGGGCTGTTGCCCATTGCATACTGACATTGATATATGCCGTTGCGAAATAACTATCAATAGCCTTGGGAAATGCGCGGTTTTTCGGATAAACCCCGGATTAATCCAATGCATGATTTTACTGCCGGAAACAGTCTGTGGTAGGGATGTTCCGGTGAAACCTACAATCGGGCCGGATTGCCGGTCGATACAGAATGAACCTCAAGGGAGGCGTAATGGCAGAACAGAAATCAAGCTACGGGTATGAAGAACTCCTGGCCTGCGCGCGCGGCGAGATGTTCGGCCCCGGCAATGCTCAGCTTCCCCTGCCTCCGATGCTGATGGTCCATCGCATCACAGATATTTCCGAAACCGGCGGCGAGTTCGACAAGGGCTATATCCGCGCCGAATATGACGTGCGCCCCGACGACTGGTATTTCCCATGCCATTTCATGGGCAATCCGATCATGCCGGGCTGCCTCGGCCTCGACGGCATGTGGCAGCTGACCGGCTTCTTCCTCGGCTGGCTGGGCGAGCCGGGCCGCGGCATGGCCCTCTCCACCGGTGAAGTGAAGTTCAAGGGCATGGTGCGCCCGCATACCAAGCTTCTTGAATATGGCATTGATTTCAAGCGCGTCATGCGCGGCCGCCTCGTGCTCGGCACGGCTGACGGCTGGCTGAAAGCCGATGGCGAAACCATCTACCGGGCAACCGACCTGCGCGTCGGCCTGTCGAAGGACAGCGAGGGCCAGTAAGGCGCCCCAATCATCATCATTCACGAGCGCGACTGCAAAAAAGTGAACAGTTTTCATGCGGCCGCGCTCAAAACATGCGAAGATCGCACCTATGTAACCGCGAACAGGCGGCAGTCCGCATGACGGCACGTCGCTCACGGATCAGGTGTAAAGGAGAACGCGATGCGGCGTGTGGTCGTAACGGGTATGGGGATCGTATCCTCGATTGGTAACAACACCGAAGAAGTCACGGCTTCGCTGCGTGAAGCGAAGTCCGGTATCTCCCGCGCTGAGGAATATGCCGAACTCGGCTTCCGCTGCCAGGTGCACGGTGCCCCGAATATCGACGTCGAAGCGCTCGTCGACCGGCGCGCGATGCGCTTCCATGGCCGCGGCACGGCCTGGAACCACATTGCCATGGATCAGGCGATTGCCGATGCGGGGCTTTCCGACGAGGAAGTTTCCAACGACCGCACCGGCATCATCATGGGTTCCGGCGGCCCCTCGACGCGCACCATCGTCGATTCTGCCGACATCACCCGCGAAAAGGGCCCCAAGCGCGTCGGTCCGTTTGCCGTGCCGAAAGCCATGAGCTCGACGGCTTCGGCAACGCTTGCGACCTTCTTCAAGATCAAGGGCATCAACTACTCGATCTCCTCGGCCTGCGCGACGTCGAACCATTGCATTGGCAATGCGTTCGAGATGATCCAGTATGGCAAGCAGGACCGCATGTTCGCGGGCGGCTGCGAAGACCTCGACTGGACGCTTTCCGTCCTGTTCGACGCCATGGGCGCCATGTCTTCCAAATATAACGACACGCCGTCGACCGCATCGCGCGCCTATGACAAGAATCGCGACGGCTTCGTGATCGCAGGCGGCGCCGGTGTTCTGGTGCTGGAAGACCTGGAAACTGCTCTGGCTCGCGGCGCCAAGATCTATGGCGAAATCGTCGGTTATGGCGCAACATCCGACGGCTACGACATGGTCGCTCCGTCTGGTGAAGGCGCGATCCGCTGCATGAAGATGGCGCTTTCGACCGTCAAGACCAAGATCGACTATATTAACCCGCACGCAACCTCGACCCCTGCCGGCGACGCACCGGAAATCGAAGCGATCCGCCAGGTCTTTGGTTCGGGCGATGCATGCCCGCCAATTGCCGCAACCAAATCGCTGACCGGCCACTCGCTGGGTGCCACAGGCGTGCAGGAAGCGATCTATTCGCTCCTGATGATGCAGAACAATTTCATTTGCGAAAGCGCACATATCGAAGAACTGGACCCTGCCTTCGCGGACATGCCTATCGTTCGCAAGCGCATTGACAACGCTCAGCTCAACACCGTGCTCTCCAATTCCTTCGGATTTGGCGGCACCAATGCAACGCTGGTTTTCCAGCGTTACCAGGGCTGAGGGAGAGGGAAAATATGGAAGGTCTGATGAAAGGCAAACGCGGCCTCATCATGGGGGTCGCGAATAATCACTCACTCGCCTGGGGAATTTCAAAACAACTCGCAGCACAGGGTGCAGAACTCGCCTTCACCTATCAGGGCGATGCGCTGGGCAAGCGCGTGAAGCCGCTTGCCGAACAGGTCGGTTCGGATTTCGTGCTGCCTTGCGATGTTGAAGATATAGCATCGGTCGATGCGGTCTTTGCCGAAATCGAAAAGAAGTGGGGCAAGCTCGATTTCATCGTTCACGCCATCGGCTTTTCCGACAAGAACGAATTGAAGGGTCGCTACGCAGACGTCACCACGCGCGAAAACTTCAGCCGCACCATGGTGATTTCCGCCTACTCCTTCACGGAAATGGCACAACGCGCCGAAAAGCTCATGAAGGACGGCGGCTCGATCCTCACGCTGACCTACGGCGGATCGACCCGCACCATCCCGAACTACAACGTCATGGGCGTTGCCAAGGCGGCACTTGAAGCCATGGTTCGTTATCTTGCCGCCGATTACGGCCCGCAGGGCATCCGCGTCAACGCGATTTCGGCTGGCCCGGTGCGTACCCTGGCCGGTGCCGGTATCGGCGATGCACGCGCGATCTTCAGCTATCAGCGCCGTAACTCTCCGCTGCGCCGCACCGTCGATATCGATGATGTTGGCAAATCGGCAGTCTATCTGCTGTCCGATCTTTCGAGCGGCGTTACCGGCGAAATCCACTATGTGGATTCCGGCTACAACATCGTTTCCATGCCCACACTGGAAGAGCTGAAAAGCTCCGACGCCGAACGCGGCGAGTAAGCCCGTTTCACTCAATTAAAAAACCCGGCAGAAATGCCGGGTTTTTTGTTTTATTTCTTCGCATCGAAGATTTTAAAACCGTTTGCCTCCTCAAGAAGGGTCACATTCTTGAACAGCCCTTTGAGGGTCGTCTCATAAGGCAGTTGACGATTTGCGACCATCAGCAGACGCCCGCCGGTTTTCAACCGTGAAGCTGCCGCGGCAATGAATGCCTGTCCAAGCGACACATCCGTCACCCGCCCCTCGTGGAAAGGCGGGTTCATGACCACGGTGTCATAGATGCCCGTCAGTTTCTCGCTCGTCACATCGAACCAGTTGAAGCTGATCGGCACCGATGGGCCCAGCCGTTCCAGATTGCCGCGTGCGGCTTCCAGCGCCTCAAAATCAGCCTCATAAAGGTCTATTGCCTTGATGCGATCAGCATACTTCAGGCATTGCGCAGCCAGATAGCCCCAGCCAGCGCCCAGATCGGCGACATTGCCGAAAACGATCTTTTCCATATGCGGCACGAGCAAGGCCGAGCCCTTGTCGATGACGCCGTGCGAGAACATGCCGGGTTCGGTCTGGAACATGTCGTCGATATTGGCGGCAAGCGGCTTCAGCGCGGCGATGAAATCGTCGGTAAGGTCGGCAGGCCTCCTGAGCCAGAACACCACGGCATGGTTCTTCGACATGCGGTCGCTGATTTCGGCAATATTGCCCACCCATTTGCGAAAACTGTCGATGCCGAGCTTCTTGTCGCCCGATACGGCGATCCATCCGCCCGGCTCAACACGCGCCAGAAGCTCCGCAAACCACGCCTCGTTGCGTCCGCGATGTTTTCCGAGCAACAGTAGCCCACCGGCGAAACGGCGCTCCTCGTCCAATCTGGCGCCTAATCTGGGCGCTGCCTTGAAACCTTCCTTTTCCAAGGCCAGCCAGTCGGGGCGCCAGGGTTGCAGGAAAGTGAGCGCCTGTTTCCATTCATCTTCAAGGCGCCGATCCGCGGAAAGACCGCAGCCAAGAAAGGACTGGCCTTCCGCAGGGATATCCAGAATGCCCTGATCGAAGGGGAGAAAGAGAGTTTGTTGTGCCGGTGTAATCATGGGGATCATCCATGGTCTTGAAATGAATCCCATGCAACAAAAAAGCGCGCCTCGCGGCGCGCTTTCCGGTTTCGCGAAAGATGCGACGCTTATTCAGCGTCGGCTTCTTCCTTCTTCTTTTCCTGGGCAATTTCCTTGCCGGTTTCCTGATCGACAACCTTCATCGACAGGCGAACCTTGCCGCGCTCGTCAAAGCCCATGAGCTTGACCCAGACCTTCTGGCCTTCCTTGACCACATCGGTGGTCTTGGCAACGCGGTCGGAAGCCAGCTGCGAAATGTGAACCAGACCGTCGCGCGGGCCGAAGAAGTTCACGAAAGCGCCGAAGTCCGCGGTCTTGACGACCGTGCCTTCGTAGATTTCGCCGACTTCCGGTTCGGCAACGATCGAATGAATCCACTTCTTGGCGGCTTCGATTTCCTTGCCGTTCGACGAAGCGATCTTCACCGTGCCGTCGTCTTCGATGTTGATCTTGGCGCCGGTCTTTTCCACGATTTCGCGGATGACCTTGCCGCCAGAACCGATAACATCGCGGATCTTGTCGGTCGGGATGTTCATCACTTCGATGCGCGGAGCAAATTCGCCGAGTTCTTCACGCGAGGTCGACAGAGCCTTGGCCATTTCGCCGAGGATGTGAACGCGACCGCCCTTGGCCTGTTCCAGAGCGACCTTCATGATCTCTTCGGTGATACCGTCGATCTTGATGTCCATCTGGAGCGAGGTGATGCCGTTTTCCGTACCGGCAACCTTGAAGTCCATGTCGCCGAGGTGATCTTCATCACCCAGAATGTCGGACAGAACGGCGAAGCGTTCGCCTTCCTTGATCAGGCCCATGGCGATACCGGCAACCGGACGTGCAAGCGGAACGCCTGCATCCATGAGAGCCAGCGACGTGCCGCAAACGGTTGCCATCGAGGACGAGCCGTTCGATTCCGTGATCTCGGAAACGGCGCGGATCGTGTAAGGGAACTGTTCAGCGGAAGGCAGCATCGGATGGATTGCGCGCCAGGCAAGCTTGCCATGGCCGATTTCGCGACGGCCCGGCGAACCCATGCGGCCGGTTTCACCAACCGAGTAAGGCGGGAAGTTGTAGTGCAGCATGAAAGGCTGCTTGTAGGTGCCGGTCAGGGCGTCGATCATCTGTTCGTCTTCGCCGGTGCCGAGCGTGGCAACAACGA
This sequence comes from Brucella sp. RRSP16, assembly GCF_052246815.1. Lineage (NCBI taxonomy): Bacteria > Pseudomonadati > Pseudomonadota > Alphaproteobacteria > Hyphomicrobiales > Brucellaceae > Brucella > Brucella sp. RRSP16. The sequence continues at coordinate 34,926 of NZ_JBQQAM010000017.1, forward strand.
TAGCCTGCGTTTCACCGCGGGTAAACAGGGCCGAACCGTGGGTGCGCGGCAGAAGGCCGACTTCCGATACAATCGGACGAACGGTCTTGAGATCGCGGCCATCGATGCGGCTGCCGGTGTCGAGAATGTTCCAGCGAACGATCTTGGCCTGCAAATGCTTGAAAATGGTCGCGAACTGTTCCGGCGACATTTCGGTTTCTTCCACGCCTTCGGGGAAGAAATGTTCCTTCGCCTTTGCCTTGGCGGCATCGACGGCGGCATAACGGGCCTGCTTTTCGGTGATCTTGTAAGCGTCGCGCAGATCGTTTTCGACAACGGCCAGCATCTTGGCTTCGAGAGCCGACAGGTCTTCCGGCTGGAAGTCGCGCGGTTCCTTGGCGGCAACTTCAGCGAGCTTGATGATCGCATCGATGACCGGCTGGAAGCCCTTCTGGCCGAAAACAACGGCGCCGAGCATGATTTCTTCGGAGAGTTCCTGTGCTTCGGATTCGACCATCAGCACGGCTTCCGACGTACCCGCGACGACCAGATCGAGCTTCGATTCCGGCATTTCGTCGATATTCGGGTTCAGGACATATTCGCCGTTGATGTAGCCGACGCGTGCGCCGCCAATCGGGCCCATGAAAGGCACGCCCGAAATGGTGAGCGCTGCGGAAGCGGCAACCATCGACAGAACGTCCGGATCGTTTTCCAGATCGTGCTGTACAACGGTGACGACAACCTGCGTGTCGTTCTTGTAGCCATCGACGAAGAGCGGACGGATCGGACGGTCGATCAGGCGCGAAACCAGCGTTTCGTTTTCGCTCGGACGGCCTTCACGCTTGAAGTAGCCACCAGGAATCTTGCCGGCGGCATAGGTCTTTTCCTGATAGTTGACGGTCAGCGGGAAGAAATCCTGCCCGGGCTTCGGCTCCTTGGCAGAAACGACAGTCGCCAGAACGACGGTTTCGCCATAGGTTGCGAGAACGGCGCCGTCAGCCTGACGGGCGATCTTGCCGGTTTCGAGCGTGAGCGGACGACCGCCCCATTCGATTTCTACTTTATGGGTATTGAACATATCTTGTCCTCATGTGGTGATGCCGCGCAAAAGCGCCTGAAGGCATCGCCTCGGTTGGCGGACGGGCCACGGGCAAGACAACGGGAAGTTCGTAAGTGTCAGAACATTCATTTCCGAATACGCTCTGACACGAACTGCCTGCAATCCTGCCCCATGACTGGTCCAGGTCATGAGCCTTGTGGGCTCTTCATAGGCATGACGGAATGCACCCGGTGCGTCGTTTCATGCCAGCGGGCGTTCGCCCGATAGAGCGGATGCGCTCACATATGTTCGCGCTTCAACTCAATCTGTTGTTTCCAGGCATGTCTTCGTCCCAAAACCGGTTCCCGCTCTTGGGAGACATGCTCACAGTCGCATTTGATCGGTTCGCGGCTATCCGCACGACCAAATGCCGATAAATCAAACGGGCGACGTTTTGAGGCGTCGCCCGATTTCAACCTTAGCGGCGCAGGCCGAGACGGCCGATCAGCGCCTGATAACGCGCTTCGTCAATGCCCTTGACATAGTCGAGAAGGCGACGACGCTGCGAAACCAGCTTCAGGAGGCCGCGACGCGAATGATTGTCATTCTTGTGGCCCTTGAAGTGTTCGGTGAGGTTGGCGATACGCTCGGAAAGAACGGCAACCTGTACTTCAGGAGAACCGGTGTCACCTTCCTTGGTGGCGTATTCCTTGATAAGTGCTTGCTTGCGCTCAGCAGTAATCGACATCGTAACACCCTTTCTAGATGAGAGGAAAACCAGACGCCCGGGCCGGGATGTCGTCCAGCGCGGGCCATTTACACGATCTGACATGCTGTTACGCATGATCGATGAGGGGCATATAGTGCAAAATTGGCAGGAATGCCAGTCTCAATTCAATTTGCCACCTCACCGCCATCATCCGACGAAACGTCAGCCGGTTGTGAAAACCCGCTTCGGCTTGAACTGTCCATGTTCGATATAGCCGATGGCGAGCAGTTTTCCGCGTGTGGTGACACAGGCTTCGTCTGCCTCCAGAGGTGCATCGCGTCCGCGCAGGATCACCGGATTGCCGAGACGCACGCGCTGTGCCTGATCGTCGGAAAGCGCCACCTGCGGCAGGCAGTCGAGTGCAGCACCCGTATCGATGACCAATGCGTCGATCGCCGAAAAATCCCGGCGCGGAGCCGGCTCCACGATATTGCCGTCCTCATCCTTCGGCGGGAGCGGCGGCCATGCCTGTTCCAGTTCTGCCAGCGTCACGGAATCCTCTTCCGTGAACGGAGCAACTTCGATGCGACGCAGCTCCGAAATATGACCGTAGCAGCCAAGGTCACGCCCCATGTCGCGCGCCAGCGAGCGCACATAGGTGCCCTTGGAGCATTCGACTTCGAACTCGGTGCGGTCTGCATCCGGAAGGCCGACGATTTCCAGACGGTCGATCTCGACTTCACGGGACGGGATTTCGACCGTTTCGCCTTCACGGGCGAGGTCGTAGGCGCGCTCGCCGTCGATCTTGATAGCCGAGAACTGCGGCGGAACCTGTGAAATGACGCCCGTATAATTGGGAAGCAGTGCTTCGATATCCGCGCGCGACGGGCGCTTGTCCGATGTCTTGGTCGGCTGGCCTTCCAGATCGTCCGTGGAACGCTCCTCGCCCCAGGTCACAGTAAAGCGGTAGATCTTGGTTCCATCCATGACATAAGGCACGGTCTTGGTCGCTTCGCCAAGCGCTATGGGCAGCATGCCGGAAGCAAGCGGATCGAGTGTACCGGCATGGCCGGCCTTTTCGGCATTGAACAGCCACTTGATCTTCGAGACCGCCTCGGTCGATCCCATCCCTTTCGGCTTGTCGAAAATAACCCAGCCGGATATCGGGCGACCTTTTTTCTTGCCCCGTCTTGCCATGCTTTACTCGTCTCCATTGCCGGAAGCCTTGTCTGCCTCCCGGTCTTCTTCATCGTGATGCCCAAGGTCGCGGGCGACTTCCGGCGAGCGGAGCAGCGCATCGATCTTGGAAAAATTGTCAAAGCTGGTATCGGCCCGGAAGCGGAATTCGGGCATGTACTTCATCTGGCTGAGGCTGGGCGCCATGCGTCCGCGAATGAACTTTGCATGTGCGGCGAGCGCCTTGATAACGGCCTGCGTATCGGCATCCCCGAGCGGGGTGATGAAGCAGGTCGCGATCTTGAGGTCGGGCGACATACGCACTTCCGAAACGGAAATCACGGTGCGGGCAATGAGATCGTCGCGGATTTCCCCGCGCTGCAGCACCTGCGCCAATGCGTGGCGCACCTGCTCGCCGACGCGGAGCTGGCGCTGGGAAAGGCCGCCCGAGCCTTTTGGATCTGGAGAACGTGCCATGGCTATAACCTCGATAAACAGCCGCCAATCGGCATCCAGCCGCGAAGGACTGTCCGACAACATGACTACAAATTGGCAGGCGTAATAATACGCAACTTACCACAATCCAGCCGGGAGTCAGACCCTCTGGACCGGATAATGAAAAGCCGGGCCGCCTTACGGCAGCCCGGCGAGACAGTAATCAGAGTGTGCGCGAAACGTGTTCGACGCGGAAGGCTTCGATGACGTCGCCTGCGCGAATGTCGTCGTAGTTCTCGAACGCCATGCCGCACTCCTGACCGGCCGGAACTTCCGACACTTCGTCCTTGAAGCGCTTGAGCGTCTTGAGCTTGCCCTCGTGGATAACCACGTTGTCGCGAATGAGGCGGACGCCTGCACCACGCTCGACCTTGCCTTCGGTGACACGGCAACCGGCAACCTTGCCGACCTTGGTAATGTTGAAGACTTCGAGAATCTCGGCATTGCCAAGGAAGGTTTCGCGGCGCTCCGGCGACAGAAGACCCGACATCGCTGCCTTAACGTCATCGATGAGATCATAGATGATGTTGTAGTAGCGGATTTCGATGCCCTGCTGATCGGCTGCGTCGCGTGCCTGCTTGTTGGCGCGGACGTTGAAGCCGATGATCGCGGCGTTGGAGGCTTCGGCCAGCGACACGTCGCTTTCCGTGATGCCGCCTGCGCCCGAATGGACGATGCGGGCGCGAACTTCGTCGGTGCCAAGCTTGTCCAGCGCATTGGTGATGGCTTCGATGGAACCCTGCACGTCACCCTTGATGACGAGCGGGAATTCCTTCGTGCCCGAAACCTGAAGCTGGTTCATCATCTGCTCGAGCGAACCGCGTGCACCGGACTGGCGAGCGACGGCCTTGTCGCGCGCCAGGCGCTGGCGGTACTCGGCGATTTCACGCGCCTTGGCTTCGTTGGCAACGACTGCGAAACGGTCACCCGCCTGCGGCGTACCCTGAAGGCCGAGGATTTCGACCGGCATTGCGGGACCGGCTTCCTTGACATGCTCGCCACGGTCATTGACCAGAGCGCGCACGCGACCCCATTCGCTGCCCGCGACCAGAATGTCACCGGGATGCAGCGTACCGGTCTGAACCAGAACGGTTGCAACCGAACCACGGCCACGATCAAGCTGGGCTTCGACGACGACGCCTTCAGCCGTACGCGTCGGATCGGACTTGAGGTCAAGAATTTCAGCCTGCAACAGAATTGCTTCAAGCAACTTGTCGAGGTTGATCTTGTTCTTCGCCGACACTTCCACGTCGAGCACTTCACCGCCCATCGATTCCACGAAGACTTCGTGCTGCAGCAGGGCAGTGCGAACCTTCTGCGGATCGGCAGCAGGCTTGTCGATCTTGTTGATCGCCACGATGATCGGGACACCAGCCGCCTTGGCATGGTTGATCGATTCAATCGTCTGCGGCATCACGCTGTCGTCAGCGGCAACCACCAGAATGGCAATGTCGGTCGCCTGCGCACCACGGGCACGCATCGCGGTGAATGCGGCGTGGCCCGGCGTATCGATGAAGGTGATCTTCTGGCCGTTCTGTTCGACCTGATAGGCACCGATATGCTGGGTGATGCCACCGGCTTCGCCGGACACGACATTGGCATGACGAATGGCGTCGAGCAGCGAGGTCTTGCCGTGATCGACGTGGCCCATGATGGTCACGACCGGAGGACGGGAAACCAGTGCGGCTTCGTTGTCGGCAACACCAAAGATGCCTTCTTCGACGTCCGATTCCGCAACGCGCTTGACGGTGTGGCCGAACTCTTCAGCGATCAGCTGCGCCATATCGGCGTCGATCACGTCGCCCGGCTTCATCATCTGGCCCTGCTTCATCAGGTACTTGATGATGTCAACGGAGCGCTCGGTCATACGCTGGGCGAGTTCCTGCAACGTGATGGTTTCAGGAATGGTCACTTCACGCGAAATCTTTTCGCGGGTTTCCTGCATCTGCGAACGCTTGAACTTTTCCTGGCGGCGGCGCATCGCCGAAAGCGAACGCGAACGGCCTTCCTCCTCAAGATTGCTCGTGAGAGTGAGCTTGCCACGACGGCGGTCATCTTCGCCCTTCACAACCTTCGGTGCACGCACTTCCGGCTTGGCGGGGGTGCCGCGACGGACTGCGCCGCGACGGTCATCGTCGTCATCCGACTGACCGGGTTTGCGAAGCTGGCTCTGCGGAAGCGGCTTGCCCGGAATGGGAGCAGCATCGACGAGACTCGGCGCCGGGCGCGGTCCGCCTTGCTGCGGACGGCCACCTTGCGGCGGGCGACTGCCCTGAGGACGACCGGCCTCACGCGGACGATTGCCCTGCGGCGCCGGGCGCACGTCATCGCGACGCTCGGTGCGGGCTTCGGGCTGCGGCATACGCTTGGCGGCTTCTTCCTCGGCCTTGCGGCGGGCATCAGCCTCGGCCTTGAGACGAGCTTCCTCTTCCGCCTGGCGACGGGCAGATTCTTCACGTTCCTTGGCGCGGCGTGCTTCTTCCTCGGCGCGACGCTTGGCTTCCTCGACAGCGCGGGCGCGTTCTTCGACTTCGCGTACCTGTGCTTCCTCGAGTGCGCGGCGACGCGCATCCATTTCTGAGCGCGACAGCGTGTTGAGAACCATGCCGGAGCGGTCGGACGGACGCGGGCGCTGTGCCTGCTGTCCACCGGGGCGCTGTTGCATAGGGCGCTGCTGCGCGACATGCGGCTTCGTTACCGAAGCAGCAGGTGCCGCCGGCTTGGGTGCCGGAGTTGCAGGTGCTGGCGCACGCACTGCCGGAGCGGGCTGTGCAGCCTGGGCAGGCTGCGCGGCCTGAGCCGGTGCAGGGGCTGCAGGCGCAGGAGCCGCCGGGGCAGGAGCAGCAGGCCGTGGGGCCGCCGCTTCGACTTCCGGCTTCTCGTCAGGCCGCGAGAATTTGCGCTTCTTCGTTTCAACGACGACAGCCTTCGTGCGGCCGTGGCTGAAATTCTGGCGCACGGTGCTCTGCTCGACGCCTGGCCGCTTCATGGTCAGCGTCTTCTTCGTATTAACGCTCAGCGTCTTGTCGTCGTTCGTTTTATCGCTCATTACGTTTCCGTTTCCTTCGCGGCTCCGGCCGCTCTACTCGAGCATTATCCAACGCGACCCGGTCATGTTGGATAAAGCTCCAGTCATCCGCTTCAACGTGCAATCCCATCCGGGGCCTGCCAAACCCCTCCAGAGCTGCACTCTACTCCGAGTCCGATGCGCTTTCACCGCGATAGCGATGCAATATAAGCGCCCGCTTTACGAACCCGGCTGCCGCCTTTCCTTCAAGTACGGCTGCATGTATCACATTTCCGCCCCCAAATGCCAAATCCATTTCTTCTCCCGTAAAAAGAGAGAAGGAAGGGATTTCGGGGCCATCCAGATGCACCACGGCACGGCGAGCCTGATCAAGCTTGCGTACGCCGTCGGCAGCGGCTTCCCTAGCGTGCAACACCATGGCGGCTGCCCCGGTACGGATCGCCTGATCCACCTTGGTCGAGCCCGACACCACAGCACCGGCCTTGCGGGCCAGAGCGAGACTGCCGAGAGCAGATTTCGTCAGCAGCTGGTCAACCAGCGCGCCAAGATCCGCCTGCGGCGTTACACCTTCTTTCAGCGCCCGCGCAAAAAGCTTGCGCTTGACCGCTTCATCCACCAGACGGCGCTCGGCCCTGACCCAGCATCCCCTGCCCGGCAGATTTCGTTTCAGATCCGGCACGACGGAACCATCGGGACCAGCCACGAACCGGATCAAATCATCGGCAGAACCGCTTTCGCGCGTGACGATACAGGTTCTGTCATTCATATCCTGCTCCACGCGTACTCCAGTCTTGCCACATCGCGGTCTGCCCGCACATCGGACCCAACGCGGGCGCTGTACCAGAGCGAAAGCCCCACCACAACCCGTTAGAGCGCCATGGGTCCTCATAAACGCACAAAGGACGCTCCAAACCGATGAATCCAAGCATCGCGCTTTCCGAAAATCCCAACCGATTTTTCGGGTGGATGCTCAGGACGGCCACCACCGCCCTCGAAAGCCGGACTGGCCGATCAATCCGGATGAACGACGGCCATTTTTCAGAACTCAATTGCGAGAGCCGCACAGCTTACGCCTGAAATGAACCAGACGTAAGAGCCACGCGGCCCCTCCTGTTCCAGCAGGCTTCTTAAGAAGCTGCTTCCTCTTCGCCAGCTTCGGCTTCTTCTTCCTGAGCCGATGCCAGTTCTTCTTCCGTGATCCATCCTGCCTTCAAACGCGCAGTCAGCACCATCTGTTCCGCATCGACGCGCGAAACGTCAAACGGGGAGAAGATGCCGCTATGGGCGACGGTTTCGCCGTCCTTGCGTTCACGCCAGCCGACCAGATCATCAACGGCATAACCGGCAAAGTCCTCGATCGTCTTCACGCCGTCTTCGCCGACAGCCACCAGCATCGCCGTGGTGATGCCCGGCAGTTCGCGCAGTTCATCCGCGACGCCCAGTTCCTTGCGGCGATTATCCTGTTCGCTTTCGATGCGATCCAGATATTCGCGGGCGCGTTCCTGGATTTCGCCAGCCGTATCGTCGTCGAAGCCATCGATGGAGGCGATTTCGCCCGGTTCGACATAGGCCAGTTCCTCGATCGAGGCAAAGCCCTCGGAAGCCAGAACCTGACCGACCATCTCGTCGACGTCGAGCGCTTCCATGAAGAGGGTCGAACGTTCGGCGAATTCCTTCTGGCGACGTTCGGATTCTTCGTCTTCCGTCAGGATGTCGATGTCCCAGCCGGTGAGCTGGGAAGCCAGACGCACGTTCTGACCACGACGACCGATTGCAAGTGATAGTTGGTCATTCGGGACGACAACTTCAATACGTTCGGCATCTTCATCGAGAACAACCTTGGCAACTTCAGCAGGCTGAAGCGCATTGACGATGAAGGAAGCCGCATCCGGCGACCACGGAATGATGTCGATCTTCTCGCCCTGCAGTTCGCCGACGACGGCCTGAACGCGGGAGCCGCGCATGCCGACGCAGGCGCCGACCGGATCGATGGAAGCGTCACGCGAGACGACCGCGATCTTGGCGCGGGAACCCGGATCACGGGCAACCGACTTGATTTCGATGATGCCGTCGTAGATTTCCGGCACTTCCATGGTGAAAAGCTTCGCCATGAAGGACGGATGGGTACGCGACAGGAAAATCTGCGGACCGCGCTGTTCGCGACGCACGTCGTAGACATAGGCGCGAATGCGGTCGCCGTAACGGAAAGCTTCACGCGGGATCAGTTCGTCACGACGCACGATGGCTTCGCCACGACCCAGATCAACGATCACATTGCCGTATTCGACGCGCTTCACAGTACCGTTGACGATTTCGCCGACACGGTCCTTGTATTCGTCATACTGGCGGTCACGCTCGGCTTCGCGCACTTTCTGCACGATGACCTGCTTTGCCGACTGCGCGGCGATACGGCCGAAATCCATCGGCGGAAGCTGGTCAGCGATGAAATCACCAATTTGTGCGTCCGGGTTGCGATCACGGGCGGTGAAGAGCGAAATCTGCGTCGCGTAATCCTCGACGTGTTCAACGACTTCGAGCAGGCGCTGCAGCTTGATCTCACCGGACTTCGCATTGATGTCCGCGCGAATGTTGCTTTCCTGGCCGTAACGCGAACGCGCCGCCTTCTGGATCGCATCGGCCATGGCCGCAAGAACGATCTCGCGGTCGATCGACTTCTCGCGTGCGACCGCATCGGCGATCTGCAGAAGCTCCAGCCTGTTAGCACTGACTGCCATTGGACTCTCCTTGGTGTCGCATCCGGCTCCTCAAGATGCCGGACGCCTGAAACTTATTCTTTATCTTCGGCTTCGTCCGATGCGGCTCCGTCGGACTGCCCGTCCGCTTCATCGCTACCGAGATCGTCACCCGGAATGCGGCCTTCGCGCAGGGCCTTGTCCTTGCGCAGCGCATCGCGGATCAGGTCATCGGTCAGAACGAGGCGCGCATCCGAGATCAGATCGAATGGAATGCGCACGACAGGTTCGCTGCCATAGGAAATCTGGTCGCTTTCGATCACGACGGATTCCGCATCGCCCAGAACGATACGGCCACGGAACTTCTTGCGGCCTTCATGAACGATGGATGTTTCCACCTTTGCAATGTGACCGGCCCAGTCGGCGAAGTCCGACTTGCGGACCAGAGGGCGGTCGATACCGGGAGAGGAAATCTCCAGATGGTATTTTCCATTGATCGGATCTTCCACGTCGAGAACCGGCGCAATGGTGCGGCTGACCAGCTCGCAATCGTCGACCGTCATCGTGCCGTCGGGGCGCTCGGCCATGATCTGCAAGGTCTGGCCGTTGAGGCCGGAAAGGCGCACACGCACAAGGCGGAAACCCAGCGTATTGAGCACCGGCTCCACAATGCCTGCTACTTTTGCATCGATGCCCGTTTCGCGAATGATACGCTCATCTGCGCCTGCGGCTTCAATTGCCTGTTCCTGTTCCGTCACTCGATAAACCTTTTTACAGAGCCGTAAGTAACAAAAAAGAGCGGGTCCGGGAGGGCCCACTCTTGTTCAAACGACCAAGAATTTGAAACCTATATACCAGCGGAAGCGGATTTTTTCAAGACCGCTTCTGCTGTTCGATTCATTCCGTTTACGCCCAGCCGCTTCAACGGCGGATAAAGGTCAGATAGGCGGCGCGGCGTCCCTCGCGAAAAGCCTTTGCTTCATAGCGCGTGCCCGGCCAGCCTTCATAGGCATCATTCCAGTCGGACGGGCCGTCCGCCTGCCAGTCGAATGCCGGGTGGCGGCGACAATGCTGGAGCGTCCAGTTGACGTAATGTTCGATATCCGAAGCAAAACGGAATTTCGCGCCGGGCTTCAACACGCGAGCGAAGCGGTCCAGATTGGCGTCGCTCACGAAACGGCGTTTCCAGTGGCGGCGCTTGTGCCACGGATCGGGATAGAAAAGATCAATGCCCGCCAGGGAAGCATCCGGCAGCCAGTCCAATACCGCCGTCGCATCCTCATCATAGAGGCGCAGGTTTTGCCGCGGCTCTGCATCCAGTGCCGCCAGCATCTTGGCCATGCCGTTGATGAACGGTTCGACGCCAATGAAGCCTGTCTGCGGATAGCGTCCGGTTTCGTGGTGCAAATGCTCACCGCCGCCGAAGCCAATCTCCAGACGCACGGCATCAACCTTTGCGTCAAAGAGCGTGCGCAAATCCTGCGGTGCCGGATTTTCGACATCGATCTTCAAGCGCGGCAGAAGATCCTCGAACAGGTTCTTCTGGTGGCTCCGCAAAGGCTTGCCGTGGCGGCGGCCGAAGAAATTTCCGGCACCGCGCAGAGGATGAGATTCTTCGGTCATACTTTATCCGTGGGCATCATATCTGGTGCTCTATCCATCTATTTTGACGCGCATCCGGTCCGAAAACTGTTTCACATTTTTCGGGATGCGCTCCAATAGCAGAAGAGCGCGATCCAAGACCGCGCTCCTCGAAATTCGTCGGCACACATAATGCCAAGCGGTTTTAGATGCAACTTCCCGCCGGAAGTTACGCCACCGCAGCCTTCAGAGCCTTGGTCAGGTCCGTCTTCTCCCAGGAGAAGGAACCGTCACGGCCCGGCTTGCGGCCGAAATGACCATAAGATGAGGTCTTGGCATAGATCGGCTTGTTAAGGTCGAGATGCTTGCGGATGCCCGTCGGCGACAGGTCCATGACTTCACGCAGCGCTTCCTCGACCGCAGATTCGGCCACCTTTCCGGTGCCATGCAGGTCGACATAGACCGACAGCGGCTGTGCAACGCCGATGGCATAGGAAAGCTGGATCGTGCAGCGGTCGGCAAGTCCGGCGGCAACCACGTTCTTGGCGAGATAACGGGCAGCATAAGCGGCGGAACGGTCAACCTTGGTCGTGTCCTTGCCGGAGAATGCACCGCCGCCATGCGGAGCGGCACCACCGTAAGTGTCCACGATGATCTTGCGGCCGGTCAGCCCGGCATCGCCGTCCGGTCCGCCAATGACGAACTTGCCGGTCGGATTGATGTACCAGTTGCAGTTGGCGGCTATCGGAAGGTCGCCGAGCGCTTCGCGGATATAGGGTTCGACAACCGAACGGACCTTTTTCGAATCCCAGCTTGCATCCAGATGCTGCGTGGAAAGAACGATCTGCGTAACCTCGGCGGCCTTGCCGTTCTCGTAGCGCACCGTGACCTGGCTCTTGGCGTCAGGCCCGAGCTTGCCCGCGTCGCCCTCACCCTTGTGGCGGGCTTCGGACAGCTTTTCCAGAATCTTGTGCGAATAATAGATCGGCGCCGGCATGAGATCGGGGGTTTCGCGGCAGGCATAGCCGAACATGATGCCCTGATCGCCCGCACCTTCTTCGCCCTGACGGTCGGCAGCGTTGTCCACGCCCAGCGCGATGTCGGCGGATTGCGGATGCAGAAGCACGTCGATCTTCACGGTCTTCCAGTTGAAGCCGTTCTGTTCGTAACCGATTTCACGGATCGCCTTGCGGGCCGCCGAACGGAAACGCGAAGGATTGATGAGCGGATGCCCGGCAGCATCATGGGCGATGGTGCCGTCCTTATTCTTCTTCAGGAAAGTATCCGGCACGCGCACTTCGCCGGCGATGACCACGCGATTGGTGGTCGCAAGCGTTTCGCAGGCAACACGGACAGACCACGGATCGACGCCGGTACGGCGCGCTTCCTTGTAGATCATGTCCACGATTTCATCGGAGATGCGGTCGCAAACCTTGTCCGGATGGCCTTCGGACACAGATTCGCTGGTGAAGAGATAAGAACTGCGCGACACGGGTAACCCCTCTTGAAAATCCAACGGAGAATATCTCCGCCATGGAAACACAGTAGCGCCCGGAACAGGTTCCAGCGTTCCGGGCACGGTAATGTGTTAGCGAAGTTGGGATTAAACCGTCAATGCATATTCTTGTTGCGACAGCGCCTCGGCACGAAAATTCGTTCCGCATGGCCTTTTCCGACTGTTCCCGCGCCGTGAAGTGCCAAGTCCGGCGGGACACGGCCATGTCCCGCTCCTATCGCCTTTTCAGGATATGCAGTCAGTCAGCGTCCGCAGCGAGCGACTTCACGAGATCGATGATCTTGCGGCGCACTTTGGGATCTGAAATTTTCGTGAAGGCACGGGTCAGCTGAACGCCTTCATTGGAATTCAGGAAGTCGACAACGTAGGTCGCTTCATTATCTTCTGCAAAACCGGCCTGGTTCGAGGAACCCGGCGCGTCTTCAAAAAAGAAGGAGACCGGGACATTCAGAATGGCCGAGATCGCCTGAAGGCGGCTTGCACCGACACGGTTGGTGCCTTTCTCGTATTTCTGGATCTGCTGAAAGGTAATGCCGAGATTTTCGCCTAGTTTTTCCTGACTGAGGCCCAGCATGTTACGACGAAGACGGATGCGGCTGCCGACATGCACGTCAATGGGGTTGGGCTTCTTTTTATTCTCAATCATACAACTGTCACTCCTCGCAGCTGCGAGCTTTCATTCATGCTCTGTTCATCTGAACAGCGATAACAATAAGTTTTGGGAGGTAGTCTGACGATTTTCCGCAAAAACCGTCGCCGCCGAGCCATAACATCGTAACAATATTAGTCTGTCAATGAAAACGCCTGCCGATTGGCAGTCGGAGAGCCACGCTCACCGCGAGTAAGGTTAACAGCGCTACCAGAGATTGTCGCGAGCCGGGTGGCGTGCTCCAAAATGGTGCACGAGTTGACGGTAGGTAAGCGTCAACGACCCCGACGGCATCATGCGCAAGGCCGTCAGTGATTCGACCATAAGCATCCACGACCGCTGAAAGACCATTATTGGCTGCGCGAATGAGGGGCAGCCCCTGCTCCACGGCCCGCACCTGTGCCTGCCGAAAATGCTGGTATGGTCCCGGCGTATCGCCATACCACGCGTCATTCGTCACATTGATGATGGCACTTGCCGCCTGTCCGGAATAGCCGAGTTCGTCCGGGAAAATCGCCTCATAGCAGACCAGCGGCAGAAAGCTTGTGCCGCCTTTCACGTTCAGCGCGCGGCGCGTGGTGCCGGCGGTAAACCCGCCGGGCATTTCCACCACTTCCTGAAGCCCAAGCCTGCGAAGAAAATTCTCATAAGGCAGATATTCGCCGAAGGGGACGAGATGCACCTTGTCGGCGGCATCGACTATGACTCCCCGGTCATCGATCGTGTAAATGGAATTATAATAGCGCGGCTCGCCGCCACCGGATGCTTTTTCTTCACGAACGGCACCGGTCAACAGCACTTGACCGTCCTGCAGAACTTCGCCGATCCGGGAAAGAGCCTCGGGCGTTGAGGTGAGGATATAAGGAACTGCCGTTTCGGGCCATATGATCACATCGGGCTTCGGCTTGCCTTCGGCGGGTGCTTCCGCTGTCAGGGAAACCAGCTTGTCGAAAATGGACCGGCGTTCGGCATTATCCCACTTCATGGTCTGGGCGATGGATGGCTGCACGATACGAACCGCGAGCGCGGTTTTTTCCTCGCCCAATGCGGGCGCTTGTGAAAGCGTCCACGCACCGAAGCCGATGTGGGCAGCGACGAGTATCAGAGCAAATGCGATGCCCGTCTTTGCAAACCGCCCGCCGATCAGCAATGCTGGTGCGGCAAAGACAAACACTGCCATCGCGCTCATCCCGGTGAGGCCGAGCACGGCGACCGACTGCATCAGAAGCGGCGTTGGCATGATGGCATAGCCGATGGCGTTCCACGGGAAACCCGTGAACAGAAAGAGGCGCAGCCACTCCGCCAGCGCAAAGCCGAACGCAAGCGCAACGATGCGCCCCAGGCCGTCAGACCAGAAGATACGCGCGACCATGGCCGCAAGCGCGTAGAAAAGCGCCAGAAACGCGGGCAGACCCAGAACCGCAAGCGGCAGGGCCCAGGCAAACTGGTCCGCATCGACGAGCAGCGCCGTGCCGATCCACCACAGCCCTGAAACGAAATAACCGAAACCAAACCACCAGCCGACCACTGCTGCGGGAAGCAGGCACCTGACCGGACCGGCATTCACATTGGCGATAGCGCCATCGATCTGCCAGACGAGAATGGGAAAAGAGATGAAGCCCGCTACAAAGATATCGAAGGGCGGCTGGGTCAGTGTGGCGAAGGCACCACTCAGAAAAGCGGCCAGCGCACGACGCCAGCCGCTCGACAGAATGATTTTCCCCGCCAGCCTTTCGATCATCCGGCCTCTTTGGGGGCGTCGGTTGCCGTTTCGGCTTGTGCGGGCTGTTCTCCCGGCTTGGCGGATACGACAGCGCGTTGCTGGCGGCGACGGTCAGCCGCGGAAAGCGGCACGATACGCACTTTCTTTACCCGGCGCGGATCGACTTCCAGCACGTGGAATTCGTAGCCCGGAATGGCCTGAACGACCTCGCCGCGAACCGGAATGCGCCCGAGAACCGAGAAGATCAGACCGCCGACCGTATCGACGTCCTCGCCATGCTCACCCACTTCGAAAGACGGGCCGATCTTTGCCGTCAGTTCCTCCAGATCGGCGCGTGCATCGACGACGAACACGCCGTCGGCTTCTTCGGCGATCATGATTTCTTCGTCGTCATGTTCGTCTTCGATATCGCCGACGACCATTTCGACAATGTCTTCCAGCGAGACCAGACCGTCAGTGCCGCCATATTCGTCGATGACCAGAGCCATCTGGATATGGGTCGCCTGCATGCGCGCCATCAATCCGCTCGCCATCATGGATGGCGGCACGAACAGGACCTTGCGCATGAGATTGAGTTCACCGATCGTCTTGGTGAGATCGATGCGGCCCATGTCGAACTTGGCGGCCTTGTCTTCGGCAGTCGCCTTGCTGCGCGTGCTGCTGCGGCGCGTGGTCTTCTGACGGGCCTGCTTGGTGATGTAGTTGAGAACATCGCGGATATGGATCATGCCGCGCGGATCGTCCAGCGTTTCGGCATAGACCGGCATACGCGAATGGCCGGATTTTTCGAAAAGCTCCAGCACTTCCCAGAGCGGCGTGGAAATTTCCACGGCCTCGACGTCGGCGCGCGGGATCATCACGTCTTCAACGCGGATTTCGCGCAGGCGCAGGATATTGTGCAGCATCGCCTTTTCTTCGGGCGAGAATGCTGAATCCTGTTCGCTTGCCGTGCTGGAAAGAGCATCGGCCAGATCTTCACGCAGCGAAGATGATTGGCGCGAGCGCATGAACGGGAAAATATTCGACAACAGGGAACGCTTTTCGGCCACTACGGACCGCTGCGTACTTTGCCCTTCGGCGTCTTGAGTCTCGCTGCGATTTTCGCCAGCGGACGGGGGGTGCGATGTTTGATCAGCCATGGTCAATCGTTGTTAAGGTCTCAATCGGATACAGCATAAGGGTCGGGGATGGCAAGAGCATGAAGGATTTCACGCTCGCGGCCCTCCATCACCTCCGCTTCCGCATCGGTTTCGTGATCGTAACCCAAAAGGTGCAAAAAGCCATGCACGACAAGGTGTACAAGGTGGTTTTCGAGCGGCTTTCCCTCTTCAAGAGCCTCTCGCTCGACGGTTTCCCGCGCAATGATGATGTCGCCGAGCATCGGTCCCGGCTGCGATCCGGCCTTGACCGGAAATGCCGGAAACGACAGCACATTGGTCGGCTTGTCCTTGCCACGCCATTCGGCATTGAGGGTCTGGATCGAAGCATCATCCGTGAAGACGACACTGAGTTCGCTTGCTGCGCTTTTCAGTCCAAGGTTGGACCAGGCGGCCTCGACGGACTTTCTTACGAGCCCTTCAAGGGCGTTTTCGTCCTGCCAGTTGCCGGCTTCGATCATGATATCGATATGGATCGCGTTATTTGACACGTTCTACCACGGCTCTCCATGCTGGTTAGCCGCATCACCTTTCAGTTATTAGAGCGCCGTGCGTCCAATCAGACGCACAGAAGCCTTTGCTTGAGCATGATTTATCCGACCAAAACAGGATCAGAAATCAGCCGGTGGACCGATTTCCCTGCGCAGGCGGTTCCGCTTTTCGGAATCATGCTCGGGAAAGCTGTCTGCCAAGAGGCAGACAGCCTTTGTTAAATCGTGATCCCAGCAGGCAATTGCAAGATCATTCCGAACGCGCGTGCTGTTTGCCGTCGCGGTCGTAAGCGCCGACGATTGCTGCCACCAGCGGATGGCGAACAACGTCTTTCTCCGTAAAGCGCACCTTGATGACGCCTTCGACATCATCCAGCACGCGAAGTGCTTCCACGAGGCCCGATTTCTGCCCCGGCGGAAGGTCAATCTGGCTTGGATCGCCCGTCACGATCATGCGCGAACCCTCGCCAAGGCGGGTCAGGAACATCTTCATCTGCATGGAGGTCGTGTTCTGCGCCTCATCGAGAATGACCGCAGAATGCGCCAGCGTACGCCCACGCATGAAGGCAAGAGGCGCGATTTCGATCACACCCGCGGTAATGGCACGTTCCACCTTTTCCGCCGGCATCATGTCGTAAAGCGCATCGTAAAGCGGGCGCAGATAGGGATCGACCTTTTCCTTCATGTCGCCGGGCAGGAAGCCCAGACGTTCCCCCGCCTCGACAGCGGGGCGGGACAGGATGATGCGCTCCACCAGACCGCGTTCGAGAAGCATGGCGGCATGAGCAACGGCAAGATAGGTCTTGCCGGTACCGGCGGGACCGACGCCGAACACCAGCTCCGACCGGTCGAGTGCCCGCATATAGGCATCCTGCGTCGGCGTGCGGGCAAAGATCGTCTTCTTGCGCGTGGAAATCTGGGCTGCGGAAAGCTTGCCCTTGTTTTCCATGGTCGGCAGCGTCAACTGGTCATCGGCAGCGATTGCCATGCGGAGTGCGCCATCCACATCGGATGGTCCAAGCTCATGACCCTTCTGCAGCGTGGCATAAAGATGATCGAGCGCGCGCCGCGCCTGCTCGGTCGCGGTCGGCTCACCCCGGATCGACAGCTGGTTACCCTTGGAGCGGACATCCACGCCAAGCTTCTGTTCGATACGGGCAAGGTTTTCATCGAACTGACCGTAAAGCGCGCTGGCAAGACGGTTGTTGTCGAAGGTGAGCACGATATGGGCCATATCCGAGGCCCCGGTCGTCGGGCTTTTTTGCGTTTGATTGGTTGGCTTGGCAGACTTCAGCTTTTCCGTAGCGCTCAACCGTATCTCCTTAAAGCACAATCCTGAAAAGTAGGGGACTTTTCAGACCAGACTATGCATGAACGCAAACCGTCCACGCATTGCAATCATAGTCTCGACAGGATTACCGGCAAGCGACTCAATACGCCGAAATTTTCTGCCTCGGCATCATCATGCCTTCAGGCCAGTTTTTGCGCAATAAGGCTGTTGGTGCCTGTGGACGTGATTTTCACATGAATGATGTCGCCGATCCGGTCCTGATTGTCATCGATGATGACAGGCAGCAGCCATGGCGAACGGCCCACCATCTGGCCCGCAACGCGACCCGGCTTTTCGAGCAGCACATCCATCTCGCGACCGATCATGGAATCCTGGAACGCATATTGCTGTTCGGACAATAGTGCCTGAAGCCGCTGGAGGCGTTCATCCTTGACCGCTTCCTCAACATGATCGTCAAGATCGGCACCCGGCGTGCCGGGACGCGGCGAATATTTGAACGAATAGGCCTGTGCGTAATTGACCTCGCGCACGAGCTGCATCGTGTCTTCGAAATCCTGATCGGTTTCACCGGGGAAGCCGACGATGAAATCCCCCGACAACGCCATATCCGGCCTGACTTCGCGGATACGCTCGATGAGGCGCACATATTCACCCGCCTTGTGACGGCGGTTCATCGCCTTGAGAATGCGGTCCGAGCCGGACTGCACCGGCAGATGCAGATAAGGCATCAGCTGGCGCAGGTCACGATGGGCGGCAATCAGGCTGTCATCCATGTCGCGCGGATGGCTGGTCGTGTAACGAAGGCGGGCGATACCCGGAATGCGGGCCAGACGAAACAGAAGTTCGCCGAGGCCCCATTCGCGGCCATCGTCACCAGCGCCGTGCCAGGCATTCACGTTCTGGCCGAGCAGGGTCAGTTCGCGCACGCCGCTGTCGGCAAGGCGCTCGGCCTCCGCCACGATCTGTTTCACGCTGCGCGAAACTTCCGAGCCGCGCGTATAGGGAACCACGCAGAAGGTACAGAACTTGTCGCAGCCCTCTTGCACGGTCAGGAACGCTGAAACACCGCGCTTGCGCGTTTCCTCGCGCCTCGGCGATGGCAGATGTTCAAATTTATCCTCGAGAGCGTATTCGGTCTCCACCACCTTTTCGCCGCCGCGAACCCGCGCAAGCGCATTGGGCAGGCGATGATAGGTCTGCGGCCCGATGACAAGATCGACATTCGGCGCACGGCGCAGGATTTCCTGTCCTTCCGCCTGCGCCACGCAGCCCGCAACGCCGATGGTCAGTTCCTTGCCATTCGCTTCACGCGCATCCTTCATCTTGCGCAGACGGCCAAGCGCGGAATAGAGCTTTTCCGACGCTTTTTCGCGAATATGGCAGGTATTGAGCAGAACCAGATCGGCATCATCCGGCGTATCGGTCGCGACATAGCCTTCCGCTGCAAGGCTGTCGGCCATGCGCTGGCTATCGTAGACGTTCATCTGGCAGCCATAGGTCTTTACGAAAACCTTGCGCGCATTCGGGCGCTCTGCCGCGGGGTCGAGTTCGGTGATATTGTCGCTCATGCGCGGCTATCTACAGCTTTTGTCGTCATTTTGGAAGGTGACAATCTGACGGCTGTCATTCTTCGGGGATATCACGCCCCAGCAATGCGCTTTGCAAAAGCGCGCGCACCCGGTTTTCCATTGTGCGAGCAAGCGCCTTGCGATCTGTCTCGGCGGTTACGACAATGGGTTCTCCGAAACGCACCTCGACGTCTATCGCACCCTCGCGCAAGATGCCTTTGAGATGCGGCATCAGTTGGACATCGCCCGGCCACGACGCAATGGGGCGGAAATAGCGGCCCATCGCCATGCCGTGAACCCCCGTATAGGCGATGGCGACCGGCTGAACCATGACTTCAGGCACATTCGCTTCCTTGATCGCGGCGTGCGCGGCACCGAAAAGCGCCGTTTTGAAAGGCAGAACGCGATTGCCGTCCGATGTCGTGCCTTCGGCGAACAACACCATTGCGTCGTCGGTCGCCAGACGCCGCGCAATCTCCGACGTCTGCTCTCCGGTCTTGCCTCGCCGCTCGCGCTCCACGAAAACGGTACGCTGCAAGACGGCGAACATGCCGAAGACGGGCCAGTCGCGCACTTCCGATTTGGCGATGAAGGACACCTGCCCTACGGCCGACAGCACGACAATGTCGCTCCATGATGTATGATTGGCGACAAGGAGAAGCGGGCGGCCTTCGTGCATCTGGCCGACGGTCCTGATGCGGAAGCCGAAAAGCCGCGCCACGACGCGGTGGAAGAAGTTCGGCAGGCTGCGTTTCCAGCCGTTCTTCAGTTTCAAAAACAGATATTGCACCGGAATCAGCGACAGGCTCAGCGCAACCATGGCCGCGACGACCAGGAATATCCGTATCGCGCCGATCATGGCGCCCTCTTCAGGTCACGCCGCAAGATGAGGGCCGCCGAACGCCCATTCGCCGTTTCGTAATAGGCCGGACGGTCGCCAATTTTCCGGAAGCCGAGGCGGCGATAAAGCGCCTGCGCGGCGACATTGGCCTCGTCCACCTCGAGAAAAAGCGTTTCGGCCCGTTCCTGGTAGAGATGGCGCAGCACGGCATCCATGAGCGCACGCCCCACGCCCTGCCGCTGCACGTCGCGCGCGACGGCGATGGTAAGGATTTCGGCTTCTCCTGCGACCAGACGAGCCAGCACAAAGCCGCACGCATCGTTCGGCTTGCCTTCCGCACGCGCCACAAAGCCGAACACAGTGTTTTCGCCAATCAGCGACCTGAAATCATCGGAGCTCCAGCCATGATGGAAGGCGGCGGCATGAATGCGCTGGATTGCATGGCTGTCCTGTGCGTTCAGCGGTTCTATCGAAACCTCCCTGCGACCGAAACGGCCGAACGGCAAGCCCATCATCGGCTATTCCCCAGCGCTCTTCCGGGGCAGCGCAAACCCGACCTGTGGCTTTGCATCAGGCCCGCGCATGTAAAGCGGCTTCGGCGCATCCCCCGGCTGGCGCGAGCCAGCGAGACGCGCATAAACGCCGATTGTCGCGGTCGGCTCTGACGGGCCGAGCGCGAAACGCCCCCCAACCGTTTCTTTGATTGAAACGGAAGCAGAACCCGCAAGAACCGTATTTTCCGCCTGGGAAGCGGCAAGGGCCTCTGCCTCCTCCCGTGACAGGACCAGAGGCTTATCGCCTGGCAAACCCTTCGCATCGAATGATTGCGCATAAATTTCGCCGCGATGCGCGTCGAGGAGGACGAGCACCGGCTTTTCAGGGGTCGTGAGGCGGCTTTCAGCGGCCAGCGCTTCGAAGGCTGTGATGCCGAGCGCCGGAACGCCGAGGGCCAATGCAAAGCCGCGCGCCGCCGAAACGCCGATACGCACGCCGGTAAACGATCCGGGCCCGATATTGACCGCGACCCGATCCATGTCACTGAGCGATAGTTTCGCCTCCGTCAAAGCGCGTTCTACATAGGTCATCAATACTTCCGCGTGTCCTTTGCCGATGTTTTCGCTCACATCGGCAAGCACGAGATCGCCATCGGAATCGTAGACGGCAACGGAACACCACGAAGCGGCAGTATCAAGCGCGAGTATTTTCATGCGCAACCGGGTAAATCAGATTTCGCGCTGCGACAAGCCGCAACTTGGTGGAAGCCCAATCGGCCCGGTTTTTTAACCGACCCACGGAACAAAATCTGTCGGCATGCATTTTCCCACCGGGTGCGGGAATGTTTTGCGTTGCCTTGAAGGTAACGAAGGCCCTCCGGCAATCGAGCCTTGTAAGGATCTGGCGGGTTCGTTTGTGTTGGAACAGCTGCCCACGACCATGAGCGACATTCTCCCAGTCTCTCCTAGCCGGATCGAGCAAAAGGATGTGAGGATAAAATGCCCCAGAAGTCGATGCATGCAACCCGCAACGATCTTCCTTCCAACACGAAGACGACAATGATCGCGCTGCTTAACCAAAACCTCGCCACGACAATCGATCTTGCCCTCATCACCAAGCAGGCTCACTGGAATCTCAAGGGGCCGCAATTCATCGCCGTTCATGAAATGCTCGATGGCTTCCGTGCCGACCTCGACAACCATGTCGATACGATTGCCGAGCGCGCCGTACAGATCGGCGGCACGGCCTACGGCACGACGCAGGTGGTTGCCAAGGAAAGCAAGCTCAAGCCTTATCCGACCGACATCTATGCCGTTCACGACCATCTGCTGGCATTGATCGAGCGCTATGGCGATGTCGCCAACCTGCTGCGCAAGTCGATCAAGGATGCAGATGAAGCGGGAGACGACGATACGGCTGACATCTTTACCGCCGCGTCCCGCAGCCTCGACAAGGCGCTGTGGTTCCTCGAGGCCCATGTTCAGGAAACGAACTGACATGAGAGCCTGACGGCCTGGCAACCGTCGTTTCTATAAAGGCCGGGAAATCCCGGCCTTATACATTTGAGGCCGGAACGGTAAACTTCGTTCCGGCCTCGTTTGTCATTGGGGTGAATGCAACACCGCACTGACGGCTGCAAAGAAGTTGGGTCGTGCCCGGCAGGAACTTTCGTTCGTAAAAAAGCAGAACCCTTTGCAGCTTTTGAGGTCTTGTCGCACCGTTGAGAGAGCTTCGCGCTCGCGTATAAGGGAGACCAGCCTCATGTCTTATACT
>NZ_JBQQAM010000018.1:0-49029 GCF_052246815.1 Brucella sp. RRSP16
GCTATGGACCTACAACAACGAACGTCCCAATATGGGCATCGGCGGCGTAACGCCCGCACAGAAACTGAAAATGGCCGCGTGAATTCTACTGACGAGCCCCGTTAAAAACGGGGGGATTACCCCGGCTTTGGGATCGAGGCAAGCGTACAGCAAGGAGATAGTGCGGCTCCAGCGACTCCGTTTTAACCAGAACCGCTCCAGCGGCATCTCGTCAACGCGGTGCGTTACCAGGCATCAGGATTTGAGCTTGCGGTACAGTCACGCTGTCGAGCGCTTCGAGTGCAATCTTCATCAGTTCCTGCTCCAGCAACTGCGCCTGCTCGCTTTGTGTATCTGCAAAAGTGTCGCCGATCCGGATGAGAAGGTCTCCCCAGAGACCCTCCTGCAACGCCACTATCTTGTCCGCAATCCCAGCTTTGCCGAGCAGTTGATCAAGATCAAATATCGACCAGACCCCGGTTTCTTCATCACTGTCATCGAGCAGCGGGTCGATCAGTGCAAATTCGCAGTGCTCAATGTCGATGTCATAATATTGCCGTGCCAAACGGGCCCATGCCGACGGCAGGGTCGCGACTTCATTGCGCCATTGATCTAGCGCGTCTTTATGCATGCTGATGCAATAGATCATACTTATTATCCGCAACGCTTTCTTTTCAGCATCGTAATGCACCAGATCAAAAGCGTACGGTGCGTTCTTGGGCAATGCCGAAGTCGCAGTCGCAAGGATAACTTCACCCGGTGCAGATTTCCGGTCAACCGAACTGGCGACGCGATTAAGAATATCGCGTGTAATTGGCATCGCACGTGTCGGTGCCGTATCACCAGAAACCTTTGCCCGCGCCGATGCTTCTTCAATAAGTGCGAAGATTTTCTCACCCTCGTTCCAGATCGCCCACCGTAGAAGAACGTCACGAACGGCGCATTTCTGCCTGACCCGATCTTCAGCGTGGGCAATACTGTTAAACAGCCATGCCACGTTTTGCGACGCATGCAATTCTCGTCCGACATTACGGATCGGGATTTTGTGTTCTATCAAGTCAATATAGCCGACGACAGTTTCTGCAAACATAAGTCCTCCTTCCCCGAAGCGATGCAATCGCCGGAGCAAAATAGTGTGAAAAGTCGGCCGCGCTTGCCCTTGCAAGCAGCGTCAGATTTTGAAGACAGCAAAGACCGCGACGTTGCGCGCGAACGCACACGACCAGAGCGTCAAAAGGGAAATTGGGAGTTCGGGCGTTAAAGAGCGCCGATCGCGTTGAGAGCGGAAATTATTTCCGCTGTCGAGCCGCCATGCCGACGAGGAATTCAGGGCGCAGATCTTTTAATTGCGAACGAATAGCGATAATGCTCAGCATAGCTTGGCTCCTGTTGTTGGCAGGCTAAGTTAGTCTCCATTCTGGTGTTCCAGCACCGGAATGGAGACGTCTGATCAATCAGACAAGGTGACTATTGCAGGATCTCAAACGCGCTGCAAGGATCCAAAACGAAAAAAGATCCCAATCGAGCATTTTTATCTAAGTCCCGGATATCACCGGCTTTTTCCGTTTCACGAAAATAGTGAAAAAACGTAGTGGCCATCAGACTTTTGCGCTGTGATGAACACCTGAGGAAGCCTGAATGTGGAGCTTGAAAGTTATCCACAGGCTGGGCCGTAGAACCTGTTTCAGCAGCAGGCTGACCTGCACATGTGCCATGAAAAACGATGCCGCGACCACGGATGATCCCAACAATGGGCTGTTTGCTTGCACAGCCTTCAACGATCCCATGTCGCCGCCAATCTCGAGAAATCCGATTCATCCGCAAACGACGTTTCACGAAGTAATGGGGGGACAACAGACAAAAAGCACAAACTACGTTTGTAAAATCGACAGGTTGAATTCCCCTGTCGACAATCTAGCGCTGTTTTTGTCATCCAAGGATGCTACACTGTGGGTTGGCCCTACACTATCGCGCAACCAGTCCGAGGAGCGCGACGTAATCGGCGGCCTTGTGCGAGTTGGCAAAGGCTAAGCAGCTGCCGTCATAGTGCATGAGCGCGCTCAACATGGCCGAGAAGCCGGGCTGTGCAAATTGCCAAACGCGCAGGTGTAAACGCGTGCGATGACAGCTTTGGCAAGCCAGCTTGACGTTCGTATCAGAAGTATGTCGTTGGCATCTGTTTAAGCGCCGACCTTCGAGGCCCCAACCAAGACACCGTTCCGATGATGACCGCCGTCAGACTGGCTTTACGAAAGCGCGTAAGCCACCCAACGTATCTTTTGTCAGTGTGATGGGCGATTTTCCGTATGAATCATGCGGGGAGTCCTATGAATGACGATATGAATCATTCCCAGATATTTGAGATATTGACGGCGGAACCCGTGCGAAGCAGACGGCGGTCGCGTGACTGGTCGGATGACGAGAAGGTGCGGATTGTTGCCGCGTCATTGCAGCCCGGGGCCAACGTCTCGGCGATTGCACGGTCTGAAGGTCTGGATCCTTCGCAGCTTTATGGAAGGCGTCGTAAGGGGTTTGCATCTGGTGTTATTTCGCCAGTAACAGCGGGAACGGACAGCCTGTGTTGAGAGTGTACGCCAGCCCATTGACAACCTCGTGCCTACAACCAGCGTGCTTGGCGGCCAGATCAAAGGATCGATCAGTTCCCATTCTCCCGCCCATCAGATCACTCGGATAGCACAATTCAGCGCGCGTGTATTTCCCACGGTTCGACGCAAAGCGTTTTCCTGCGAGCCATTCGCAAACGCCGTTTACGGCTGAATCGGGAAAATTGCCTCGGATAACGCTTTTCTCGAGTTTTGAATCGGATGACTGCAAATTGTTGCGATTTGAAACGCATTGCCGACAAATCGAAAGGACGTGCCTGCACATTGTACGCCCCGACCGGCCTGCCAGTTCAAACGCGAGATTTCCGATTCAGCTGCAAACGGCGTTTTATCAAGTAATGGGGGGAGAACAGACAAAAAGAATAAACGCCGTTTGTGAAACGAACCAGTGAAATCAGGTGGCCGCAGCTTTGGAAGCCACCTTCATTGTTCCGGGTCGTCAGTACCTTCATGAGGCGTCAAATGCACTTTGCGTCGGAAATCCCAACGCCGCTTAGTGTATCTGACAATGAGATCATCAATGACATCCAATGAAGCATCTTTATCGAAGCCCTGATCTGCCAGCCCGTCAAGCAGCATATCAATCAGCTTCTCCACCCCATCCCGATTACCAGACTTCACCGCTTTGACAATCATAAAATGCAGCAACACCCGAGCAACATCGTCTCGTGTCGGTTTGCGCTCTGCTCTCAGACGAGCCCGATATTCTTTCTGCCGCTCACGCTGCTTGCGCAAGCGTTCTGCCTGCTGCTTGCTCGATGCCATTCCCCCTCCCAATTTCCTACTAATGATTAAAGCATGAGTTCAAAACCTGACGGCGCAAAGCGTTTTTCCTTCATCCTCGCCTGCCCACAAACGGCGTTTGTGCCTGAATCGAAAATCTCGGGTTCAGCAACGTTCGCCCGTAACTCTGCAACGCTCTTCCCAAGTTTTGAATCGGATTACTACAAATCAGACTAAATCTACGTGACTTGCCCGCGATCTCGATTGATGTGTCAACACGTCGTTTTGCCAGCCCCGCAATTCCAGATACAGTGCCGGAAATTCATTGCAACCTATATATCGCTCGAAGGCGGCCACCACATCCACAACGGAATTGACCAATTGGTTCATGAGCAGGGTTTTGCCTGCCATGAATTGGCAATTGCGAAAAATGATCCTGGAACATTGCGATTAAGGCACCCTGTGCAACCGGTTGAAGCAATCATTCCGAATATCGTACCCATCATCAAATCGGACCCGAGAGCAACGGCGAGTTACCCAGACGATATTGATGCCTTCGGCTATGCTCTGAACCATGCTTTCCATGAAACAACGAATGACTCCAACCCCATTTTCAGATCATATCGATAAAAATGCCGCCCCGTTTATGGCAGGGCGGCATGATTAAGTGCGAAATTATCTCAGACTATTCATAGAGATCGCATATTTGGGCGCAATTTCTATATCAATTAGAACTTCACGTTAAACGAAGCATTGAAGCCATTCTGGGTGGTTCCATTGCCGAACTGACCAACATAGCTCACACCCAAGGTCGAAGCTTTGGTAATAGCCACATCAAAGCCTGCTTCCAACAAAGCTGCATCTTTGGCGATTGGCACGCCCTGCACGGTGAATGCATTGCCTCCAATAAAGGCTTGCGTGGATTCCGGCGTGATATCGCCGTATGCATGCCGCCAACCAATGGTGCCGTTAAGATTAGCAGTGGTTGCACCAAGCTGGAACGGCGTAGATGCGCGCACGCCCAGAGTCGTGAATGTCGTATTGGTCGTTTCGCTTTCAACCGCAAGCACGGATGAACCACCCTTTTCGGTAAACCCGTCGGTGCGCAATCTTACATGCGACAGGTTCGCGAATGGCTCTTTGCTTAGTGCAAATACCGTTTAATGTGGAATGTTGAATTCGTGGATACCGGAAGAACGACAATTCTCGTGACAGGCGGAGCTGGCTATATCGGCTCGCACACTTGTGTTCAGCTGATTGAAGCTGGTTATGACGTCGTGATCGTTGATAATTTTGCCAACAGCCATCCGGAAGCCTTGCATCGCATAGAAAAAATCACCGGACGCGCACCACGCCGCGAAGCTGGCGATATTCGTGACCGCGCTTTTCTGGAACAGGTTATACGACAGAATAAATGCACCGCAGTTATTCACTTTGCGGGCCTCAAGGCGGTTGGTGAATCGACCGAAAAGCCCTTATTTTACTATGACTGCAATGTCGTGGGCACCTTGCGCCTGTTGCAGGCTATGGAAGCCACTGGCATCAAGACATTGGTGTTCAGCTCCTCGGCAACCGTATATGGCGAGCCGCAAAAATTGCCGATTGTCGAAAACGAGCTTCTCAATGCGACCAATCCTTATGGCCGTACTAAGCGGGTCATTGAAGACATCCTGCGCGACCTTTATAACAGCGACAATAGCTGGAAGATTGGCATTCTACGCTATTTCAACCCCGTCGGCGCACATGAAAGTGGCCTGATTGGGGAAGATCCCAAAGGGCTTACCAACAATCTTATGCCTATCATCGCGCAGGTCGCGACCGGACATCGCGAAAAGCTCAGCATATGGGGCAACGATTATCCTACCCCTGATGGTACCGGGATTCGGGACTATATTCATGTGGTCGATCTGGCGGCGGGCCATCTCAAGGCGCTTGAAAAACTTGATGAACCACAATGTTTTTCGGTCAATCTGGGTACCGGGCAAGGCCATAGTGTTCTGGAAGTCATTAAGGCATTCGAACATGCCTCAAATCGTGAAATCAAATATGCAATAGCCCCTCGCCGCCCGGGTGACATAGCCGCATACTATGCTGATCCAAGTTTCGCGCGTGATTTTCTCGGATGGTCGGCTGAAAAGAACCTGCGCGAGATGTGTCAGGATATGTGGAAATGGCAATCAAAGAATCCGAACGGGTATGAGTGAGCCCCTTTAAGATCGCATCCGCCGTCTCGGCTTCTCTTTTTCTTTTTTAAACCAAGGCGCAGGTTCTTTTGCCTCGACGTACGGCAGCAAGCGTAAGGGCTGCGGTTGCAGATGGCCCGTAATGACCGGATACACGGAGATTGCTTTTTTCATCACGGTCAAGCTGGCAATATTCGTATAACGTGTCTCTCCCTCCGTTCGACCCAGATGCCCGGTAATGTCTTCCATGATCGACATTTCTATCCCCTTCTGTTTCAGCGTGTTGCTGAAACCATGCCGCAAGGCATGGATTGCGCTACCCCAAAGCTGATCACCAAGCCCCGTTTCCGCTTTCAGCAAAGGGACAAAGCTCTTGTAGAAACGATCACCGGTATCGTTTTTGCGTCTTGGAGCGACCAATTCCGGAAATAAACATCTGTGTCCGAGTTCCTTCAAACGCTTTGCGTAGTCGATAAAACCCAGTCGGATAAGCTCATCTGGCACGGGGAGATCGCGGACTGATTGGAGGTTCTTCAGTCCTCGGAGCTCATTTTCCCGAATTTTGATGGACCAGATACCTTCATCCTTTGCGTAAACCACATCATCGACCATGAGGCCCGTAAATTCGGCGCGTCTTGCGCCCAGATATGCGTAAAGCATTGGCACATAATAAAGGGACGAATGATATACGGTCTGCCCGAACTCCCGCATTTCCTGCGATATGGGCCCGGCACAACCGGTGAACACCGGAATCTGGAAGATCGGTTCAACCTGCTCAGGGCCGGGTTTAGCAGTCAGCGCCCGAACGGATGCGAGGCTGCGTTTCTTCGGCTTGATCCCTTTGAACGTGAACGCCCGTAACATGAAACCTGACGCGACAAGATGGTTCAGGAACTGTTCGAGATTGCCGAGGTGGCGTCTGATGGTCCCGCTAGACAAACCAACCTTGGGTGCTGGCAGGTTGAGCTTTTGCGCGCGGATTACTTCCCGTTCTGTCGCCTCGCGCAATTGCACAGTTGTCATTGCCACGTAACGCGAACTGCTTCCCCATCTGGCAAGGATGTTATTGAAATGCTGGCGCAACGCCGCCAAGTGGGTCTGATTAATGGCACTGCTCGTGAGAACATTGTGCTCGCCCAGAATACCGCAGAAAATGCGAACGACTGTCTTGACGTCCTTTGCCGTGCCTTCGTTCCAGTTCTCACGGTTGTTGGCAATCAGAAGGTCGCACTGCTTCATGAATTGCTTCACTGGCAGGTCCTCCCCAGCAAGCCCCAGCATGTCAGATTCTGATGCAAGAACAGGATTTTCCACTACCGGCTGTGGCTGTGGCTGTGGCTGTGGCTGTGGCTGTGGCTGTGGCTGTGGCTGTGGAATGATATCCGGCACAGGTTCCACATTTACAACCGGAACAATTGGTGCTGGCCGGGCAGGTTCTGGTTCAGCCTGCTCGTCAGGATAATCAATGAGATAGCGATCATCGGTATCGAGAAGAACGTCTGCACGCGCTTTGAAATATTCAGCCTTGGCCTTCTCGAAATTAAGGATCGAATAAGACAGACCATGCTCTTGCATGAGAGCACGCATTTCGTCGACAAAACGCGAAGATTCTGCATCCTGGCGTTCAGCACGATAAGATATCGCGATGCCGTGATGGAGGCTCTGCGGTACCTTCGATTGCTCAAGAAAACGCCACCCCTGACAGCTTTCTTCTTCAAACAAGACACGACGGGTGCCAAATTTTTCCAGAAGCCTGTAAGCCCACCCGACTTCCAGATCGGCGGCCAGATTATCGATCTGATGGAAACCTGTCGGGGTGCGCTGGCCTGCAAATTGCAGGTTCTCCATATGATCATTCATCCGCGCGATTTCGGACTGAAACAATCGTTCGAGGGCTTCTTTCGACATCAATGCACTTCGCGGATTTTCTGCTATTTCAAACAGCATCAGATTAAGCTTGCGGGCCATACGACCCGCCTGCCGATGATCTGATTGTTTAAGGCTGAATGCAAGATGACGCGCGCCGATATGCTCACTCATCCGTGCTGGAAGACGCGGACGCCAGTAAAAAATATTTCCGCGCCGCTGAAGATTTTGGACCTGATGTCTGACTGCCATAAGAAGCTCGCCGTTTGGAGCCACGAGACAAACCGACCAAGGCGAATCGGCATGTGTCATAGCTCTGTGTCACAGTTTCGTGCACATTCGGCGAAATGGAGAAAAGCTTGAGGATTCCCACCGGGGAAAACATTAAGTAAAATCAATAAGTCATTGATTTTACGCATGATTCATGGCTGGGGCGCCTGGATTCGAACCAGGGAATGGCGGTACCAAAAACCGCTGCCTTACCGCTTGGCTACGCCCCAACAAATCAAACCGAAGCAATCGGTTGCGCGGCCTTATAGCCGCTTCGAAACCGGAGCGCAATCGCCTAATCACGAAATCCCGCGCAAGCTTACAGCCCCCGTGAAGTACGTTTTCAACACCAAAGCATGTCGCGCTTTATCCTATTCAAGTGCATGCTTCAAACTCCAGTTTTCACGCATGTCTTTATCCCGAAACCGGTTCCTACTTTCGGGAGACATGCTCCAGGACCCCTGGCCTTCACATAAAGCGAAGCCGTCGATTTGCGTCCCGCTTCAAAGCTGCTACTTCCTATGAAAACTGTGTTCTCGGTGTTCGCTATGCTGTTTCTGTTGATCTCATTTCTCGTGAGCGCCGCCTTGTGCGGCATCGGTCTCTACCTGCTGAACCGGCTCTTGCCCGAGCGATTTCTTGCGGCCCGCATGAGTTCGCGTTCCAACCATACCACGGTGGCCCGCCAAATCGGCGGGCTGGCGCTCATTCCCGCAATCATTGCGACGTTGCTGATCTTCGCCCCGGACCTGGAAGTCAACGCTCAACTGGCGCTCTGTCTTTCGGGAGCATCGCTATTGCTCTGGATCGTAGGAGGGCTGGATGACCGCTACGAGCTCTCGGAAATTGTCCGGCTGGGGTCGCAGTTCACCGCTGCCGGGGTCGTGGTTTACGGTTTGGGACCGGATTTCCGGCTGTTGCCGGAGCTTTTGCCGCACGGGCTGGAGGCTGCGCTCATCGTCATTGCGCTCATGGTAGCGATCAATGTGACCAACTTCATGGATGGTCTCGACCTGATGACCGCCGCGGGCATAGGGATTCCGCTGGCTGGCATCGGCATTCTGGCCGCCCTCGGTCTCGCCGGGCTGGAGAGCGGCGGCATCGCAATTATCGCGGCGGGCGGAATTCTGGGGTTCGCGCTGTTCAACCGCCCGCCAGCCACGATTTTTCTGGGTGATTCAGGAAGCCTGCCGCTTGGGTTGATTACAGGCACGGCGCTGATCCTGCTCGCGCGCGAAACCCATATTGTCGTCGCGCTGATCCTGCCGCTTTATTATATTCTCGACGCAGGCACGACCATCGTGATGCGGTTGAGCCAGGGCGAGAATATCTTGAAAGCGCATTCCAAGCATGCTTACCAGACAGCGAAGCGCTCAGGCTGGAGCGTGCTGAAGGTCGTCGGTCATGTGGCGCTGCTTAATCTGGTTCTCATCGCCTGCGCCGTTGCGTTGCTCGCTCTCGACAACACAATCACGCAGGTCGCCTTCCTGCTCGTGGTAGTCGTCGCGACGCTGGTTCTGCTGCTGGATTTCCGCGGACGCTTCAGGAAGCTATAACGTCGAACAGAACCTTCCGGACCGCATCGATATCGCCGCTTTCCATCGCAATGCGCAGTGCGGCAAGGCTGGCTGGAACATCCACGGCTGCCTTGTTGCCTTTCGGCGCGCGCATGATCTTTGGATGGCGCGTCGGCTGCGCCAATGACGGATCGTAGAAGAGTTCCTCGTACATCTTCTCGCCTTCGCGAATTCCCGTCACCTCGATGGCAATATCGCCATGCGGGTTCTCTTCATTACGAACGGTCAGCCCTGCCAGCAGGATCATGTTCTCTGCCAGATCGCGAATCCTGACCGGTTCGCCCATCTCAAGCAGTACCGTGTCGCCGGATGCGGCGATGCCACCGGACTGCACGATTAGCTCGGCAGCCTCCTTGATCGACATGAAATAGCGGGTCATGTCGTCATGGGTCAGGGTAATCGGACCGCCACTGGCAATCTGCTCGCGGAAAAGCGGAACAACCGAACCGTTCGATCCGAGCACATTGCCAAAACGGACGGAATAGAACGCCTTCTTCTTTCCCGACTGCTCGGCGAGCATACCGCAATAGTATACGACCAGTTCGGCCCAGCGCTTGGTTGCGCCCATCACATTGGTTGGCCGCACTGCCTTGTCGGACGAGATGAGGACCATGCGTTCGACGTCGGTCTCAAGAGCCGCCTGGGCCACTTCCAGCGTGCCGAAAACATTGTTGAAGATGCCGACCAACGGGTTCTTTTCGACAAGCGGCACGTGCTTGTAGGCCGCGCAGTGATAGACCGTATCGACATTGTGGTCGCGAATGGCCTTCTCGACGCATTCGCGGCTGCTCACCGTACCGAGAATCGGCACGATCTCGCAACCGGCTATCTGTCTCAGTTGCCTGTCGATGTTGTAAAGCGCGAACTCGCTTGATTCGAAAAGGACGATGGAGGCGGGGTTCCATTGCGCAATGGTGCGGCAAAGCTGGCTGCCGATCGATCCGCCGGCCCCCGTCACCATGATGCGCCTCCCCTCGACCACTTCACGCAACAGGGCCGCGTCCGGCGGCACCGGCGAGCGTCCGAGCAGGTCGTCGATTTCAACATTGCGCAGCGAGCTAACCAGATACTTGCCTGCCGTCAGATCGGCAATCGGCGGAAGAATGCGCGTATTGACTGGGAGGCGCCCAAGAAGCCGCGCAAAATCCTGACGCTGCTTCTGTTCCAGCCCCGGTTCCGATACGACCACCTGCTTGATGCCGTAGTTTTCGATCAGGGCGGGAATGTCTTCCACACCGTAGACACGCAGTCCCACGATATCCATGCCATTGAGCTGGCCATTAGGATCGACAAAGCCGACAACCAGTGTGTCGCTATGGCTGCGAAGCGCGGTTGCGAGCTGGCGGGCGGGTTCGCCCACGCCAATGATCAATGCGGAACTCGTATAACGTTTGTCGGATTCAGCGCTTCGCAAAAGCCACTTCGCACCGAACCGGCTGGTCGAGATGAAAACAGTGCTCAAAAGCCAATAGAGCAGCGGAACCGAGCGCGGCAGGCCCGCGCTGCCGTAGAGTTCCATGAGGAACACCAGCGCAACCCAGAACAGCGAGGCAATGGCCGTGGCCTGAAAAATCGGCCAGATCGCACGTTCCGCCAGATAGCGGATAATGGCGCGGTAGAGGCCGAAGCGAATGAAAACCGGGATTGCCAGAACGGGCGCGATGAAAATCAGGAACGTTTGTCCCTCGTTCGGCACGAAAACGAAGCCGAGCCGGATGACGAACGCGATATAGGCACTTAGCAACAGCAGAGCGCAGTCGCTCAGCATCAGAATGATCTGTTTGCTGGCGCGGGGCAAAAGCGCCAGTCTCTGCCATGGATATTTCAAACTCATACGCGTGTAATCCCGCTCTCCACGGAGAGAAATACCGGAACGATTCCAGCGCCATAAGGCTATTCATACTACTATTGGGGACTAAAATTTAGTCAATCCCTTCGCGGCTTGCCGCACGTCGTAGCTTCGAAGCATTCAAATTTCTCGCCACCGTTATCATGAGTCCTCCGGCAGGACTATATCAATTGCCGTTTCAGGCGCTTAACAAACATCTTTGGCCAAATTGGGGCCATGTTCCGTCTCGCGGGTTTCTGCATGTCCTGGTCCCAACCCGGTCGCCGCTTTCGGGAGGCCGCCAGAGCGGATGCGCTCACACAGGTTCGCGCTTTCGCTCCATCGCTTTGATTTACCGCATTTGTACGACGCCAGATAATTCCGGCTGACAGCAAAATGCCCTAGGCAATTATCGTACCGCTGCGAATGCTTCGCCAGTTCGTGCCATCCGAATAGGCCATTCCCGCGCCGGAAGGGCGTTCGTTACAAAGACCAGCGCACCAGCGCCAGTGCTCCGGCAGAGGGCAACGCCGCGGCCGCATAGGACGCGGGACAGATCGGACAGTCAACACTAAGCTTCGTCTGCGGCCAGACCGAGCCGATGGCAACATTGCCTGTGGCGTGATCGATCTTGATCGCCTCTCGCCATTGTCCTGCATCGCTGCTCATCTTCACACCGAATCGTTGCTGCCATTCAGCCCCATTTCGGCAAAACCGGCCCAATTGGTCTGATACAGAAGGCTTGCGGTATCGCTAACCGCCTGCTTGTTCACCTTCACCTGATGGCCTGCACCGGCATTGTTGGATAAGCCGGTATCCGACGAGATCGCAAGCCGGTTGACCGCATCGGCAGTGGCATGAACACCCAGCATCGACAGGGACACGTTTTCCGGAACCGATGAAACCCCTTCCAGAGAGGGCCATCAAAAACCATCAGGTGCGCTTCGTCCTCGACATAAGCCTGCCAGCCGATAGCAGGCCTCACGAATAACCATCCGCCATAAATGAAAGATGCTATTGCACCGCCTTTTCCTGCCCATGCCCCGGCAGCAGCCGCAGCCAGGAGATAGCCATCTCCACTGACAGGTGTTCCAGCGCTTCGGCTCGATTCCGCGACTTGACGCTCAGATGCTCGACGGCATCGAGTTGCCGCCATGCCTCATTATGAGGTGACATGTTTGTGCACCTGACTGGGCAGAATATAGGGCATTTTCAGATTTGGGGTTTGGTCCATGAACAGCTCCTCGCAATGGATAATGCGAAGAGCCTAGTTCGTCTGCCCGAAAAGAGGATAAGTCCGGATCAGCTTCCGCGATAGGTGGAATAGGACCACGGGCTGACAAGCAGCGGCACATGGTAGTTTCCATCAACATCGGCGATTGCGAAGCGGATCGGAATTAGGTCAAGAAACGGCGGATTGGCTTGTTCTGCACCGCGTCCCTCAAAATATTCGGCAACATGGAACTGCAACTCGTAAGTGCCGGTGCGCAATTCATCACCGGAAAGCAGAGGCGCGTCCGTGCGTCCGTCGAGATTGGTCACCGTCCGCTTGATGAGTTCAGAAGCGCCGTTTGTGGCAATACGATAAAGCTCGATTCGCATCGCCGCCGCTGGACTGCCGTGGGCAGTGTCGAGAACATGTGTGGAAAGTTTACCCATAATATCCCTCGATAAAGCTCAGGCAGGTTTCGTCGTTTCAATGCGGTAGGCGGCATTGGAGAAGAAAAACTCCTCCAGATTGTCTTCCTTGCCTGCCCGGTCGACAATCAGAAAATCGGATTTCTGCTCAAGCGCCAGTAGCGGGTGGTGCCACACATTGCGCAGATAATTGACGCCCTGATCACCGCGCGCAAGGAAAACACGCGGACGTGCAGGCTTGCCTCCGTCATCCTCGGCGACGATCACAAGGAACGGCCTGCCGTTCAATGGAACGAATGCCTGCGAGCCGAAAGGATGACGTTCCATCATGACGATGTCGATTGGCGCTTCAAACGATTGTCCGCGGAAAATATTGACAAGAACCCTTGCTTCGGTACCAGTAGCTTCGACACGCGCGAGATCGTGGTATCGCTCGGTCGTTCCGTTGTTGATCAGACGAAGCTCAGCTCCTTCTGTCTCGATGACATCACCAAATGGCGCAAAAGCGTCTTTTGTCAGCGGCTCGACCACCAGAGTTTCGACGTGCAAATCATCCTCCCCGTAAAAGCAGATTTCTTCTAACGACAAAGCTTGTTGAAGAGGTCTCTGTCAATTGCGAAGCAGTTTCAACCGAAACAAGAAAAAGCCGGGCCAACGACCCGGCTTTCAACATGCAGAACCGATAAAAATTCAGCGCTTCAAAAGTGACATCACCGCAGGGACACCGCATGCGGCAAGTGCGAGTTTCACGAGATCGCCAACGATAAAGACGCCGAACCCGAAGGCAATCGCCTTTTCCAGACCGAAAAGATAAGCCATCCAGCCTGCACCCATCAAAAGAATGACCGCTTCTGCGAGTAGCATTGCACCGCCGAGAGCGAGAGGGTTACGCGCCAGTCCCTTGTCGGCAGCACGTCCGACGATCCAGGCAGCGGCAAGGTAGGAGAGCAGATAGCCACCTGTCGGACCAACCATATAGGCAAGACCGATGCCCTTCTCCGGCGTTCCGGTGAAAACCGGCATGCCAAGCGCACCTTCGAGCAGATAAAGAGCGACAGTCGCCACGGCGAGCCGCGAACCGTAAAGCGCTGAAATTGCAAAGAGAGCAAAGGTCTGCATCGTCACATTGACATATACCAGATCGACTTTGATCTTGGCAGAAATGGTGAGAACAGCCGTTCCGATCAGCGCAAGCCCGACAAACCAGAAAGCACGGGCCAGTTGTCTTGTCGGCAGATATTCTGCTGCGAGAGAGGCGGTGGCGACGCGAGATTTTGCTCTATGA
Source organism: Brucella sp. RRSP16 (assembly GCF_052246815.1). Classification (NCBI taxonomy): domain Bacteria; kingdom Pseudomonadati; phylum Pseudomonadota; class Alphaproteobacteria; order Hyphomicrobiales; family Brucellaceae; genus Brucella; species Brucella sp. RRSP16. The sequence continues at coordinate 13,974 of NZ_JBQQAM010000018.1, forward strand.
GGCATATCCAACTCCACTTTTGACGCGGCGACAGACACCAAGATCTGAAATTCTCGGGAACCTGTCCGCTGACGCGATTGTCAGCCCGCGTGACCGTTCACGTTTGCAACCCGACTATATAAGGCCTATGCCGTTTCATCAATCAAACCAAAGAAGAATGGAAGCCGCTTCAATGGCGCTTGTTTTCGACAGCAGTTTCACGCCCCAATATGGGAAGCCGGTTGAACTGAGTAAAGGCATCTTGCGCCTCACCGTCAATAATCCGAGCGCTTTCACCTTTCACGGCACCAACAGCTATCTTATCGGCACAGATACGCTGGCGATCATCGATCCCGGCCCTGAAGATGAGGCGCATTACAACGCCTTGATCGCAGCTATTGCCGGTCGTCCGGTCAGCCATATCTTCGTCAGCCACACCCATCGCGATCATTCACCTTTGGCCCAGCGTCTGAAGGAAAGCCTTGGCGCTCGCACCGTTGCCGAGGGATCGCATCGCCCTGCCCGCCCCTATTATGCGGGCGAAACAAACATGCTTGAGGCAAGCGCCGATACGGAGTTCGTTCCGGATATTGCACTGACCGACGGAAGCACGATCGAAGGTGATGGCTGGGCTCTGGAAGGAATTCATACTCCCGGACATGCCGCCAATCACATGGCGTTCGGCCTGAAAGGAACCGGCATTCTTTTCTCCGCAGACCATGTCATGGCCTGGGCGACGTCCATCGTCGCACCGCCGGACGGCTCGATGAATGACTACATGGTCTCGCTCGAAAAACTGCTGACACGCGACGACAAGGTCTATCTGCCGGGGCATGGCGGCGCCGTGACCAAGCCTGCCGCCTTCGTTCGTGGCCTGCGTGCCCATCGCAAGATGCGTGAACGTGCCATTTTAGAGCGTGTTCTACAGGGGGACCGGACAATCGGCGACATGGTGACAGTGATTTATCGCGAGACTGATCCGCGATTGCACGGTGCGGCAGCGCTGTCCGTGCTCGCACATCTGGAAGATCTGGTCGGGCGTGGGGAAGTCACGACAGATGGCCATCCGTCGCTGGGTAGCATCTATCTTCCCGGCTGATTATTCCACGTCGGCTGGAGCCTTGTTGACCTCGCCTTCCAGCGCCCCCAGAAAATCGGTAATGAAACCGGCATTCTGCCCCATATCGCGCTTGCCATAGCGTGACAGCGAGCGCACATCGACATAGGTAGTTTCGCCTTCGTCGAGCAGGCGGATGACGATATCGCTTTTCAGACCCAGTATGAAACTATGCGCGGTCACGGCAAATCGCGTCGCGTTCTGTTCCGGCGAAGACACATTGCGCGCGATCTCCTGCCACCCGAAAGTCCTCAGAACCGTCTCGACCCCCTGCGCAACGCGGTCCGGTGCGGCTTCATAGCGGCGTCCGACCACATCGGGATAGGCGGTCAACTGGGTCAGCGCATCGCCACTCACGGCCACGGTCAGCGGATTCATCCATTGCAGGCGTGGTGGCATATTGGACGGGAATTGCGGCGGCGTCTCGAAATCCGTGGATATGTCGTAGAGGGGTGGAGAGAGATACCACAGTGCCGTGACCAGTCCGACTGGAAGCAGCACGGCAAAAGCGAATATGCCGCCCCAGAAGGAGCGTGCGCCACCCTTGTCGCCATTGACCCAGAGATTGCGAAAACCTTTAGCCGAGCACAGAAGGGCCAGAGCGGCAAGACCAGTGCTCAATCCGGCAAGCAGCACCAAATCCGGTGTCTCCAGTGTCCAGAAGCGATGCAGAAGAAACGCCATCGCAAGCAGCACGAGCGCAAAAACACCAAGCCGAAGCGCCCATACTGCAGAGCGCGACTGACGCCGCTGGTAGCGAAGTTTTCTCATGCAGTCTCCGAGAACATTTCCAGCTTATACTGAATCATTGGAGCCGCTCTGTCTCTCTGTTTTCACACAGTATGAATAGCAGAGAGATTTTCGATCGGCAAAACTTCGGCGTAGAAATTCAAATGCCCCACCTGGCTTGGACATGGCGGGGCACTTTTCCTGGCGATGTCATTGAGAGCAGCTCCGGTCAAAACTGAGTTGCCGGAACCGCCCGAACTATTTGTTTCGTCGCATTGTCCCACGCAAAACCGCTTCGCACTTTTGCTGGAAATGCTCTAGTAACGCGCATCTTTCGGCTTCTTCATGTTGGGCCAGTCCTTCACCTTGCCTGCGAAGTCGGGACGCGGCATGTGGGTGAAATATTCCGACACATCAATGGCTTCCTGATCGGTCAGCACACAGCCTTGCCCGATGGGCAGATTGTAGTTCTGGGCTGGCGGCATCGCATATTTGACGAACTGCGCCGCCTTGTAAGTCCGGGCCAGTCCGGCTCCGATGTTGAAGCTTTCATCCCCCCAGAGCGGCGGGAAGATATAGTCACCGGCCTGGTCCTTCATGCCTTCGCCACCCGCGCCATGACAGGTCGAGCATTGTGCGGCATAGATTCTGGCGCCATTGACTGGATCGGGAACAAGGCTTTCATCGATGGGACCGGCATTGCGGATCGCCACTTTGGTGCCCTTTTTCACATCCTGCCGCAGCCAGTCCATATAGGCGACCATCGCCTTCATGTCGGCCCCCTCAGGCGGTAGCGGTTTGCCGTTCATCGAACGCTGGAAGCAGCCATTGATGCGCATCACCAGATCGACTTCCTTGCCTGCACGGGGCATGACGGCGGGATAGAAGTTGCTGCTGTTGATATAGGAAGCGACATTATCCATCTTGCCCTGCCCCATGTGGCAGGAGTTGCAGTTGAGGCCATTGCCGACATTGTCGGGCAGAAGCCGCGCGGTTTCGTTGAGCAACCGCTTGCCATGCATGATTTCAGGCGCGTTCGGTTGCTTGAGAATGTCACGGTCCGGCGGGATGACATAGGTTCCGACCTGATTTTTATCCTTGTCCAGAACCGCATAGGCTTTGGGAGCCGGGGCATCCAGCGAAGGCCGCAGGTGATTGAAGAGGAATGCGCCGCCCGTTACTGCCACGGCAAAACTGGCACCAAGAACGACAATCGTACTGGTTTTCATTGCTTGTTCTCCGGAACGTAATGGACGGGCTTGTGAGCGATTTCACGCCGCATACGCGCGATATCCTGCTCCGTTATGGCAGCGCCGTGGTTGCCCCAGCCGTTGCGAATGAAGTTCAGGATTTCGGCGACCTGCCAGTTTGGAAGATTGGCAAAGCCCGGCATGGTGAAAGCCATCTTGTCCGCTGGCGTGTCAGGCGTCCTGCCCCCGGTCAAAGTGACCTGAATGAGCGAGCTTGGATCATCGGCAAAGACAATCGAATTGCCAGCAAGCGCCGGATAGATGCGCGGTGCACCCTTGCCGTCCATACGATGGCAGACCGAACATTGCTCGACATAGGACAGAGCGCCCGGTGCACTGAAATCTCCCACCTTGAGGGCCGCCGTCGTCACATCTTCCTTCTGTTGCCATTCACGTTCGCGTCCTTCGCTTGGTGGCAGCGACTTCAAATAACGGGCAATTGCGCGCAAATCATCTTCCGCAAGATATTGGGTCGAATGCTGCACGACATCGGCCATCGAGCCGAACGCCGCTGTGCGATCGGTACGCCCGGTCTTGAGGAAGGTGACGATCTCGTCTTCAGCCCATGTCGAAAGACCGGTATCCTGATCGCGCAGGTTTTTCGCATACCAGCCTTCCAGAACCGAACCGGACAGGAACTTGCCCTTCGGATCGTTCTTCACCGCTTTTTCTTCATAGGCGAGACCACGTGGCGTATGGCACGCGCCGCAATGACCGAGCCCCTCGACCAGATAAGCGCCGCGTGCGATCACCGGATCGGTGTCGGCTGCAATCTCAAACGAACGCGAATTTCGAAAGAAAAGCTGCCAGTAGGCGAGCGGCCAGCGCATATTGGTCGGCCACGGCAAAGTGCTGGGCTGGTTATCCTGTTGTACCGGCTCCACCTTCGACATGAAGAACGCTTAAAGCGCCTTCATGTCCTCGTCATTCACGACCGTATAGGAAACAAAGGGCATTGCCGGATAAAGATGGACATTATCCTGACGCACCCCCTGCCGTACGGCGCGCTCGAAGTCGGCATAGCTGTAGCCACCGATACCGGTTTTGCTGTCTGGCGTGATGTTCGTGGAATAAATCGTGCCAAGCGGCGTCTGCATGCCAAGCCCGCCCGCAAACGCCTTGCCTCCCGGAGCCGTATGGCACGCAGCGCAGTCTCCCGCATGGGCGACATACTCGCCTTTTTCGATCAAAGCCTTGTCGGTGACATCGACGGCGGCTTCGTGTTTCGCCGTCAGCCAATGGGGTGTTGAAAGCGCAAAGAGCCAAGCTGCGGCTTGCGCACCCGCGCCGCCGACCGCCGCTTTCCAGATCAGTTTCATGTGCCCTCCGACACCAATTCCCTTGTGATGAGGAGAACGTCGAAGATTCGGGATGAAAGAGCATTGACCGCGATCAAAACCTGTCGGGGGAATATTTAGCGATCTACAAAAGCAATAGCTAATGCACGTTTGGCGTGCTTGATAGATTAGGCAAATCGCATTAGGGGCAGCACCCTCCAGGGGCGCAATTCAATCTGATTACGGCAGATTGGCGCTCCAATTGTTTGTTCAGCACGCATCTGATCCGAAAACCGTTTTGCACTTTTCGGGATGCGTTCTTAGCCTGCAAAGATCACCAGCTTTAAGAATAAGTGAGAAAAAGCTAGGTAAATCAAATAAAAAGGCATTGCAGCAACCGCTAACAGAAGGCATGATTGTGTATGTGGGGCTTATATTGCAATCGTCGGAGAGGACGGAATGGATCGCGCCCTTCAAAATGGCAACCAGTCATCGGACGGCACAACCGCAGAGGATGCGATGACGCTTGAAGCCGTCGAACTGGAGTTTGCGCTTGGAGCCATCGACGTCCTGATCGAAGGTTTTGATTCCGCGCTCGCCAAGGCCGCAGAACGCGTTGGCGGCGAAGTTCTGTTCAATATGCCTGCTCTCGACACCAGCGAAGCACAACGCATAGGTGCAATTGCCATTGCGGGGCAACCGGAAGATCAGGTTATCTTCGTCACATTGCGCAACGACGGCACGACATTGTCCGTTGAACCGCCCACGGGCGAAAATGCCGTTTTTGAAAGCCTTGGCCGCAACTACGCCGCCGTCATGAAAAGTCTTTCCCCGAAGGAGAAAGTCAACGGCGCCTGAACGGGGTTATTTCGGCGCTACAGGCTTTGGAACGTCCGCGTGAAGGTTGTGCGGTGCGACCGGATTGAGCGTCATGGTCGTCTCGACCTCCTTGAGACGCACAAATTTCATCCCCTTCGCTTTCAGGGCCAGCACGCCTTTGACTACGCCCTCACCCGCCGAACGCGACGGCTGGTTGATATGCGAAATGATGACGTCACCATCCCGGGCGGCGGCGATGCGGCGCTCGACCGCAGGCGCCATCAGGGAGGCACCCTGATCGCCATTCAATGAATAACCGCCGATCTTGTAGCCCATGCTTGCCGCCAGCTTGACGGCATCGGTCGAATAACGGGCAGTCGCATCGCGATACCAGACGGGCTTCGACATTCCTGCATCCGTGATTGCCGTCGCACCGGCGTCGATCTCCAGATGGACCGCCTCGAGCGAGCCCGCCGTCTTGATCCCGTACATCCTCGGCTCATTGGTGATGGCCGGAATATGCATCGCACCATGATTTTCGATATCGAAAAGATCGGCATTGGCTTTCAGAACCGCCACGGCGGCAGGGTTCTGTTTTATCCATCGGCCTGTCACGAAGATCGTTGCCGGAATCCGGTTCTGAACCAGCATGTCGAGTATACGGTGGTCGGTCTTGCCCATGCAGGCATCAAGGGTCAACGCCACCTGCGGTGACGCGGCACCGCCGCGCGCAATATGCAATTGCGGTTCGACAATCCTGATCGTGTCCTGGCGGGCCTTGTTCTGCGCGCGCTCCTGCGGCGAGATATCATAGGCGCTGGCCGTGCTGGTCGCGATGAGGATGGCGGCTCCAGCCGCGGCGATACAACGAAACATGATTACGTTTTCTAAAAATTGCTTGGCCACCGGGGCATTACTCCGGCAGCTAAGCCAAATTGTGGCGTCCTGTCAAACCTTGCGCACAGCCGACTGCGCAGCCGCAAGACGGGCAATCGGCACCCGGAACGGCGAACAGGAAACATAGTCGAGACCTGTCTTTTCGCAGAAGGCGATCGACGCCGGATCACCACCATGCTCGCCGCAGATGCCGAGCTTCAGTTTTTCGCGGGTCTTACGTCCGCGTTCAGCGGCGATTTCCACCAGTTCACCAACGCCTTCGAGATCGAGCGACACGAACGGGTCCTGTTCGATCACACCACGCTGCTGATAGGAGGTCAGGAACGACGACGCATCGTCGCGTGAAATGCCGAATGTCGTTTGCGTCAAATCATTGGTGCCAAACGAGAAGAACTCAGCCGTTTCGGCGATTTCGGCAGCGCGCAAAGCCGCACGCGGCAGTTCGATCATCGTGCCGACCATATAGTCGATTTTGACGCCCGCCTCTGCCATGACTTCCTTGGCAACTGCATCGATGCGCGCCTTGACGAAATCGAGTTCGGCTTTCAGACCAACCAGAGGCACCATCACTTCCGGCACCACGTGCTCGCCGGTTTTTTTGCCTGCTTCGACGGCAGCTTCAAAAATCGCCCGGGCCTGCATTTCCGCGATTTCCGGATAGGATACAGCCAGACGGCAGCCGCGATGGCCCAGCATCGGGTTGAATTCATGCAGGGCATCCGCGCGTTCGCGCAGCTTTGTCGCATCGACACCCATCGACCGGGCAACCTCTGCGACTTCCTCGTCCGTATGCGGCAGGAACTCGTGCAATGGCGGATCAAGCAGACGGATCGTAACCGGGAGCCCCTTCATGATCTCGAAAAGTTCGACGAAATCCGAACGCTGCATCGGCAAAAGCTTTGCGAGAGCCGTGCGGCGGCCTTCTTCATTGTCGGAAAGGATCATTTCGCGCATGGCGACAATGCGGCTTCCATCGAAGAACATGTGTTCAGTCCGGCAGAGGCCTATGCCTTCCGCACCAAACGAACGCGCCGTGCGGGCATCCGCCGGGGTTTCTGCATTGGCGCGAACCTTCATCCGGCGGGTCCGGTCAGCCCATTCCATCAGCCTGCCGAAATCGCCGGAAAGCTCGGGCTGCAACATGGCGACAGCGCCTTTCAGGACCTGCCCGGTGCCACCATCGACGGTGACGACATCGCCCTTCTTGAAAGTCTGGCCTGCTGCTAGCATGACGCCATTGCGATAGTCAACGCGAAGCGACCCCGCACCGGAAACGCATGGCTTGCCCATGCCGCGTGCGACGACAGCTGCGTGACTGGTCATGCCGCCGCGCGTCGTCAGAATGCCTTCTGCCGCGTGCATGCCGTGAATATCTTCCGGGCTGGTCTCGATGCGAACGAGAATGACCTTACGGCCCTCCGACTTTGCCTGTTCGGCTTCTTCCGAAGAGAAGACGATTTCGCCTGTTGCAGCGCCCGGCGACGCCGGGAGGCCCTGACCAATGATCTGGCGCTCCGCACGCGGGTCAATGGTCGGGTGCAGAAGCTGGTCAAGCGCTGCCGGATCGACGCGCAGAACCGCTTCTTCCTCGGAAATGAGGCCTTCGCCTGCCATTTCGACGGCCATCTTCAACGCTGCCTTTGCAGTGCGCTTGCCCGAACGGGTTTGGAGCATCCACAATTTGCCGCGTTCGATAGTGAATTCGAGGTCCTGCATGTCGCGATAATGCTGTTCCAGCCGGTTAGCGACCTTGAGGAATTCAGCGAAGGCTTCCGGCATTACCTTTTCGAGCGACGGCTTGTCGGAACCGGCCGCAATGCGCGCTTCTTCCGTGATGTTCTGCGGCGTGCGAATACCGGCAACGACATCTTCACCCTGCGCATTGACGAGGAACTCACCATAAAGTCTCTTCTCGCCTGTCGAAGGATTGCGTGTGAAGGCAACGCCAGTCGCAGAGGTTTCACCCATATTGCCGAACACCATCGCCTGCACATTAACCGCCGTGCCCCAGGCCGCCGGGATATTGTGCAAACGACGATAGGTGATGGCGCGCGCATTCATCCAGCTTGAGAAAACGGCGCCTATAGCGCCCCAGAGCTGTTCGCGTGGGTCTTGCGGGAAAGGCTGGCCGAGTTCTTCCTCGACCTTAGCCTTGTAAGAGGCGATGACCCCCTTCCAGTCTTCGGCCGTCAGCGCCGTATCGACCTCAATGCCGAGATCGGCCTTCTTGTCTTCGAGAATTTCTTCAAAGAAGCCATGATCAACACCCAGCACGACATCCGAATACATCTGGATGAAGCGACGGTAGCTGTCATAAGCAAAACGCTCGTCACCCGCTTCGCGGGCGATAGCCTGCACCGTCTCGTCGTTGAGCCCTAGATTGAGCACCGTATCCATCATGCCCGGCATAGAAGCACGGGCGCCAGAACGCACCGACACCAGAAGCGGCTTTTCGGCATCGCCGAAATTACGCCCCGTCACTTTCGCAATATGGGCCAGAGCCGCCTGAACCTGATCATTGAGCTCGGATGGATAAGACCGGTCGTGATCGTAATAATAGGTGCAGACTTCGGTCGTGATGGTAAAGCCTGGAGGTACCGGAAGACCAAGGCTGCTCATTTCAGCCAGGTTTGCTCCCTTGCCACCGAGAAGATTGCGGTCGCTTGCCGCGCCTTCTGCCTTGCCGTCGCCGAACGTGTACACCCACTTCGCCATCATGGCCTCCTTACTGCAGGATAGGTTCATGAAAGGCTTGCAACAATTACAAGCACTCCTGGAACCAGCTCCTCGTTGCTTATGCGATAGGAAAGGCTGCTGCCAACCAAAAAAGCCCAACCGCGACAATAGAATCGATTAAACGCGAAATCAGCGCGGTAAAGGTTCAAATTGGGACGACGAGAAAGCAGAAAAATCATTATTGCGCCACCAATTGTGCTCAATCGTTCGCACAGCCGGAGAAGTAAATTTCAACAGCGCGGAACGTTCCATCGGTGCGTTTACATTGCACAACAACGTCAACCGAAATCTCCAACATACGTCGGATGTCAGCGCGTTCGAGTGCGCTTCCCCCTTCCGATTCCTTGACTAGTAAAGTCAGTTGCTCGAAGGCAAGTCTGGCAGAATCTGCATGAACTGTTGTGATGGATCCTGGATGGCCCGAGTTGATATTGCGAATATAATAAAACGCGCTTCCGTCTCTCAGTTCCTGCAGCAATATTCGATCGGGACGCATTCGCAGACACGATTCGAGTAATTCCTTCGGACCTGCATTCGATACCCCCTGCGAGCCCTTTGAATAAAACAGACGCACCTGATTTGGTTGGGAAATTATAAGTTCCGCGCTGTCTTCAATCGAAATGACACGCTCGTGTTGTGGAATATGCTTGATAAGAGCTTTTGAAAGAGTGGTTTTTGCGGACCCTGTCGCACCAGAGATAATGATATTTTTCCGCGCGATAACAGCTTGACGAAGAAACTCCTTGAATTGCCCCCTTTTGTAGAGTTCTCGTAAACGTTCTTGTTCTTTTGAAAGGGCACGAAAGCTTGTTTGCGTATGAGAGAAAAAGCCATTGGCGTCCAGATCATCAAGCGTAAAATCAAGCGATGATGGTTTGCGGATTGTGATGCTGACCGTTCCTTTCGTGGTGGCGGGTGGAATGATAATTTGAATTCGCTCGCCAGCTGGAAGTGTTGCCGAAAGTATCGGTCGCGTTTCATTGATGGTTTGATGGGAAAAGCTCGCCACCGCCCGGGCAAGGCGCATGAGTTTTTCAAAGGAAAGCCCAGGAAGATCGTGTATCTGCCAACCACCCGGCCCTTCCGTCAGCACCTGACCCGGATGATTGACAATGATCTCATACAACGAGCAATCATCCAGGAAGACCGCAAGAGGCTTTAGAAGTTCACGAACGACGGTGATGTCCTGGGCTTCAGCCATTTGTCCACCTATTTTGTCACAAGCGTCGATGGCGGTTGGAAATCACCCAAAGCCGCCCGATCGAGAATGCGATTTCCAGGTTCGGTTACACGGAGCTGGTAAACGCCTGCAAAATCGAGATCGCGAGCGACAAAGATGGAGACCAATTCCCCCTGATGTTTGTGGAGTGTCGGGGCAATATTAATTGATTGCTCCACTGCAATGGCAGCAGCCTGTTTGCCGGCATCCGCGGTATTTTGTGCATCAAAATTGCCGTCTTGCAGACGACTGCTCGCGTAACTTGTCGCATCGCCGACGACGGAAAGGAGAAGCGCACTGCCGAAGCGCTCCCACCAATGCGTATCGACCTGCCCACCAACGCCAGCGCGGCCAAGCGCATCGGTTGCTGGCGAGGCAAGCGTAACGATCACACCTTGAGGCGTTTTCGCCCTATTCCAAAGCACAAACAGACGTTTTTGACCCCGTTGGAGACCACCACGATATTCCCCGACAAGCTGGGTTCCTTTTTCCATCAGCACCACGCGGCCGTTATCGGATAAAACGTCGCGGTTGATCACACAGCTTGCAAAGCCCGGCTGATCCGAGGCAAGTGCCGTTTCGAGCACACAAGGGATGGAAGTCCCCATGGCGATGATGAAATCACGATTTGCGAGCATACCGGCGCGCGAACCCTCAAGTCGGGTCGGCCGCAGCAGATTTTCGAACCGTTGTTCATCGGCATTCTGCTGGTTCTGGCCAATAAAATTGCCGTCGATCGGTATAAAATTCCTATCTTCTACCGCATTATTACCGTTCCCCCCTCCGCCTCGTGAGGGCGAATTTTTCTGCCCTCCGCTATAAGCCATGACGGGCGCACGACGGGCGGCATCAAGCAATTCGTCCACTTCGGGCATAGGTTCTTCAAGGACCGGTGTTGGCAGTTTTACCTCCGGCTTTTCTTCAACCGGTTCTGTCTTTTCTCTTGCCGCCTCAAAGGGTGTTGTTTGGCGGATCACGACGCGCTCGGTCTGGCTATTGTTATCCTTTGTTTTGCTTCCAGATGTCGACCAAAGAGCAAAGCCAATGAACAACACAATGGCGAGTGCAACAGCCCCGCGCTTGAGAACAGGATTATTGTCGATGCGTGTAGCCGTAACCGTTTCGGCGCGCTCACCAGGGATCTTGTCTTCCTCATTCTCGGCCATCTTACTCACTTCCCCTGTCCCGCCAGATCCGGTTTCACGATGCGTTCAACGGACGGAGACGTCGTGTTTGTGGCAGGGTTGATGCCAACCCGGTCATAGGCTTCATTGAATACGCACAGCACATCTTTGCCCCGTCGCAGAATGAATTTGCGGCTTAACGTATGGACCATGACCAGATTGCCATCGACAGTTTTGGGCACGAGGCTCTCCGAACCGTCAGAATTTTCCATATAGATTGCAGGCATTTCCTGATTACCCGCAAAGGAGAATGTTGTGATTTTACCGTTGTCGTAGACGCTTTGCGGCTCCAGTGCCTTTGCCCCCTGTGCGGAGTAGCGCCAATTGCGCGGACCATATGCCTCGTGAAGCGACAGCACATTATCAGCATCTCTGGCTTGGGCTGTGCGCGCCTGAGCCGCAGCTTGCTGGCGACGCAGTTCAGCTTCGTCGTGTGGATATCGGAATTTCACGTAAAAGTAAGTATTCTCTCCGACTTCTACCGAACCCTCCCGCACCTTAAGTTCCATCTGGTAACTGCGCGTAGACCCGTCCCGACGTGTCGTTACAACGGAGATATTGGTAACCGGCTGGTTTTCTCGTGGTTTTAAAAACAGGATATTACCGGCTGGTGCGACTTCCCAGGCGACGCTGTTGCCAAGCGCCACATGTGCAATTTCCTCATCCCGGGCAAACTCGACTTGAACCGAGGAGCGCAAGGATCCGATGATCCTTGTGATATTGTAGGGCTGATAACTGACAAAACGGACACGACTGTCCTGCGATGCTGTTGTTGGTATCTCCAACGCGAGGACACTGGAAGCGGATGAAGCCAGAAAAAATGTGACAATGATTGGAAAACGCATCAATCGATTGCCTCCGGATCTGCACGATATTCACTAACCGCGAAACCAAGCGGGTTCACCAGTCGGTCTGTCGATGACATGGGAGCGTTGGCGTAGGAATAGGTAAGGGTCGCAACAAAATGAGTTGTCCGGACTTCTTCACCGCGCGTTAGGCTACGTATGTAGCGTACCGACACCACGTTTTGATTGATGAGCGCGATGGAGACGATGTTAATCCGCACCGTGGCAGAGCGGCCATAGACATTTTGTGGTGATTGCGGGTTGCTGCCGCGATAAGTGGCCGCAAACCGCGCCTGTTCTGCCTGTGTGGATAGAAGCGCAATTGTTCGAAAATTTTCCTGGGATTCGCTCCAGACGTAGCCTTCGCGTCCACGAACATATTTTGCTGCAAAATATTTGGTCACGGCTTCGTCGTAAGTACCAGCAGTCGCCGACAGCGCGGAAACGACATCAACGATCCCGGTGGAATTGTCGACGCGAACCACGAAAGGTTCGACAGTTTTCAGCGGCGCAAGGCTTGCAACTGCAAGGATTGATATGCCAGCAACAATTCCGGCCGCAATTGCGATCGACCAGGCCAAGCGATTTGAACGCTCAACCTCGATCATGCGGTCTTGATCAAAGCGACGCGCTTTTTCGAAATAGCTTTTGAGATTGTCTGTCGTGACCATCAATCCTCGCAATCGCCGAAAGAGGCATCAATATCGAAATGATCAAAAGCCCTGGATGGTTTGCGCTCATCAACAAAGCGCGGGATGGATTCCGCTTTGGACTTCGGCAGTGCACTCGATCTTTCCCATTGCCACATTGCGCGGTTCAGAGGTCTTCGCGCATTTCCATCGCATTTCGGCAAGGGATTTGTCAGCGACGCACAACTGACAAGTGCGAGCGCGATCCCGAGAAACAAGGTCGGTTTGATTACTGACAAATACCTGTTTTTCATCGCCGCAGACGAGGTCATAAGCAGGTCTCCTTCGCTCACAATGCTCTTCTCATCATGCGTGTGCCGCGAGCCACAAACCCCGCGCTCCGCGACGTTGCCTTGGCAAGCAATCCTTCATGCGCATCGCGTGAAGCTGTGTAGCCATAAGCCAGAGACGCTCCGCCGGAAGCTAGAGCCGAAGCGATGCCTGGAAGCTGATAAAAGACATAAAGAGCGGCAATGCCGATGGCACAAAGCGCGATGGGACGCATCAATACGTCGGAATAGCCATCGATTGCTGTAAAAGTTGTGTCGAGACATGCAATCAGCAGCGCTCCAACAGCGACGACAAGAACCTGAAGAATGACAAAATTTGCCACTTGTCCGATCCAGGCCTCTGTGAAGCGTCGCGTCGACTGGAACATGGCAAATGCAATGAAGATTGGGCCGATCGCCAGCACGATGGCTAGTGCCAATCGCGCATATAGTGAAACGACATAGCCTATTCCTGCGACAAGAAAGCTGACGGCAATCACCAATAATCCGCCAACGCCCGTTACAATATCGATGGGCCAGGAGGATCGTTTCCAGATGTCTGTCGCTGAGTTCTGTCCTTTATCCAGCAGACGATCGAAGGTCGATGCGCTCGGCGCCGCACCGGAATTAAGCGCTTGCGAAATCTCGCGCGGCAGCTGTTCGAAAAAAATATTGGTGACATAGCTCTGGTATTCGCTGGCGTTCTTGACCAGCGTCACGATGATCGCAAGCTTGATTGCGCGAAAAGCAAAATCCAGGATGGGTTCATGCACCGAACCGCGCAAGATAAGATAACCAAACAGGATAACGTAAAGGGTCACGGCAGCGGTAAGCGGGCCGGAAACCCATTCGGCAATATTCGACGTCCCATCGGATATGAACATTTCCAACGGGCGTTTGAATTGTCCATCAATAAACTCGAACACGTGATACACGGTGCTAGCCTCCAAGCGCCTTGCGCATATTCTGGAAACGCAACTTGCTATTGGCCGCTTCGGCATTCATGCAGTTAACCGTATTGCGCAACTCACCTGGATTATTGCGACACTTGTCGAGAATGCGTGACAGTATTCCGTGATCGGCCAGCAATTCTTCGACCGTGTAGGTTGCTTCAGCTTTCTCTCCACATGCGGACAGGAGGATGAAGGCTGTCAGGATCAGCACATTTTTCATTTCAGCGCCTCCTTCATGGCATCCATGCGACGGTGCCAATCTTCTGCCTTGCGCTGATCATCAACCTGCGTTTGCGCCTGCTGAACCATGCGCAAACCTTCCATACGCAGCACATCGGTTTGCACAAAGGCTTGCTCGGCCAGGAGCCTTGCTTGCAAATCGGCAATTTCCTTGGCTTCACTTGCCGTGGAAATTTTCTGACGAAGTTCATCAATTCCTTCGATGCGTTTTGTGGCTGCGTCGTAAATTTTCTGACCAATCCCCATCTGGCCGGCATTTTTGTTCTGCACACGGGACAGTTCTGTTGCGTAAAAATCATCAGCAGAAGTTTTGTAGGTCGTATTTTTGTCGAGGAATTTTGAGGCCGCATCGTTCAACGCCCCACTGCCATTGCCTTCGAATAATCCTTCTACGGCAGCAAATTCCGGCGGGAGGGCTTTTCGGATCGCTGGATCATTGAGAACCTGTGCGACATCCGCCATATCTGTCAGCTTGTTGAAAGAGGTATAAAGCTCTTCGGCCTTCTCAATCTGCTGATGAAGAGCATCGAGCTGCGATTTCAACTGCGCGATACTTTCCAGATGTTTGGCGATCGCTGTTTGATCAATGACAGGGATGCCCTGCCCCATTGCAGCTTCTGTCGACAAGGTCAGCACTGCAGCCATCATTGCACAAAAACGTCTATAGGAAGCCATCAACTTGCACTCCTTCTTTGCTGGAAAACTGGAAGCCAGTCTGCAGGATCGTTTCCGATTTCAGCGCGGATCGTATCGACGAGCTCGACATTTCCGGTACGACCGGAAAGAACAGCCAGTTCATCATCAAGGCCGTTCAGGTCGAGCTCTGCAACGACGCTGTTGTGACCCTGTTTCAACAAGAATTGCCGGCTTTCGACTGATAATTCGCGCGCAATCAGTTCGTATTCACGTTCGGTAAGCTTGAACCCATCGACATAGTCAGCGTGATTACCGCGCGAATTCGGGAGGAAAATCTGCGTGGGACATTGCTCGATGATCGTATGAGCAATTGGAGAGACAATCGCATCCCGCGGGCTTTGTGTTGCAAACAGCATCAGACCATTTTGCTTGCGGATGGTTTTGAGCTTGTTTTGCACCAGATCGCGAAAGCCATCGTCCTGCAGCGCTTTCCAGAATTCATCGATGACGATGAGTATGCGCCTTCCGTCAATCAGCTGTTCGACACGATGAAACAGATAGGCCATTAGGGGCGTGCGGATTTCTTCATGGTCGAGAAACTCCGTCATGTCGTAGCCGACGAACTTCCCACCTCTTCCTGCCCTCATCGGGGCAAATTCGTTGAGGCCAATATCGTCATCGTCATTGTCGAACACCCAGCCAAGCGGCCCTTCGCGTTCCCAACGGCGAAGCCTGGCAGCGATCCCTTCAGGATCAGTATTGTTCAAGAATGTGCGTAGTGCACCAATCGTTCGTCGCTCTCTAGGCAGATCTGATAGGCCATCGATCGCAGCAGCGATGTCACGCAGTTCGGTTACGGTCAAATCTCGAACGTTGGAGCGAACAAGTTTGCCAACCCATAAAGCAAGGAACACTTTATTTTCAGGCGTGAGCCCGAGCGCCTTTAAAGGAGCGCATCCGGTCGGACTACCATTTTTAAGCGGAAGATATGTTCCGCCGGCGGCCCGCACATAAAGGTCGGCTCCACGATCCTTGTCGAAGAACACAACATGAGGATCGTGTTTTTCGAGTTGAGAAAGCATGAAGTTGATGATGACCGTCTTACCGGTACCCGATGGTCCGCACATGAAGGTATTGCCGAGATCGCCGTAATGAAAATTGAAATAGAACGGTGACCCGGAAGCCGTCTTCAATAGCGCGACAGCTGGCCCCCATTCGTTATTGTCTTTCTGACCGATCGGATACGAATGATAGGGTGAAAGCGCTGCAAAATTACGCGATGTAATCGCCCCGGACCGTGCACGGTAGCGGAAATTCCCAGGAAGCTGTGCCCACCAGGCGGCCTCCAATCCAAGATCTTCGCGTGCAACGACGGCCCCACCGCTCGTAATACTTGCCCGCGCCTTGGCGAGGTTGTCGGCGAGATCTTTGACGGAGGAAGCAAAGACGGCAAGCGAAAGATGATGCCCGCCCAGAACAAATCGATTTGATTCAAGGTCGTCCATCGCTCGGTCGAGATCACCAATCTGGGATGCTGCTTTGTCACCACTGCTAAGCATCTGATTTTGCTTACGACCCAGGATCTGTCGAGCATCTGATTTGGAGGTGAATGCAAAGGATTGCGTCAGGATAAATTCAAATGGACTAGAGAGCACTCCATCGAGCATGCCTGTTCTGGTGCGAGCTGGATATTCTTTGAAACTCAGTATACCGGCATAACGGTTTTCAGCCTCGTGCCGGATCTCGACAGTTTCTCGCCCGATGATAACGCGGTCAGAGTAAATAGCGGAAGAAACTGGTCCTTCCGTCAACGGAACGGGCTCGCGCCTACCACCAACCAGTTGGTGCAAAACTTCGCTCAGTTGTGAATACACAAGCCCGCCGCGCTCATAGAGCGAAAGCACACGCGGCTGAAACCGCTCCAGGCCTGCAGTCACATCAATGACCTTGTCCTGGAGATCTTTTAATGCCTCCTCCTCAAGTTCGACATTTTGCGTCCGTCTTAGCTTTGAAAAAAATCGGGTCGTTTTATCTCCCCCGTGACGGGCCGGCGACCAGAGCAATGTGAGATAAAGGTCGTTACGAAAAAGGTTTTCGCCAGCCATCTTGAGGCGATATTTTTCGTTAAGAACGTTCGAAAACGCTGCCGAAAATTCTCCATCGGGATAACAGTCATT
Source organism: Brucella sp. RRSP16 (assembly GCF_052246815.1). NCBI lineage: Bacteria > Pseudomonadati > Pseudomonadota > Alphaproteobacteria > Hyphomicrobiales > Brucellaceae > Brucella > Brucella sp. RRSP16. Next base: position 30,990 of record NZ_JBQQAM010000018.1, read on the forward strand.
CCGCCGCCTGATAACATGCGTCCATAAGGCTAGCCGCTCATCAGCGATGTTGCGATAAAGGGTGTTGAGGTCACGGTGTAATCCATTCAAATCGAGCACATCTGCCGTTTCGAATGACACTCCTTCCAGTGCGATCATCACCATCAGCGTTCCGGCGTTAAGAGCAATCGTCGTCTCATCGACATGACGGACGTAAGGAATGTAGATTTCCGGTCGAAGTTCTCGGACCTTTAGCTTCATGATGTCAGGCAAGGTTGAGATCCCTTTCATCATATTGACGCATCAGGCAAAGCGGAGATAGCGTTGACCCACCCCAATATCCGCTATTGCGAGATCGACCACGCGTATCCACCCATGCGAGCACAATGCGAAACATGTTATGGTCGTGTTTGATGAGAGCTCGAAAAACGAAATGGAAAACGATGCCGACAAGGGCATAGGAAATCGAGCCAGCAAGAAGATAGAATATCGTCGTTGCCATGACGTTGATGCCCATGGCCTCCATTGTCACGCCAGCAACCATAGCGGGTCGGGTGCAGGCAAGAAACAACGTGTCTTCCTCCAAGATTGGCTCAACACTTGTCATCGCTCAGCTTCCGACGATGGTGCCAACGAGCTCGGATGAGCCAGCAATGATGCCAATCCCGATGATCCAGTAGCCTGCCCGACGCAAATCCATGTAACCAAACATCCAGGCGATGGCGATCACGATTACCGCAATTGTCGCCAGCAGTCTGAATATGTTGCCGGTTAGAAGATCAACGATGTTTTGGAGAATGGTCTCGATGCCAGCGGCTTGTGCTAATGCAGGCTCGCTCACTATCGGCACAATGGCAGCAGCCATAACACAAGAGGCGACAATTGGACGGAGGCGGCAATAGAAATTCATTCGCTTTGCTCCTTTGGGTTGTTCTGAAACACGAGAACCGACAAATTGCGTGGGCTCCTGAAGACATCCCACGAGGATAGAGATGGGACGGAAGCTGCTTCCTCCGGGGCGTTATTGGCCGCACTTTGCCCGCTTTTGCTTGTCACAGCGCCAACAGATGTTTCATGCACCCCGCCCCGTTGCTCCACGGCATTTTCGATGACGAGCTTGGCCATGCTTGGCCGCAGTTGTTTAATTTTCTGGAAGACCTGTTCGTCGTATCGGACCATTTCACCGATCGAGGCGTCGCCACGCCCATACCAGGATCTCAGCATCCGTTTTTCAGCCCTTACCGGGTCGAAATTTTCCTCGATTGCATGGCGATAATAGCCGTCAAGAAGATGAGCGGTTGTCTTGAGATTCAAACAGGGATCGAAAGCATCAGCGATCGATAGGTTTGATTTTCCCAAGTCCTCAAGGCTGATACCGCTCAGACCAAGCTGAATGTCCTGCTGCTCGGCGACAAGTGTTGTTGCAACCTCGATCGCTTCGGCTTTTGTCGCTGGCTGCTGCTTGAGCGGCAAACCGCTGTTGATGCGAATGTTAAAAGGGGCAAAACCACTTTCCAGGCTGACAACACCGGCAAGCGTTTCGGGCGAAACAAAAGCTGCGCAAGTTTGAGCGAGAATGAGAAACGAAACAGGCATGGCTTAGTACCACACTCTGTGCTTACCCAAGTGATCGATGGTCACATCGATATAACGGGGTTTTTCGCGAACGAATGGCCGGGTGGTTACATATGCCAAGCATTGATTGCGGCTATTGTTTCGCTGCATTCGCGGCGAGATGACCGTCGTTTCCGTGGCGGCGATGCCTCTTTCATTCCTGCAAAAAGCGCCGTCCACGACCTGAAGAGATGTTGAGATACATGTCGCCGCACGTCCACCTGCACTTTGGCCGGCAAATAGACGATATCCGGCTTGACAATAATACGGCTCATAGCGCGGCCGCGAACTTTTGAAATCAACACCATTGCAAGTGGGAAATGAATGGCCTCTTGCCAGCCAACTCCAAAGTTTCTGGATAGGCGGTCGGCATCCGGAATATTGCGTTGGGCCGCCGGGATTGGATAAACACAGGATAACTTGGCATCCCCAGCTTTCGGCGCGAGCGTCGGGGACTTGAATGAGGTATAGTGAACCGCAACCCATAAGCCCTGTCGCAAATTTTAAGAGAAAGCTTCTCATGCTCATAACTCCGTTATCGACCGTCTTTCGACGTTATGATGAAGTAATGTCATCAGCACTCATACTAATCAAATAATGCATAGTTAAAAAAATGGCAAGCTTTTTAAGTGATCGATGGCAAAGTCAGGCACTGGCGGTCTTTGCGGTTCGTGAAATTCTCGAAAAACCGCTCGCGGATGAATCACCTCAATCCCGCATCAAGCAGATTGGAATGGTGAACATCCTCTATATGATGCATCAGGCTCATGAGCCATTAACCCTTGCAAATGTTATGTTTTTTACAGGAATGACCCGTGGCGGCGTCATTGAAACGATGGACACTCTTGTACAACGCGGCATTCTGACCGAGACAATGGGCAAGAATTCCATGGGCAGAGGCACAGCGCGACAGTTCGAGTTTGCGCCTGAGGTTTTTGCGCAAATTCGTTCTGTTGGTTAGGCTCCCTCATTTTTACTGATAAAATTAATATAGAAAAAACGGTACGGAAGTCGAACTGACCAGCATTCACGACAGCTTCCATTTACACAACTGCTGAATATTTTGGTCGGTTCGGTGAGTTTAACGACGGTTGATTTGTGATCACCACTGACACGCACTTTTGTTTAATATTATCGACACCTAGCTTCAAAATTGAAGTCAGCCTGCACATAACGGAATTTCATTCTCTTCTAAATATTTTTTCTGGACGGAAACCAGTATATACTATTTTCTTTAATTAACGATAATATATAACAATAGATAATTGATCGAATTCCATAAAACTCAACAACGCCATTGGCCGAAATGAAAATAGAAATTCCATTTTTCTCATACTTCATTACGGCCTTTCCATTTGAAAACACAAATGAAGTCGAGTGTCGTTCAGTCGATACCGAGAGACAAAATGGTTTAATCTTGTCTGTTATTACCCTCGACACACCAACAGCATCTACCGAACGAATGAAACCCTCAATACTCAATTCGTGCATTGCAAACCCTTTCCATATTCTGGATCGCGCTTCAAAGCCGACTATAATCCGAGTTCTGCTGCCTTCTTTTTCGCCTTCATTCCGAATTCGCGCACTACCTTAACGGTATTTATATCGAAGTCGCGCTCGAGGTAGGCGTGAAACGCCACAAAACTTCTGAAACCTTCTTCATCTTCAAGAGGCACCAAGATCCCAGTCACCAAACGGAATCGCTTTAGAAAATTAAGAAAGCTCTGGCTTCGAATATCCCTGTAGCGGTCGTAGGTGCTATCCCAGACGAAAGCGCGATTACCACCAATTAATTGTGCAAGCAGGACATCACTCTCAATCCAGTTCAGACGCTTATATTCACGCATGACATCCAACGGAATGGTACAGTATGTTGGGTCGAGCAACAGCGATTCCTTGGTTGATTTGTGGCAGGAAAGAATGACAGCATCAAAACCTAAGACGGCACAACTCTTGTCAATCGCCCCAAAAAATTGTTCAGGAGACTGCGCATTCGCAATCGACTCGCTGAGCCTATGAAAACGGGCGGCATTAAAAAGCGGTGCGCGCGATCCACCGTTCGTATTGGCTCCGTGTTTTGTCGCTAATGGAAATGGCCCACTGCCCTGTGGCGCAAACCCATGCGACTTGTTGAATACCGATATTTCGGAGTGACGAATTGCTTCAACAACCGCATGCGTTTTCTTCGTCGCACCTAGCTTGATACGTGAATTTCGCAGATGAGTTACGACTGTGGTTTCCGCAACCCCCAGAATAATAGAGATTTCCCATCGTGTTTTTCCCTCCGCGGTCCAATACAACACAATTCTCTCCTGTGAGGTCAGCAGCTTCCGATTGGATTTCTTGAATACCCCATCTTTTTGCAACTGTTTTACCTTTAACTGTCGAGCGAAACAGAAGCCCGTGACCTAGAGATCATTGAATATTCTCTCATATCTTCCAGGAAAAAGACTGCAGAAATCCTTTTGAACTACAAATCCACTGCCAGCTAAATTCGTTCAAAGAAATATCGCTCTAAGCTACGGTGCCGCAAGACCGACCACATGCGTTTGATTATTATAGTAGGTGGCTTTGATCGTGAAAATTTGGATTGCTAGATTGCATGAGACTCACAGCTATCTTTGCGAGAAATTTGCGGCTTTGTCGTCAAGAATCTGGCCTTACTCAAGAACGCTTGGCCGAGTTCGCTGGCCTTGATCGAAACTTCATTGGCAAACTCGAACGAGAAGAATGCTCTCCCACCTTGGAGACCATTGAGGCATTGTCTCTTGCCCTGCAAATTAATGCGGAACGCCTCATTGAGCGCCCCTTCCTAACGCCACAAAAATAAAGGTGATTGGGCCGCTATTTCCTTATTTATCAACCTTCTGCTGTCGGCGGAGTAGATCGTTCGGCTCGACCGCAAGGGCATCGGCCAGCATCGCGAGCGTTAAAATGGTCGGATTGCGCTTCCCCGCTTCCAGCCCACTAATATAGGCACGTGTCTTCGCCGCACGGAAGCTCAATTCTTCCTGCGACAGGCGGCGTTCTCGCCGAATTCTCTGAACATTGAGACCAACAACCGAGCGTATGTCCATCTGACGACGGTTGCAGTGGCGTACACTATATGACGACACACTATAATGAACATTCCGCTTGACACGCAGTCGACGTAAGGACTTTAATGTACATTATATGGAACAATGTTCTTATAATTGGAACAAAATATGAGTAGCAATCTCTCGCTTGAAAAAGGCCTTCTGATCCTCAATTTGCTCAAAGACGCACGTGAACCCTTAGGTGTGCGGGAAATTGCACGACGGCTCGAATTGACACCCTCAGTTGCCCAAAGGCTGCTGAATACATTGGCCGCGCAAGGTCACGTGGAACAAGAAAACAATCGCCGCTACCAAATTGGTTACGCTGTGCTTGGGCTTGCGCAGCATGTTTTTCAACGCAGCAGACTTCTGAAACTTGCGGAAATAGAACTCAAACAGCTGGCGGCTGGCGGATGTTTCAACGGCTTCCTTGGCGTTAGACGCGGATCTGCTGGCGTTTATGTACTCGCCGTACAATCCGACAGTCCTGTCGTCATTCGCGCCCATCCTGGTGAGTCGATGGCGCTTCACTCAACCGCTCTCGGCAAGGCTTTGCTATTCGGTATGAGCGATAGGTTGATTGCAGATCTGCTTGGCCATGAACCGCTCCGGCGCCTTACAGAACGAACAGTCGTGGAAGTAGACAAATTGGTTGAGCAACTACGTCTTGGACGCTCGCTCGGGTACGCCACGGCCATGTCGGAGAATCTAGAGGGAGTCATTTCGGTTGGAGCTCCAATTTATGACGCGGCGGGCTCGGTAGCAGCCGCAATAAGTATCGCATTTCCGCGTGCGGTCTACCCAAAGGTCAAGATCAGCGACGTAGCGGATAAGATAGTTACGGCTGCGGATCGTATCTCGAAAGGATTGGGTTTTGAAGAAACGTAAATTTTGAGGAGGAAAGGATAGCCAATGTTACTACACGAAGAACGTCTTCAAACAGCAATGATCAAACATGATCTAGCGGCAATAGTGGCTACGTCACCAGAAAATGTCCTTTACACAAGTGGTTTCTGGTGTCTGCCACAATGGATCAGGCGCGGACCGCAGGCCTTCGTGTTACGTCAAGCGAAAACGGACATTCAATCCTCGGTTGTCATCACTGGAACTTCCACACTCGATCTCCTCGCCGATCAAAACGTTGATACGAAAGTCCGTAGATTCGGCTCCTTCACTGTCGATACTGCCTCTTCAACGGAACTCGACGCGGTAAGTTTTAGACAGAAAGAACTCTTCAATCTGCCTGACGACAGCAATGCAATTGATGCCCTTATAACAGAAATCCGCTTACAAAGGCTGTTGAAGGCCCGCATTGGCCTTGATGAAAGCGGATTATTGCCTGGCGATATGGAGAAGCTGCGTAGCGAGCTCCCCGACGTCAACTGGATTAACGCCGCTGCGCTGTTCCGATGGGTTCGGGCGGTCAAGACTTCTGAAGAGATTGAAAGACTCACGACCGTCGGCGCGATTACCGAGAGATCCATTGCTTCTGCGCTTAAAGTTGCGACCGTCGGCGCGACAGAACATGATCTCGCCAGAGTATTTCACGGCCAGACGGTCGAGGAAGATGGCTTTCCGGTTTTGGGTTGTATCGGTTTTGGCGAGCGTAGCGCATTGATGAATGTCCAGCCTTCAGATCGTGCACTCAAGGCTGGCGATATGATCCGTTTCGATGTCGGCGGCCACTTCAGGCACTATCGTGCGGATATTGCGCGAAATGTCAGCTTTGGAGAGCCATCGCAGGAAGTTCGGACCAAGTACAATGCGCTGAACAGAGGCGTTCAGCGAGGCATTGAGCAAATCCGCCCAGGCGTTTCCGTATCGAAGATCTTTGAAATCGTTGTCGATACGGTACGCGCAGAGGGCATCCCTCATTACCAACGCAGTCATGTTGGCCATGGCATCGGTCTGGATGGATATGATCTTCCGCTTCTTGCCGCAGGCAGCTCCGATATCCTTGAGGAGGGAATGGTTCTCTGTATCGAGACGCCGTATTACGAACTGGGACATATTGGCCTTCAGGTCGAGGATATGCTTGTCGTCCGTTCGGGCGGCGCGGAATTGCTGACCAACAATGGCGACAGCCTGATGGTGCTGTGATGATGAACAGGATCGCAGCATATTCCTGCTATCGATGCGGTAACGAATTTCCGATCGACATGCCGATCGATTCACGCGGTTGCCCGTCATGTCTGGAAATCGCTCCTTCAAATCTGAAAGTGCTTTATCGTGCTCCCACTCCTGCAACCTCGACCGTTAAGGGAATAGCCCGGCTGCCTTCGCTCTGGCGTTATGCTGAAAGGCTCCCTTTTGATGAGAGCTCCGCTGTCTCTCTGGGCGAAGGTCTGACACCACTCCTTCGATCGGAACGGATCGGTGCAGTGATCGGCGTGCCAAATCTTTTCATCAAGAACGAGGGCTACAATCCAACTTGGTCACATAAGGATCGGTTCTCAACCGTCGCGGTAACGGCCGCGGTAGAGGCAGGTGCATCAGTCGTCGCAACGAGTTCAAGCGGAAACGCTGGTGCATCGCTCGCCGCTTATGCAGCGCGCGCGGGACTTGAGTGCATCGTTGCGACCATTGCGGGTTCTGCGGGGCCCATGCTCTCGCAAATCCAGAAATATGGCGCCAAAATCGTGCCCTTCGAAAACAAGCAGGAGCGCTGGCCGTTTCTCGCCAAGGGTGTCGAACGCTATGGTTGGTTTGCAACGTCGCCTTACAGACATCCAGTTGTCGGCAGCCATCCGATCGGCATCGAGGGGTACAAAACCCTCGCCTACGAAATAATCGAACAGTTCAATGGGAAAGTGCCGGACTGGTGCGCGTTTCCGGTCTGCTATGGCGACGCGATCGCGGGCGCCTGGCTCGGATTTCACGAGTTGATGCTAGACGGATTGATCGCCCGGATGCCGCGCCTGCTTGCGGCGGAAGCGCATGGCTCTCTCGCCACAGCGCTTGAGACTCGAAGCGACCAGATACCCGACATGGCCGCTTCGTTCAATGCGCTCGCCGTTTCGGTTGGAGCGACAAGAAGCACATACCAGGCCCTCAAGGCGCTACGCGCTTCCAACGGCACCGCCATTCCCGTCGCCAATGACGGTCTGGTCGCCTTTCAAGAGCGAATTGCCGCGAGCGAAGGCGTATTTTTGGAGCTTTCTTCCGTGATGCCGCTCGCTGCTATCGCGACAGCACGACGTCGAAACATAATCCGCGGAGATGAAAGCGCTGTCGCGGTTGTCACGGCTTCTGGTCTGAAGGACATCGACAAATCCATTTCGGAAAAGCCTCTCCCGCGCTTCAGCAATATCGAAGACGCCCTCAGGCATTGCGACATCTAGCAAAGAAATACCGATACGCCCGCAATTCCACTAATCAAATTGAAGGGGAAGGAAAATGAGACGACGGGAATTTCTGGCTGCAACAGCCTTCTTTATCGGAGCCGGCCATCGTTTGGCATGGTCGGCTACCAAACCTTATCCCGCGGACAATCCGATGCTGATCGTCGGCTTCGCAGCCGGTGGCGCGGGCGATATCGCATCTCGTGTCGTGACCAGTTATGTGAAGCGGGAGCGCGGTCTCGTTGCGACACCGGACTTTCGGCCCGGCGCAGGCGGAACAATCGCAACCGACCAGGTGCGAAGAGCATCGCCGGATGGCTCCGTCCTGTCGTTATATTCAGTCAGCCCGGTACTGGTCGCACCCCACCTGCAGAAAGTTCCGTACGACGCGACAAAGGACTTCACCTATATTGCGAGCTATGCTGGGATTTCCGTTCCCTGTTTTGTGCGAAAAGACAGTCCGCATCAGACCTGGGATCAATTGCTGGATTTTTGCCGTAACAACCCATCGAAGTTGAAGTGGGCCACCGCCGCACCGCGGGGACTTGCCCATATCGCGACAGACGCCGCGTTCCGCAAGGAGAAAGCGAAAGCGACATTCGTTCCCTTTCGCGGAGGCGCCGATGCTGTAACCGCACTCCTTGGCGGGCACATCGATATGGTTGTGTCGTCAGATTTCGGACCGCATCTGGCGGCGGGATCTGTACGTTTGCTGGCTGAAACCAGTCCGAACCCGCAAGCGAGCCCGAAAGGCATCGTCAGTTTTGCAGAGCGGGGTTATCCAATCGCCATTCCCGCTTCATACGGTCTGTTCGGGCCCGCCGGGATGCCTTCCGACATCGTCTCCTGGTGGGAAGAGGCAATCGGCGAAATGGTGTCTAGCCCGATGTATGCGGACTTTCTAAAACTCATCAATGGCTATCCTCTGTTTCAGAAGAGTGAAGAATTCACGAGCATGGTCAAGGAGGCATATACCAGGATCGGAAGTCAGATTGAAACGATGGAGGAGCATTTATGAACCCGGCTCGTTTCGTTCCCTACGCACTTTCTGGAATCGGGCTTGGAGCCGCAGCAAGTGGACTTCGCATGCACCTTTGGGAGAGTGGCGAACCTGCGGCAGGTCTGTTTCCCTTCCTGGCCGCCCTGCTGTTGATTGTCACGAGCCTGCTTTGCACGACCCAGGGCGTCGTGCCCGACGAAGACCCAATCGAGATTCCACGCGTCATCGCCTATTGCGTGGCACTCGCTCTCTTCTGCGTCTTGCTCGAAGTCCTCGGGTTTGTCGCCGCGGCGTTCCTGTTCCTCTCAGGAGTCCTGTTGTTCATCGAGCGCATGAAATGGCAGATTGCCGGTTTGCTCTCGGCCGCTGTCGCCGTGGCAACCTGGGTCCTGTTTGAAATTCTTCTCTCGGTCCCCCTACCGCACGGCATTTGGAGGCTATAAATGATCGATTCCCTTTCCCAACTCATGATGGGCCTCGGCATTGCTCTAGAACCAACCAATATCGCGGTAGCGCTTCTTGGCGCCGTCCTAGGGACCGCGGTTGGCGTCCTACCTGGTCTAGGGCCTTCCGCGACGGTTAGCTTATTGTTGCCCATTACCATGGTACTGGATCAAACAAGCGCTATTATCCTGCTCGCCGGCATCTACTATGGATCGCAATATGGTGGTTCGATAACCTCCGTCCTGATGCGGGTCCCCGGAGAAGCCTCAAGCGTGATGACGTGCTTCGACGGCTATCCCATGGCCAAACAGGGCCGAGCCGGCGCCGCTCTCGGCATCAGCGCATTTGGAAGCTTTATCGCAGGCATTTCCGCGACTCTCGCGATTGCGATTATTGGGCCTGCCTTTACCAAGGTTGCACTTGCTTTCGGACCGGTCGAGAAGTCATCGATCGTCCTGTTGGGCCTTGTGCTAGCGGCAAGCGTTGGCGAGGGGCCGCGTATCCGCGCGTGGACGATGGTGGCGCTCGGTCTGCTTCTCTCAACCGTTGGCGTCGATCTGATTTCCGGAGCGGAACGTTTCACTTTTGAAGTCAGTTACCTGCGTGATGGCTTCAACATCGCCATACTGGCCATGGGCCTGTTTGGCATGAGCGAGGTCCTGATGCTGATCCAACAGAAAGAAGCGCACGAAGCCACGAGAATGCCTTCTTATCGGTTGCGCGACCTTCTGCCGAATCGGAAAGACTGGAAAGCCTCGAACGGACCGATTGCGCGTGGTACGGTTCTCGGCTTTTTCCTGGGGCTTTTGCCGGGCGGCGGTGCGCTCGTCGCCGGCTTTGCGAGTTACCTCATGGAGAAGAAACTCTCCCGCTCACCTGAGCGGTTCGGCAAAGGGGCGATCGAAGGTGTCGCGGGACCCGAAAGTGCTAACAACGCTGCGGCACAGGCGAGCTTTATTCCCATGCTTTGCCTCGGTATCCCAGCAAATGCGGTGATCGGCATCATCATGGGAGCGCTTCTGATGCAAAATGTCGTTCCAGGACCCCAGATTATCTCGGAACATCCGCAACTCTTCTGGGGGATCGTCGCCAGCATGTTAATCGGCAACGCAATGCTCGTCGTTCTCAACGTTCCTATGATCCGCGTTTTTGTCCTTTTGCTGAAGGTTCCTCAGGCCGTTCTGGCACCGCTGATCGTTCTGTTCTGTGTCATAGGCGCGTTTAGCCTGAACAACAGCATGTTCGACGTCGGCGTCGTGATTGGATGCGGATTTGTAGCCTACGGGTTGCGTAAGGCCGGTTTCGACATGGCCCCTCTCCTGCTGGCCTTTCTGCTCGGCTCCCTACTTGAGGAAAATCTGCGTCAGAGCCTTATTCTCGGCGAAGGTAGCCCTATGATTTTCACCGAAAGCCCGATCAGCATCTGCCTGATCCTGTTCACGCTGGCCATTCTGATCATTCCAATGATCAAGAACATTGGCGTCTGGTTCGTCCGCCGGCCCTCGTGAAAAAAGGAGCTACGACGTCAAACCGTCGCGCCGCCATCGATCTCCGAACGCTTGATCACTTTAACAGCATATTGACGCGGCCCGAATTCTGCGAGCCAATCATATGCGACTACAACGCGAGAGGCCCAATCAATATGCAGCATGAACATCTCAAGACGATCGAACAACGGCTTTTATGGCTGTCACACTGGATGATTCATCATGCCAACCACATCCGTCCAAAGGAGGACGGGATCAAGGTTGGCGGGCATCAGGCGTCGTCCGCTTCTCTGGTATCAATTATGACGGCGCTTTATTTCTCCGCACTGCGCCCGCAGGACCGCGTTGCCGTCAAACCCCACGCCTCACCTGTTTTTCATGCCATCCAGTATCTGATGGGCAACCAGACGCGAGAGAAAATGGAAAACTTTCGGGGGTTCCATGGGGCACAAAGCTATCCCAGCCGCACCAAAGACATCGATGACGTTGATTTCTCGACTGGCTCTGTCGGCCTCGGTGTCGCGATCACGTCCTTTGCTTCCATGATTCAGGACTACATTACATCGAAGAACTGGAGCAAAGACTTATGCCTTAGCCGGATGATCGCATTGGTCGGAGATGCCGAACTCGATGAAGGCAATGTCTATGAATGCCTGCAGGAGGGTTGGAAACACGGCTTGCGCAACACTTGGTGGATCATCGACTACAACCGGCAATCACTCGACGGCATCGTTCAGGAAGGCTTGTTTCGACGGATCGAAGACATTTTCAACGCTTTCGGCTGGGACGTTATCAGGATCAAATATGGCGCATTGCAACGCGCGGCCTTCGAGGAACCCGGTGGGGAGCGGCTCCGAGAATGGATCGACAATTGCCCAAATCAGCTTTATTCGGCGCTGACCTTCATGGGCGGAGCCGTCTGGCGCAGGCGTCTCATGGACGATCTCGGCGATCAGGGCGATGTCACCGCTCTGATCGAAAAGCGCAACGACGTCGAACTCGCCGAACTTATGGAAAATCTCGGCGGCAATTGCGTGAGCACCATGGCCGGGACATTTGCCGAGATCGATCATGACCGACCGGTGTGCTTTCTAGCATATACTATCAAAGGATGGGGCACCCCGATCGCCGGACATAAGGACAATCACGGCGGCCTTATGACAAAGGCCCAGATGGCTGAATGGCAAACGCATATGGGCGTTCCTGAAGGGCAGGAATGGGATCGATGGGCAACGGTCGAGGATCCGCAGCAGTTGCAGACGCTTCTAGACACAGTGCCATTTTTTGCCAATGGTCGGCGACGTTACCACGACGCTCCCATTGTGGTACCAGCGATCCCGACAAGCGCCGAGCGAGAAATCTCGACACAGATGGCTTTTGGCAAAATCCTGGACGAATTGTCGAAAACAGACTCGGAACTAGCCGCGCGAATTGTAACGATGTCACCCGATGTTACAGGAACGACCAACCTTGGGCCATGGGTCAACCGGCGCAAACTGTTTGCCCGCGAAAAGCGCCCTGATACTTTCATCGATCATAAAATACCTTCAACCGCAAAATGGGAATTCACCCCGGCTGGCCAGCATATTGAACTCGGCATTGCGGAAATGAATCTCTTCCTGCTGTTGGGCGCGGCAGGCCTTTCACACTCTCTTTTCGGCAAGCGCCTTCTACCGATCGGAACTGTCTACGACCCATTCGTAGGGCGCGGCTTGGATGCCTTGAATTACGCCTGCTATCAGGATGCACGATTCATCATCGTGGGAACGCCTTCCGGTGTGACATTGGCGCCTGAAGGTGGCGCGCATCAATCGATTGGATCTCCACTCATCGGGATGTCGCAGGATGGGCTTGCTGCTTTCGAGCCAGCTTTCGCCGACGAACTTGCTGTTATTATGAACTGGGCATTCGACTATATGCAGCGCGACGGAAGCGGCGATCCCGATGAACGGACCTGGCTTAGAGACGAAACCGGTGGGTCGGTCTATCTGCGCCTTTCAACCAATCCGATCGAGCAGCCGACCAAGCGGATCGATGATCGATTCCGACAAGGCGCGATTGACGGTGCCTATTGGCTGCGTGAACCTGGACCGAATTGCGACGTGGTCATCGCCTACCAGGGTGTGATCGCGCCCGAGGCTATCAAGGCTGCTGGCATCATCGGTGAAGGGCGGCGCGATATCGGCGTGTTGGCAGTTACATCTGCCGACCGGCTTCATGCGGGCTGGACCGCCGCACAACGCGCGCGTGCCCGGGGTCTCACGCAAGCTGAGTGCCACGTCGAAAAACTGATGAACGATGTCCCCCCACACTGCAAATTCGTTACCGTTATCGATGGGCATCCCGCGACCCTGTCCTGGCTCGGTTCGGTTACCGGTCATAAGACGATTCCGCTCGGTGTCGAGCATTTCGGTCAGACAGGAACGATTGGCGACCTTTACAGCCATTTTGGTATCGACGCGCGTGGGATCGTCGATAAGGTGAATGGCCTCACCCATGGTAAACCCTTACTGGGTGCGGTTGCCTGAGACGACCTGCTATTGCGATGTATGACTTGACCGAAGCGCCAAACTTCTACTGCTTAAGGCGCTTCACGGCTAATTCACTTCAAAATAAAAACTACTGGTCAGAATTCGAGACCGTATCCATTCGTACGCAGCGTAACGAAATCGTTTACTCATGTTCAAGTTGCGGCTCGGTGATAACTTCCACAATCCTGCGAGACCGAATGAAGCCGCCCAAATCTCCATTCATTCCATTGAAAAGTTCTACGAGTGCCCTTTGGTTTATTGGACATGTACGCAGTTCAATGATCTTCATATCGGGCAACAGTTGGTCTCTATCATCGTCTCTAATCAACGACGCGCGGAAGGTTACCAGATCCTCTCGCGCTTCTGCCTGCGAACTGTAGAACTGTCCCGCGGATTGATTAGGATCATCACCGTAAGTGTACGTATAAAGGGCGAAGCTATATTCGATTTCATGTTCGATATTAGCCATTGTCACGATTTCCAATTGAAGCATTTGCGGTACGCCCCCGCTCAATGCTCATTGACCCCTTGGTGATCGGGGAGTTGCAAACCGTGTTAGGCGGCCCTGTGGCCTTTAGCCGGAGGCCTGTTGCATACGCCACAGGCTCCCCGACCAGAAGGTCAAGGAGTGTGATGTTGTAACGGCCAACACCAACCGCTAACAGAGGTTTGCACGCCCCAAGGCAGCGCGTCACTGCCTTATGTTCACTCTAATATAACTGCCATCAGTTGTCTCTATTTTTTTGCCAACTACATCGCTCATCGACGAGCATCAATCGCGTCCAATCAATAGAATGAGCACCAACAGTGTTCATCACAAATGCACAATGCCGCGCCGCGAGAGGCTTATTAAATTGGACACAAGCCGACCTGGCGCGACGCCTCTCGATTAGTGTCGTTTCCGTTCGCGCCGTATGCGGCGTTCACGCCCCATTGATTTTTCAATTGCAGCGATCTGAGGCCGATCCTCGGCGGTCAAATGAGCTCACCGAAGAGTACCTGACGAGCTCATTGTGAGGCCTTGATGCGGGCGGCATAGGCCCATGGCATCAGGGCATCGATGTCCTTGGCGAGGTGGCCGTTTGCGAGGCGGGTGAAGAGATCGCACAGATAGGCGTAGGGCTAAACGCCGTTCATTTTACAAGTGCCGATCAGGCTGGCAAACCGGGCCCAATTGCGGCCCCCTTCATCGTGCCCCGCAAAGAGCGCGTTGCGGCGGTTCATGGCGGGTCGGCGGATCGCGTTTTCCACCAGGTTGGAATCGATATCGACGTGGCCGTCGTCCAGGAACAGCCGGAAGCCGTCCTGCCGCGTCAGCATATAGGCCAGGGCTTTTCCGAGGTCAGACTTGCGTGAGACGCGCTTGGCTTGCGCTGCCAGCCAGGTGAAGAACTCGTCCACCAGCGGGAGGGACAGGTCCTGTCGAACTGCCCGGCGATATTCGGGATCTGAGCCCCGGATACTGTCTTCGATCTTGTAGAGCGCGGCAATCTGCACCAGCGCCTCGTCGACGATGGGCGATCCACTCTTTGGCGTGGCCTTGATCAGCTTTCTGCGCCCGTGCGCCCAACAGAAAGCCAGCTTCAAGGGATCGCCACCCACCCGGTCCGACGTGGCGAGGTGAGAGTAACCACCGTAGGCATCCACCTGGATTGTCCCGTTAAACCCGTCGAGGATTTCAGCGGCATATTCTCCTTTACGCCCAGGTCGATAATGGAACACCACGCCCGACGGCGCGGAGCCATTCCAGCCGCGATCGTCACGCAACACGGCCCATAGATAGCCGGTCTTCGTCTTGCCCCGCCCCGGATCCAACACCGGAGCCGTGGTCTCATCGACATAGAGCCGCGTGCTTTCCCACAGCAGCCGTTTGGCCATGTGGTCGACCACCGGTGCGATTTCGCTGCCCGTGCGCCCCATCCAATCGGCCAGGACCGTGCGGTCTATCGGCACCCCGTGTCGCGCCATGACCTCGGCCTGCCGGTTGAGCGGCATATGTTCGGAATGCTTGGAGACGACAATCTCAGCCAGAAGGGCTTCCGTCGGCCAGCTCCCTTCCAGCAGATGCGCTGGCGCTCTGGCCTGGATGACGCCCGTTCGACCCTTGGGGCATGCGTATTTCGGGCGGATCGTGACGATCACCTCGTAGCGCGCCGGAATCCGGTCGAGCCGTTCCGTCCGATCCTCGCCGATCCGGACCATGTTGCCGCAACCGCAGGGACAAACGATGCTCTCGGGCTCGATCACTCTCTCGACCCGCGGCAGGTGTTCGGGCAGCGCCCGGGCCTTACGCTCCTTGCGAGGAGCGACTTTTTCCGGATCGGATGCGCTGGCTTCGATCTTTTTCTCGACGGCGGCAATCCGCGCCTGTGTTTCGGCGATTGCCGTTTCAAGGTCTTCCAGCGCCAGTTCCATCTGCGCCGGATCGAGCTTTTCCGATTTCGGCCCGAACTTCGTGCGCCGATAGTCGTGAACCTGACCTTCAAGCTTCTCGACCAGTTCCTTCAGCTCGGCGATGAAGGCGTCCTTTTCGGCAACCACAGCCTGCTCGTGCTGACGTGCAGCACGCTCGACCGACAGTTCGAACTGCATCGCCGCAAACGCCTTCACCACCTCTGGCGGAAGGTCCGGAAACAGGCTGAGATCAAGGGGCGACGACATGCGGTCTTATAGTAAGACAGCACAAAAAATCCAAATAAAACAATGCAAAGGCAGCGGGATATTCACCCTGCCGCCGACGGCGCGCTCACCCGTTGCGCTATGACTCGCCGCCAGTCGAGCCCCTCGAATAACGCTTCGTATTGCCCCCTGGAAAGACGCATCGTCCCATCCTGCACCTTGGGCCAGGCAAAGCTTCCATGTTCAAGAATTTTGTAGGTCAGCACCATTCCGGTGCCATCCCACACCAGGATTTTGAGACGATCACCGCGCTTCGACCGGAAGATCACCGTAACCCCGGAATGCGGGTCGAGCTTCAACTCGGTCTGCACCATCAGAGCCAGCGCCTGATGCCCGCAGCGGAAGTCCACCGGCCGCGTTGCAATCAGGATCGGCAGTCGTTGGCCCGCGACGATCATGCCGTCCCTCGCATGGCGCGCACCAGAGCGGCCACACGTTCAACCGGCACATCGCCGGGAACCCGCATCACAACGTCCGGGCCGATCGTGAGCGTCAAGACTGACGAAACCGCCTCCCGCAGTTTCGGCGGCGCCAAAACATTCACCGCCTCGCTCGGCTCTGCCGCAATCGCCAAAGGCACAAACGCAGGCTCGGCATCGCCGCTCTCCGACAGGCCCGGCATAGACTCAAAAGGCAGCGTCAGAATGCCCTCGCGCACTTGCCGGCGCCACAAGGAAAGCTGGTGCGGAACAACGTCATGACGGCGCGCGACATCAACAACACGAACACCAGGCTCAAGGCTTTCCGCCACGATCCGCGCCTTCACATCATCTGGCCAACGCCGGTTTCCGCGGCGCGGCTCGACAACTTCGTAGCGCCCAACAAATCCATCATCTGCCATGCAAATCTTTAGATAGTCCTGGAAACCTTCTTGCACGCCCGGCCAGCCTCAAAATACAGCCAATCCAATGGGGCGGAGACGGCGCTTACTTCGCGCCTTTGAAAAGGGAGGAAGTTTCAGCTATGCATTTTTCGTCGCGCCCAGTTCATATAAGTCCAGGCTTCCTCGCCCTCTGACTTAACTTCCGTAATCTGCGTAGGCTCTAGTTTTATAACCGTCGGCCATCCCGGCAGGTTTTTCAGCCATTTATCGGCATAGACTGTCGGCTGGTAGCGATAGCCCTCATCAGCCATGATGGCGACAATTTTCTTATTGGGAGTTTTTTTTGCGTACCAACTTCCCACAAGAGCAGCAGCACCGCTGGTAGGACCAACATAGAGGGCACATTTACGATACAATCGGCGAGTTTCAGCAAAGGCTTGTAGAGCACCCACCCAATGAACATCATCAACCAAACAGTGATCAAGGTTCTCCGGCACGATACTGTTTCCAAGCCCCCTCAATAAGCGCGGGCCAGCTTTCTGCCCAAACAAAACGCTATTGTTCGTGTCAACCGCTATCGCACGCAATTGAGGATAAACTCGACGAAGATATCGTGTTGCGCCACAGAGCGATCCCCCAGATCCAACACAGCCGACCAGACAATCAACTTGCCCCAGACGATCCACAATGACTTCCGCCAGACGCGAATAGGCTGCAGGATTATCAGGATTGTCGTATTGTTTCGGCCAGAACGTATCCGGCTTGTCTTCAAGCACACGGTGTAGTTCTGAAAGACGACCCTCCTGGTTGCCTGTTCCCCCCGGGTCCTCAACCAGCCTCACTGAAGTGCCGAGTTGTTCCAATCGGGTTTTAAAACCACGATCCATAAGGCTTGTAGAGCTGACAATTGTAAGATGATAACCACGAACTGCGGACAACATAGCTGAACTGCCCCCCATTTCGACCGGACAGTCGGCATAAGCAGAAAGGCTCAAGCACAGGCTTGGGTATAGGCTTATGTCTAACGAGTATCGACACGTTGAATTGCTGACGGGTGATGTTCGC
>NZ_JBQQAM010000019.1:0-37843 GCF_052246815.1 Brucella sp. RRSP16
AAATCCTGTCAGCGCCTCGTCTGCGGTGCCGGGCTTCTAGATCAGTCAAACCAACCTGTCAACCACTTTTTTCGAAGAAAATCACAAACTTAATCGAAGTTCTTTTCTTCTAACATCAACAGGACTCAAAGCCCCGTCAACGCCGCCAGCCTACCAACACCCAGCTTCTCTGCCAGACACCTTCAACCAACTCCAAGGACGCATCAGCCTGCCGCTTGCGGCGCCGCCGCCCTCGTTGTGGAGGCGTATATAGGGGGGACCTCTGCTATCTGTCAACAGCATCAAGGAAGTTTTTTGATGTTTTTTTGACAGCTTTCCACAAGCCGCCGGATTTCCACGCATTCGTCTTATATTATAGGGCTCTCATTGCCCCTCCAGCACTTGGGAGGGCCTTAAACCAGCCTTATTGCCCGAATAGCTTCTGCCGGATTTTCGAAACGGGCAATCGACGCGCCTTGCGGGGGATTGTGGATATCGTTGTCGGGCAGGCTTGTCGTTGACTTACGTTTCTTCGGCAGGCAAAACTCACATGCCCGTTTGGGAGCCTTCCGACAGAATGGAAGACGCCTTGATACCGGATTGGCGGCTCTCCGCTTCTCCGTCAAACGACTTCAAGCACGTTCGTGCTGTCAGTTATAAAGAAGGACCGGCTACAGCAGTATGAAAGACATGGGGCCGAACAATCTCGATCCGGGTGACGAGCCCCCGCTCAGCGTAGGCGGACGGCGGCGGCCTCCGGATCGCCGTGAAGTTTCTGCCCGCTGGCTCGCCGGAACCTTCCTGACCGGCGTAACGTCATGCATGCTGATCGGCGTCGCACTGTTTGCCGCCCTGGACGGGCGCGAACAGCTGGCCACTCCGCCTGAAATCCTTGCCCGAAACGACATGCCGGGTGCGACTGACGACGTTGACGTTACCAAGGGCGGACGTCTGGTCAGCACCGTCTCGCAGCAGAAACCGCGCGACCGGCGCCGTTTCGATCTCTCCACGATGCAGAAAGTGGGTGAGCGCGAGGTTATCCGGACCCGGCCCTTCGAATTCGTCCGCATGGCCCTTGCCGTCGATCATCCGACCAACCGCAAATATCCGGCATTCGACGCCTTGACCGTATTCTCGGAAGGCCCGGCGGCACCGCAACCTGCCGATGCAGGCCAGATTTACGGCGCAAAGGTGGAAAGCGAAGTCAGCCTGCATGTCGTCGAATTCCCGATGAACAGCACAACCTTCGACGCTTCCAGCGACCTTACCGTCGATGAGGTCGAAAAGGTCGTGCGCGATACGGGCGGCCTCCTGACCGACGGGGACGTGCAGGTCGCCTCACTTCATTATGTCGACCCCGCCCGTTTTGGCGGCTCTGACTCTCCGTTCGCGCTCGGCCCCGCGCTTGGTGTGAAGATTACGCAGGAAAATGTCAGCGTCGCCCAGCGCGGCGATGAAGATACGGTCAGCGAAGGTTTTTCAGAAGAACTGATTCCTTTCCGCCAGACCGCCGAAATTACGCAGGCGCTTGAAGATGCCGGCTACACCGGCGACGATGCCGGAAACATGGCCGACTCGCTTACCAAGCTGATGAACTCGCCCCGATTGAAGGAAGGCAGCGTTCTGAGGGTAGGCACCGAAACCCGTGACGGCGTGGATCGTATCGTGCGGGCCAGCATCTATAATCGCACGACCCATCTGGTGACGGTCGCCCTCAACGATCGCGGACAATATATACCGTCCGACGAACCGGAACAGACCCCGCTTCTGCAGACGGCTTTCGACGGCAACGCATTGCCAACGGCAATTCGCGGCAACCTCCCCAGCGTCTATGACGGGATCAGCCGGGCGGCGCTCGCCTATGGCATGTCGGAAACGATGCGCGAGCAGCTCATCAAGATGCTTGCAAGCGATGTCGACCTGCAGTCACGTCTGTCGCCAAGCGACCAGATCGACGCATTCTTCTCGCTGCCGGATGATCCCGACAAGCCCGAAGCCGATTCGCAGCTTCTCTACGTGGCGGCCAATTTTGGTGGGACGACCCGCAAATTCTATCGCTATCAGGCCCCGGACGGCAGCGTCGATTATTTCAACGGCGACGGCAAGAGCGCGAAGCAGTTCCTGCTGCGCAATCCGGTTCCCAATGGTGTCTTCCGCTCGCCATTCGGCATGCGCCGCCACCCGATCCTCGGCTATAGCCGCATGCATACCGGCGTGGACTGGGCCGCACCGCGCGGCACGCCGATCATCGCTTCGGGCAATGGCGTTGTGGAAAAGGCGGGCTGGACCAACGGTTACGGCAACCAGACCCTCATCCGCCATGCCAACGGCTATGTGAGCAGCTACAGCCACCAGAACGCAATCGCCCGCGGCGTCACCGCAGGCGCACGCGTGCGGCAGGGACAGGTGATCGGCTATGTGGGATCGACGGGCCTTTCGACCGGCCCTCACCTTCACTACGAACTGATCGTGAACGACACCAAGGTCGACCCGCTGCGCATCCGCCTGCCGGACAACAAGGCGCTTTCCGGCAAGGAACTGGAAGCCTTCAAGCAGGAACGTGACCGCATCGACGCACTTTTGAACAGCGATGATAACGGCACCAAGCTCGCCTCGAACGGATCGGCCAAGAGCTGATAGAGCGTGACGCCCGGAAGGGGAAACCTGGCTTCCGGGCAAAGACATGCGCAAAACAAAGGAATAGAGCATTTCGGCGATTCATCTTGAACGGGAAATGCTCCGGACGGACCGGGAAAGGCCGCCCATTTCTTTGAATTTACAGGAATGCTTATTCAGTGAATTCGACCGTTACGCCAGCCTTCACCAGCTTTGCCAGCTCTTCCGCATCCCAGTTGGTCAATCGCACACAGCCATGGCTCGATGTCTTGCCGATTCTCGATGGTTCGGGCGTGCCGTGAATGCCGTAGGTTGGCTTTGAAAGCGCGATCCAGACCGTGCCGACGGGGCCGTTCGGGCCGGGCGGAATGGTCAGAACCTTGTCGTTGTTACCCTGCTTGAAATTGATCTTCGGATTATAGGTGTAATTCGGATTGATCGCGATACGCTCGACCTGAACGGTGCCGGACGGTGACGGATTGTCGGACGAACCGATGGTCGAGGGATAGGCAACGACCAGCTTGCCGGTTTCGTCATAGCCGCGAACCTGCTTGCGTCCCTTGTCCGCGATGATGCGGGCCACCTTGGTCCGGACAGGCTTGCCGAGATTGGGAACCTTCACGATCGAGCCGGGCTGGTTGAAGTTCACGCCGGGATTGATCTCTTTCAGATAGGCTTCGTCTATATGAAACTTTTCACCCAGCATTTCGGTGACCGAAGTATAGGCCATCGCGGGAAGCTGGGCCTTGTGGGCGTAATCTTCCGGGATCGAGGCAACATACTGGCGCCCCACATCCTCGTTGGTGATGGTATATTCGGTGAAAGCCGGGCCGCCGGTGGCCTCAAGTTCAGCATTGACAGCGGCTTCATCCGTCGGATTGACCGACTTGCCGGTCAGTTCGCCATAGGCTGCTGCCGCCTTGTCGACATTGCTGCCCGAACGACCGTCAATGACGCCGGGCGATGCGCCAGCACGATCGAGAAGCACCTGATAGGCTGCAATCCTTGCCTTGGCGCCCTGCCCTTTCGGCATTTCGATGGCAGGAGCCATATCGCTCGGATTGGGAACACCGCGCGGCTGCTCGTAACCGGGCTGGCCGTAATCCTGCTGTCCATCATAGCCGGGATTGGCGCTGGCCGAATTGGTATTGTCCGGATACTGATCGCCTGCCGGTGGCAGTTCCGACCGCTGCACCTGTCCGTCCCGGTTGCCGCCATATTGCGGCGCTGCCGGAGCATCAGGGTAATAATTGGGGTCCTCGGGCACATTGCCAAAACCATCATAGGGCGCGCCGCCATCGACCGGGCCATCGAGCGTCCAGTTGTCGTCCGGCTGCGGTGCGCGGCGAACCCGGCGATCATAGGCGTTCGGATCATAATTGTTGGCATCCTCGACACTGAGGATACGCCCGCGGCGATCCATGGTAACGCGGCGACCATACTGATCGATGAACACCCGCACCCGGCGATCATGATAGATTTCCTCACCCGGATCGTAAAGCTGCGCAAGCTTTACCGGGCGCTCGGCAACCGTTGCAGAACTGCTTTCGTCGGCGCGGGCAGGACCATCGACGGCAACTGCCGCAACGGAAGCAAACAAAGCGAAACGAAGCATGCGTGTGTAATGCGCCATGAAGAATGCCCTGGGTGATCGAGAGATCATGGATGCCGCGAATATGGTTAATAACTGATTAGCTGATAAAGCAGATGCCAGATGAACTGGACATGAAAATGGCCGAGGTCGGCCGAAAACCGGAAAACTTGTCAGGGTGCATATGAAAAAGGCGCCGCAACCTGTCCGGTTGCGGCGCCCATGGCTTTCAACTCATGAACGTTCAGGCGTTCTCGTCGACCTTGCGGCTTTCATCCTCCTGCGCAGTTCGAATCGGACGGAAGTTGAGCCTGTCCGAACCGGCAGTGATCTTGACGATGGAACCGTCCAGAATGTCGCCCAGAAGAATGCGCTCGGCGAGCGGGTCCTGTACTTCCTTCTGGATCACGCGCTTCAAAGGACGCGCACCATAGGCCGGGTCGTAACCCTTGTTGGCCAGCCATTCGCGTGCATCCTCTTCCAGTTGCAGCACGATCTTGCGATCGCTCAGAAGCATCTGGAGACGCTGCATCTGAATATCGACAATCGCCCCCATGTCTTCGCGGCGCAGCCGGTGGAACAGGATGATTTCATCGACACGGTTCAGAAATTCCGGACGGAAGGCAGCCCGCACGACGCCCATCACTTCCTCGCGCACCGATTCGACATCGTCCTTCTCGCCAAGATTGACGAGATATTCGGCACCGAGGTTGGAGGTCATGATGATGACCGTGTTGCGGAAATCGACCGTGCGGCCCTGCCCGTCGGTCAGACGTCCGTCGTCCAGCACCTGCAACAGCACGTTGAACACATCCGGATGCGCCTTTTCGATCTCGTCGAACAGGATCACCTGATAGGGCCTCCGGCGCACGGCTTCCGTCAGAACGCCCCCTTCCTCATAGCCGACATAGCCGGGAGGCGCACCGATCAGCCGGCTCACGGAATGCTTTTCCATGAATTCCGACATGTCGATACGAACCATGGCCGTATCGTCCTGGAAAAGAAACGCGGCGAGCGCTTTGGTCAGCTCCGTCTTGCCGACACCCGTAGGGCCGAGGAAGATGAACGAACCGATAGGACGGTTGGGGTCCTGAAGCCCGGCGCGCGCACGGCGAACGGCCTTGGAGATTGCCTGCACCGCCTCGCCCTGACCGACGACGCGTTTTGCGAGTTCGTCCTCCATACGCAGCAGCTTTTCGCGCTCACCTTCCAGCATCCGGTCGACCGGAATGCCCGTCCAGCGGGAAATGATTTGCGCCACGTGGTCGGGCGTAACGGTTTCCTCAAGCAGGGAACCCTTGTTTTCCTGACTTTCCGCTTCGACGAGCTGCTTTTCCAATTGCGGAATCGTGCCATAGGCAAGTTCGCCAGCCTTCTGGAATTCACCGCTGCGCTGCGCAATGGCGAGGGCATTGCGCGCCTCTTCAAGCTGGCGCTTGAGATCGGCGGCAAGTCCGAGCTTCTGTTTTTCCGACTGCCATTTCGACGTCAGTTCCGCCGATTCCTCTTCCAGATCGGTCAGCTCCTTTTCCAGGCGCTGGAAACGATCCTTGGAGGCGGCATCGGTTTCCACCTTCAGCGCTTCACGCTCGATTTTCAGCTGCATGATGCGGCGGTCGATTTCGTCCAGTTCTTCCGGCTTGGAATCGACCTGCATGCGCAGACGCGACGCGGCCTCATCGACAAGATCGATAGCCTTGTCCGGCAGGAAACGGTCGGTGATGTAACGGTTCGACAAGGTTGCCGCGGCGACCAGAGCCGAATCCGAAACGCGCACCTTGTGATGCTGCTCGTATTTTTCCTTCAGGCCACGCAGGATCGAAATCGTATCCTCGACGGTCGGCTCATCGACGAATACCGGCTGGAAACGGCGGGCAAGCGCTGCATCCTTCTCGACATATTTGCGGTATTCCTCAAGCGTCGTCGCACCGACACAGTGCAGTTCGCCACGTGCAAGGGCAGGCTTCAACAGGTTCGATGCATCCATTGCGCCATCGGACTTGCCTGCGCCGACGAGCGTATGCATTTCATCGATGAACAGGATGATCTGTCCGGCAGCCGTCTGCACTTCCGAAAGCACTGCTTTCAGACGTTCCTCAAACTCGCCCCGATATTTGGCGCCGGCAATCAGCGCGCCCATGTCGAGCGCCATCAACTGCTTGTCCTTCAAGGATTCTGGCACATCGCCATTGACGATGCGCAGCGCCAGACCTTCCGCGATTGCGGTCTTGCCGACGCCCGGCTCACCGATCAGAACCGGGTTGTTCTTGGTGCGGCGCGACAGAACCTGGATGGTGCGGCGGATTTCCTCGTCGCGGCCGATCACCGGGTCGAGCTTGCCCGAACGCGCATCCTCGGTCAGATCGCGGGCATATTTCTTCAACGCATCATAATTGCTTTCAGCAGACGCCGAATCGGCGGTGCGGCCTTTGCGCATGTCGTTTATGACCTTGTTGAGAGCCGTCGGCGTCACACCGGCAGCGGAAAGAATTTCAGACGTCTTCGCGGATTTTTCCATCGCCAGCGCCGTCAGGAGGCGCTCCACGGTGACGAAACTGTCACCGGCCTTGCTGGCAAGCTCCTCGGCAAGCGAGAAGACCTTGGCAAGCGGCTGGGAAAGATAAAGCTGGTCGTTGCCGCCCGATACCTTGGGCAGCTTTTCGAGCGCGGTCTGCAGTCCGATGCGCACATCGGCAATGCGCCCGCCTGCGCGTTCGATCAGCGAGGAGGCAAGTCCCTCGTCGTCATCGACGAGAACTTTCAACACATGTTCCGGTGTGAACTGCTGGTTGCCGGACGATAGCGCGAATGTCTGAGCAGACTGAATGAAACCGCGAACGCGTTCCGTGTATTTTTCAATATTCATGATGTCTCCTTTGCCTTCCGGCCCGTCATGCGGCACCAGAAGATGTATGGTGACGAAGCCCCCACTCTGGGCGAGCTTCTTTCCAAGACAGCATATGGGACGATGGCCGGGTTTCGGCAAGGGTTACAGGCACTTGGAGAACCAAATAAAAATGGCGCGGAAACCGCGCCATTTTGAAGTCAATCCGAGGAAACGATCAGGCGTCGGAATTCGCCGCTTCCGTTACCGGCGTCTCGTCACCGCTATCCTTTGCGGCGCGGCGCGGACGGCCCGGGCGGCGCGTGGCGCGGCGCGGTGCTGCCTCTTCGGCCGGTGCTGCATCGGCGGCAGGCGCAGCCTCGGCGGCTGCCGGAGCAGCCTGCGCGGCGACGGCCTCAACGGGGGCCGAAACTTCTTCTGCTTCCGGCTGAGCCTGCTTTTCCGGCGATTGTTCGTCGGAACGTTCGTCGGCGTTGAAGCGCTCGCGCTGCGGACGGCGGCCACGACCGAGACGGCGGTCGCGATTGTCGCGTTCGCGCGGCTGCTGGCGACCTTCGCCGGACTTTACCGGCTCGCCGCTTTCCTCACCGTAGACAACCTCGGCTGGCGTGCCTTCGATGACCGGCTGCGGGCCGGAGCCGTTGACGGGCTGCTGCACTGCGGCGGGCGTGAAAACTGCTTCCTCGTCATCCGCGCCGTCATCGTCGAAAGTTTCTTCGCGCTGGAACGGCACCGGATTCTGCGCCATGGCAGCCATGATGATGCGATTGTAATGTTCAGCGTGCTGAAGATAGTTTTCGGCCATCACGCGATCGCCAGATGCCTGTGCATCGCGCGCAAGCGCCGAGTATTTTTCTGCAATATGTTGCGCATTGCCGCGGATCTTCACATCCGGGCCGTTGCTTTCATAGTTGCGCGACAGAGGATTGGGGCCCTTGCGGTTGTTGTTATTATTGTTATTCCCCCGTCCGCGCATGCGCCTGTTCTGCTGTGCTGGCCTCATATTCATCTCTTTTCAGATTAAAGGGCGTAGAAACTCCACAGCCAAAAAAGCTGCCGGTTTCACGCTATCGAGCCATGGAGGAAGTACGCCCTAAAAACTTCCCACAAATCGACTGCTCCTGAGTTAGGTGCACCATTTGAAGGTCACCGAAACTCCGCGGTTGCATTAATGCATAACCATTCCGAAAAGCTCTGCTCTTCGAGATTATGCTTGAAAGTCGTGTACTTCCGCACAAGCCATCCCCAAAGAACCCTCCAGGGAGCATGACCAAAAATCGTCATGGAGCATTTCCGCCACCGCCCATCAGCGGGCAAAACCATTCTGGCTGTATACGGTGGCCGGAAACTAAACGGCTTCGCCGCAAATTCCAAGTGTTTTTTAGCGGTTCGCCGCATCAAAATTACGTATTCGATCTGAGCGCGAAAAGCATGGCCCTTCTGTGGCCGCCAAGATCACTTGCATGTCCTGCGAGTGAAAAACCTGCGCTTTCGAACAGCGCTTCTACATCCTGGAATTGTCCGGCGCCGATCTCTACGGCAACCATTCCTTTCCTATATAGGTGATCTGCGGCCTTCTGTGCAAGGGCCCGGTAAAAATTCAGTCCGTCCACGCCGCCATCGAGCGCCGCAAGCGGATCATGTTCGCGTACTTCGCGCGACAGGCCCGCAATGTCTTCATGCGGAATATAGGGCGGATTTGAGACGATAAGATGAAACCGCCCGCTCACATGCTGGAACCAGTCGCTTTTGAGCGCGGCGAAACGGTCGCCTACCCCATTGGCGATGGCATTGATTCGCGCCATTGCCAGCGCCCCTTCCGCCATATCGAGGCCGACGCCATGCGCACGCTCGAAGCGATGCAGAAGCGAGATGATGATCGCGCCCGTTCCCGTCCCCATGTCGAGGAGTTCAAGCGTGTTCTCCTGCTGCGCGAGCACGTCCAGCGCCGGAATGACCAGTTCCACCAGCGCTTCCGTATCGGGTCGGGGTTCCAGCGTTTCGGCGGACAGCCGGAAAGGCAGGCCGAAAAATTCGCGAACCCCCATGATCCGGTGAACCGGTTCGCCTTTGGCGCGTCGCTCCAGTGCATCGGAAAGCGTCTTGATGGCAGCGCCATCCACCAGTTGCTCCGGCGCGGATATCAGGTCGAGCCGTGTCCTGCCCGTAGCCCATTCGACCAGAAGCCGCGCGTCGAGGTCTGGTGTATCCAGTCCTGCCGCACGGAGCCTCGCCCGTGCATCGGCCATCAGCCGGTCGAGACGCGTCTCGCCCACCTTACTGGCCCAGTTCGGTAAGAAGTGCGGTCTGGTGATCGGAAATCAGCGCATCGACCAGTTCGTCCAGATCGCCTTCCATCACCCGGTCGAGCTTGTAGAGCGTCAGGTTGATGCGGTGATCGGTGACACGGCCCTGCGGGAAATTATAGGTGCGGATACGCTCGGACCGGTCGCCCGAGCCAACCTGGCTGCGGCGCGATTCCGAACGCTCGGTTTCGGCCTTCTGGCGCTCCATGTCATAGAGGCGGGCACGCAGGATCTGCATGGCGCGGGCGCGGTTCTGATGCTGGGATTTTTCAGCCTGGACGACCATGATGCCGGTGGGGATATGCGTAATGCGCACAGCCGAGTCGGTCGTGTTGACGTGCTGCCCGCCAGCACCCGAAGCCCGCATCGTATCGATGCGGATATCTTCGTTGCGTATCTCGATATCGATGTCCTCGGCCTCCGGCAGAACCGCGACTGTCGCAGCCGATGTATGGATGCGCCCGCCAGCTTCCGTTTCAGGCACGCGCTGCACGCGGTGCACGCCTGATTCGAACTTGAGCTTGGAGAACACGCCCTTGCCCGAAACGGTGGCGATGATTTCCTTGTAGCCGCCAGCATCGCCTTCGCTGGCCGAGACCAGTTCGACCCGCCAGCCTTTTTCGGCGGCATAACGCTCATACATGCGGAACAGGTCGCCAGCGAAGAGCGCGGCTTCAAGACCGCCGGTACCGGCACGAATTTCCAGAATGGCGTTCTTCTCGTCGGCTGCGTCTTTCGGCAGAAGGAGAATCTGCACTTCCTGTTCCAGCGTGCCGATGCGCTTTTCGACTTCCGGCAGTTCTTCCAGCGCCAGCGCCCGCATCTCTGCGTCCGTGGCCGCATCGTCACGCATCGCCGCCAGATCGACCGCTTCCCTGCGTGCGTCGGTCAGTTCGCGTATCTTGCCAACCACTTCCTGCAGTTCGGAATATTCCGATGCGAGCTTCACATAGGTTTCCGAATCCGGATTATTGGCCATCTGGCTTTCGATCATGGAGAACCGCTTCAAGAGCTGGTCCATCCGATCCTGCGGCAATGCGATCATATCATGTCCTAGAAATTATCAACGCTTGCAAAAATACGAAACAAGACACCGCGCAATCCTGCACTGCGGCCGTCCAGTCAGGTCAATCTGCTTCGCTATAACGGAATATCGTTGTCTTCGGCAAATCTCATCAGCAGTTCGCGCAGCGAATGCGCGCTGTTGGGCTTGTCCAGCTCTTCCTTGAGCAAGGCGGTGAGCTTGCCCGCGTCCAGCGCGCCAAGCATGGCCTTTACCGGACCAATGGCTGCGGCCGACATCGAAATCGATCGGAACCCGATACCCACCAGCGCCATGGCGGGAAGCGGCCTGCTGGCCATTTCACCGCACAGGGTAACCGGCTTGCCATGCCGGTTGCCGGTCTCCACAATGTGTCGCAGCGCGCGCAGGAATGCTGGCGAAAGCTGGTCGAAGCGACCAGACATCAGCGAGTTGCCGCGATCCGTCGCCATCAGGAACTGGAACAGGTCGTTCGAGCCGACGGAAATGAAGTCGACGAGCGACACCAGCTCCTCGAGCTGCCAGAGCAGCGACGGCACCTCGACCATCGCCCCGAGCTTCAGGCACATCGGCAACTGGTGGGCAAAACGCGACAGGTGGCGGACTTCACGATCGATAATCTCGCGCGCGGCCTTCACCTCGCTCACTTCCGTGATCATCGGCAGCAGGATTTTCAGCTCACGCCCGCCCGCGGCCTTCAAAAGCGCCCTGATCTGGGTGCGCAGCAGGCCCGGACGATCGAGTGTCAGGCGGATGGCGCGCCAGCCGAGCGCCGGATTTTCTTCCTGCACGGTCGAGCTGAAATAGGGAAGAACCTTGTCTCCGCCAATATCCAGCGTCCGGAAAGTCACCGGCTTGTCGCCCGCCGCCTCGATGACGGAGCGATAGAGACGTTCCTGCTGTTCGGCTCGGGGGAAGGTGGAAGCCACCATGAACTGAAGCTCGGTTCGGAACAGGCCGATACCCGCCGCGCCGGACGCCGAAAGCTGCGGCAGATCGACGAGCAGCCCCGCATTCATCAGAAGCGAGATATCGACACCATCCCTGGTGACGGATGGCTTGTCCCGCAATTCGCGATAATGGGCCTGACGCCGTGCCCGGAAGCGAACCTTTTCGGCATAAGCCGTTTCCAGATCGGCCTGCGGGCGCAGGTGCATAATGCCTTCGTCGCCGTCGACAATGGCCGCATCGTTGTTTTCCGCCATGGAGACGATGCCCTTGGCCTGGCCTACCACGGGAATGCCCATGGCGCGGGCGACGATCACGACATGGCTCGTGGCCGCGCCATCTTCCAGAACGACGCCACGCAAGCGCTCACGCGGATAATCCAGAAGTTCGGCAGCCCCCATCGACCGGGCGACGATAATCGCATCCTTGACCAGTGATTCGGCGATGGTCTTGATGTCATGCCCCATGAGCTGGCGCAGCAGACGATTTGCAAGATCGTCGAAATCCGACAGGCGCTCGCGCATATAGGGATCGGTCAGGTGCACCATGCGCGCGCGCGTGTCGCTCTGCACCTTTTCAACCGCCGCCTCGGCGGTCAGGCCGTTATGGATGGCTTCTTCCAGCCGCCGCACCCAGCCGCGGTCATGGGCAAACATGCGATAGGCTTCCAGCACTTCGCGATGCTCGCCTTCCACCGCCACGTCACGGCGCGAGAGCATGTCATCGATGGATATGCGCAAGGAGCCAAGCGCTTCGTCCAGCCGGTTCAGCTCCGCCTGGCTGTCCTCGTTGAAAAGATTGGTAACGACGATGCGCGGCTCGTGCAGCACCACATGGCCAAGGCCGATACCGTCGTTGAAAGCATGTCCCGTCACGCTCATCGGACGACCGAGATCAAGCTCTATGCCCGGACGGGCGAGGCGCAGACCGTCGCCGGTCGCGATGATTTCGGCAAGGACCATGGCGGTGGTTTCAAGTGCTTCGACCTCGTCTTCGCGATAAGCCCGCTTGGTCTTGTTCTGGACGACAAGAACGCCCAAAGTGCGGCCAGCGCGAAGGACGGGAACGCCAAGGAAGGAATTATAGGCCTCTTCCCCTGTTTCCGGGAGATAGGCGAAGGCTGGATGGCTCTGCGCATCGGTCAGGTTGAGCGGACGGGCGCTTGCAGCAATCGTGCCGACCAGACCCTGGCCGAGACGAAGCTGAGCCAGGTGAACAGCCTGCGGATTAAGACCTTCGGTCGCGTAGAGTTCGAGAACGCCATCGGCGCGCAATATATAGAAGGAGCAGACTTCCGCGACCATGTTCTGCGCGATTTCACGGACGATCCGGTCGAGGCGCGCCTGCGGTTCCAGCGGCTCCGCCATCAATTCGCGCAACCGCTTGAGCAGTACGCGGGGACCGGTTGTCAGCTCACGCATGATCGTCGGGGGCTCCTTTCAGGTTGCTGGCGCGCCTTCGCCAGCCGATTTCCCAATACCCGCCCGCGATGCGTTACGCCAATCCCTTTGTGAGCATTTTTGACACCCGCGTCCAGAACAAATAGTCGCGCCTCGCAAAATGTTGCGATGCCGCGCACCCTTTCGGTTACGCGGCAAAGCTCCAAAGCGCATGCTAATCCTGTTGATTATTTATCGAGACCGTAGACCGCATGCAGTGTGCGCACGGCAAGCTCTGCATAAGGACCGTCGATCAGGATCGAAATCTTGATTTCGGACGTCGTGATGGCGCGGATATTGATGCCCTTTTCGGCGAGCGCCTTGAAGGCGGTCGCGGCAACGCCCGCATGGCTGCGCATGCCGATGCCGATGACGGAAATCTTGGCAAGGCCGGTTTCCGACTGGATATTGTCGAAGCCGATCTCGCCCTTGACCTTGTCCAGCACCTTCAGCGCCTTGTCGATGTCCCCGGTCGGAATGGTGAAGGTCATGTCGGTCTTGGAGCCGTCTTCCGACACGTTCTGCACGATCATGTCAACATTGATGTGCTCTTCGGCGAGCGGCCCAAAAATTGCCGCCGATACGCCCGGCCGGTCGGCCACGCGCCGCAGCGAGATCTGAGCTTCATCCTTCGCAAAGGCGATACCTGTGACGACCTGCTGTTCCACGATTTCATCCTCGTCGCAAATAAGGGTTCCGGGCGGGTTGATCGGATCACCCATGCCCGGCGCATCTGGGTCCGTAAAGCTCGAGCGCACGAAAGTGCGCACCTTGTGCACCATGGCGAGTTCGACCGAACGCACCTGCAGAACCTTGGCGCCGAGCGACGCCATTTCCAGCATTTCCTCGAAGGAAATCTTCGAAAGGCGCTTCGCCTTCGGCTCCAGGCGCGGATCGGTGGTGTAGACGCCGTCCACATCCGTATAGATATCGCAGCGATCCGCCTTCACGCCGGCCGCAATGGCGACGGCGGAGGTATCCGAACCGCCGCGTCCAAGCGTCGCCACGCGGTTGTCCGGACCCAGGCCCTGGAAACCGGCGACCACTGCAACCTGCCCCATTTCCATGCGGCGGATGATCTCCGAACCATCGATTTCCTGAATACGGGCCGCGCCATGGGCGTTGTCGGTCTTGATCGGAATCTGCCAGCCCTGCCACGAACGCGCATCGACGCCGATGGACTGGAGCGCAATCGCCAGAAGACCGCTCGTCACCTGCTCGCCGGAAGCGACGATGGTGTCGTATTCGCGCGCGTCGTAGAAGGGCGAGCTTGCGCCGCAGACCTTCGGCATGTTCTGCACCCAGCCGACCAGCTCGTTGGTCTTGCCGGACATGGCCGAAACGACGACGGCAACCTGATTGCCCGCTTCCACCTCGCGTTTGACGTGGCGCGCCACATTATAGATGCGTTCCAGATCGGCCACCGAAGTGCCGCCGAATTTCATCACGATGCGCGCCATTTAAGGATACGTCCCGCTCTTTAGAAAAATTACACTCTCACCTGCCCAAACCTTATATTGTTGCGACAGGCAAACCCGGGGTCACATAGCTAATATGTCGCGCTTCCGCAAGGCCGCGATTCGCATCGGGGCTCCTGAGAGCGAATTTGATTTGTTCCTCGACTTTGGAGTACTACCTTGAAAGCAGACCTGCACGCTTCCGCCGCTGGAGAATGAAATGACCGAGACCGCCCGCACCACCATCGACGCTTCGGAAATCGAGCATTTTTCACGCATCGCTGCGGAATGGTGGAACCCGCAGGGCAAGTTCCGCCCCTTGCACAAGTTCAATCCGACGCGGCTTGCCTATATCAAGGAAAAAATCTGCGCCAAGTTCAACCGCGACCCCAATGCGCCGCGTCCCCTGGAAGGCCTGCGCCTCCTCGACATCGGTTGCGGCGGCGGGCTGCTCTGCGAGCCGATGGCGCGGCTTGGCGCAACCGTGATCGGAGCGGACGCTTCCACGACGAACATCGAGGTGGCGAAAATTCACGCAGCACAAAGCGGGGTCGAGGTGGACTACCGGGCCACGACCGCAGAAGCGCTGGCGGAAGCCGGTGAAAAATTTGATGTGGTGCTGAATATGGAAGTGGTCGAGCACGTCTCCGATGTCGACCTGTTCATGTCGGCAACAAGCGAAATGGTGAAGCCCGGCGGATTGATGTTCGTCGCCACCATCAACCGCACGCTGAAAGCTTACGGCCTTGCCATCATCGGCGCGGAATATGTCCTGCGCTGGCTGCCGCGCGGCACGCACCAATATGAGAAACTGGTGCGCCCGGAAGAGCTGGAATCCGCACTGGCAAAAGGTGGCCTGCGGCTCATCGACAAGCTTGGCGTAACCTATAATCCGCTTGCCGACAGCTGGAACCGCTCCCGCGATACCGACGTGAACTATATGGTGCTTGCCGAACGGCCCGCCTGATCTGTCCTGCTCTCAGCCTTTTTGCGCGCGCGTTGTCATAGCAACGCCAGCGCAAATGACCAGCGCACCGATCCAGGTCAGCGGCGGATAATGTTCGCCGAGGAACAGTGTTCCCGAAATAAGCCCCAGCGCCGCCGCGACATAGCCGATCTGGCTGAGATAAACCGGCCCGCCCACCGCCTGCAGGCGGAAGAACAGGGCGAACATGCCCGCCGATGCAATCGACTGGACAAGGGCAGCCCATGGCGCGAGCGCCAGGGTTTCAATCGGAAACTGGCCGGTGAGCAAGAATATTCCGGCAAACAGCATCAGCGCAGACGCCAGATGGCTTCCGGCGGCAAGCTCGGTCGGATCGGAGTTTTTTGGCCAGTCGAGCGTGCGGTAGACATTGCCAATGGCCAGAAAGACCGGAATGAGCAATGCCGCGGCTATCCACACCGGATCGGCTGGCTTGCCCACTTCGCCGCGCGTCATCGCCACCATCACCGCGCCGACAAAGCCTAGGGCTATGCCGCCGATCCCGAGCGCATTGGGACGCCGCAGCCCAAACCCCATCGACAGGACGAGCGTGATCACCGGCGACAACGTGTACATGATGCCGGTAAAACCGGCGCCAAGGCGCGGAATGGCGGAAAGAATGAGGAGATTGGGCACGGCATAGGAGACGAAGGCGGTGCAGATATAATAACGGAGCCGCCCGCCCGAAAAGCCGATCTTCTTCCCTTGCAGGCGAAGAACCGCGAGAAGAATGATCCCGGCACTCGCCGAAAACAGAAAGGTCCAGATGGCAGGCGGAATACCCGCCTGCGCGGCAATCTTGCCGAGCGGCAGGATGAGCCCCAGCAAGGTGCCGGTTGCGATCAGCAAAAAAGGCGCTGAATCCGTCAGTTTCATGCGCCCTGTCTCCTGCGCGGCAATCAGTTCTTGTCTTCGGGAAATACCGGCAGCGGCAGAACGTCGACACCGTCTTCGAGCAAGGAATGCACGTCTTCGCGCGAGGCTTCCCCGTAGATGCCACGTGTTTCGGCTTCGCCGAAATGGATCTTCCGGGCTTCCTCGGCGAATTTGTCGCCGACATAATCCGCGTTCTCGCGAACCTTGCGACTCAATTCCCGCATCTCATCCAGTATCTGTTTCTGCGTGTCGCCCAGCGCCATGGCAATCTTCTCCTTGCCACGGCTTGTCGAAACGGCCGGCGCCATCAGCGATTTCTGGACCGCTTGCGAATTGCATACCGGGCACGCGACCAGCTTCATTCCCGACTGGCGGTCGAAATCGGCATTGTCGCGAAACCAGCCCTCGAATTCATGGCCCTGATCGCAATGAAGCGAAAAGCGGATCATGGAATTTATGCGTCCTCTTTCTGTTGGGCGGAGCAAGTCCGTATATCGAACTCCCGCGCATTTTTCAGGTTCGGTATCTTGGCGCGTGCGGCTGCGCTTTCCGCTACGTCGATGTCGGCCAGGATGACACCCGGCTCATCGTGGTCGGCTTCGGCGAGAACCTTGCCCCATGGCGAGACGATGATCGAATGGCCATAGGTTTCGCGCCCGTCCTCATGCAGGCCACCTTGCGCGGCCGAGATCAGGAATGCACCATTCTCGATGGCGCGCGCACGCTGCAAAACGTGCCAGTGCGCCTCACCGGTCTGCTTCGTAAAGGCCGCCGGGCCGGTAATCACATTGGCACCGGCAAGTGCCTGCGCGCGGAACAATTGCGGAAAGCGGATATCGTAGCAGATCGCCATGCCGAGATTGGCAAAAGGCAGTTCGGCAATAATGGTTTCCCTGCCCGGCTCGTAGGTCGCTGATTCGCGCCAGCTTTCACCATTGTCCAGATCGACGTCGAACATATGGATCTTGTCATAGGTCGCGAGTTTCTCGCCAGAAGGCGTGAAAATTCCGGCGCGATTGGCGATCTTGCCGTCACCCGCATCGATGGCGGTTGAACCGATATGCAGGAAGATGCCGTGCTTCGCCGCCAATGCAGAAGCAGCCCTGAAAACCAGGTCATTGGCTTCGTCACGCAGGCTGGCCTTGAAGGCGACCCGATCGCGCATCATCGCGCCGGTCATCTCCGGCGACTGCACATAAGCCGCGCCCCTCGACGCCGCCTCGGCGACGAGTTTCTCCAGGGTCTCGACGTTGCGGACGACGTCGGTACCCGATCGCATCTGTATTGCGGCAGCGCGGAACGTGCTCATCGGTTTCTCCCAATAACCTCAGTTCAATTGGCCAGTCTCGAGCAGGCCGTCGAGTTTTCCCTGATCTTCCAGCGCATGAAGATCGTCGCAGCCGCCAACGTGAACCGAACCGACGAAAATCTGGGGGAACGTATTGCGTCCGGAACGCGCCTGCATTTCCGCGCGCAATTCCGGCGTTGCTCCCGCATTGATTTCAATGAATTCCACGCCCTTGCGGGTCAGCAATTCCTTTGCCATGGTGCAATATGGGCAACCGGGGCGCGTGTAGATGGTAACGTCAACCATGAAAAACTCCATTCTTTGCCCACTATATAAGCGGCAAAGGTGCCCACTGGAAGCCCCGAAGCTTTTCACGAGCCAGTGTTGAGTGGTGAGCCTAATCCGGCAGAACGCGGCTGAACGTCAGCACGTCAACGCTTCTTGCGCCGCCACGCAGCAAGGCGCGCGTCACCGCCTTGACCGTCGCGCCAGTCGTGTAGACGTCATCGATCAGCAGGACCCGGCGCCCGCGAACATGAATCTCATGTTCCTGCGGCACACGAAACGCGCCGTCCACATTGCGCTTTCGTTCCTTGATGCCGAGGCCGATCTGCTGTTCCGTCCTGCGTACCCGCTTGATGCCTTGCGGCGCGAAGGGCTTCATCTCCAGTTTCGCCAGGGCACGGGCAAGTTCCGCCGACTGGTTGAAACGCCGCTGCCAGAACCGCCAGCGATGCAGGGGCACAGGCAGGATCACATCACATTCGTCCAGCAATTCGCGGCCCGCGCGCTGCATCCAGCGCGCCATCCAAGGGGCCAGATCGGTCCGGTCATGAAACTTCAGCGAGACCGCCATGCGTTGTGCCGCCCCCCGATGCAGAACCGCGGAGCGGAGCCGCCGGAAAGGCGGCAGGTCGGCAATCGCCTCCGCACTCATGAAATTCTCGCCGAAATCGTGGCTGAAAGGTATGCCGAGGACGGGACAATAGGGCCTTTCGATAAAGCGCAGTTCCGGCCAGCATTTCGGACACAATGTCCCCGGTTCGGACACATGCATCCGGCAGCCGATGCATGTCGGCGGGAACAGCGTATCCGCCGATGATCGGACAGCCCTGCCGACAAGCTGCCGAAGCCCTTGGCCAGCGCTGCGCAAAAAGGTTTGATGCGTTCTGTCGTCATCCGCCATTGCATTCGCCCCCGTTCGAATGCATCTATCCCGCAACGATTGTACTGAACCTTGCTCGAAAGAGAAGACGGAATCCATGCCTGCGCCGACCGATGATAGCGCGATCTTCGATCGCGACCTCCTGCTCTCGTTTCGCCGCCGCGCCTTTGCGCGCGCCGAACCCGGCGCGGATTTCCTGTTGCAGCGCATCGCCGACGATCTCGCCGACCGCCTCGACGCTGTAGAGCGCCGTTTCCCCGTAGCCGTCGATCTCGCTGGCCATACCGGCGCGGCGGCGGCGGCCATTGCCCGGTCCGGCAAGGCCGACCTGATTGTCCGCATCGAACGCGACAGGGATTTTTTGCAAGGCCCATTCCCGGCTATTGTCGGTGATGAGGAAATACTTCCGCTGAAACCCGCGAGCGCCGATCTTGTCGTCTCGCTGATGGCCCTGCACGCGACGAACGATACGCCGGGTGCCATGGTGCAGGTTGCCCGCGCCCTGAAACCGGATGGGCTTTTTCTGGCTGCTTTGAGTGGCAGCGGAACGCTTGGAGAACTCCGCGAAAGTCTTCTTCAGGCCGAAATCGAACTCACCGGCGGTGCTTCACCGCGCATTTTCCCGTTCCCGGACGTACGCGATGTGGGCGGCCTTCTGCAACGCGCGGGCTTCGCCCTGCCCGTAACGGATGTCGACAACATCACCGTGCGCTATGATTCGCTGTTCAACCTGATGGCCGACCTGCGCGCCATGGGCATGCAGAACATCCTGCGCGACCGTTCCAGAAAGCCGGTATCGAAACGCTTGTTTCTGCGCGCCGCCGAAATCTATGCCGAACGGTTCTCCGACCCGGACGGGCGCATTCGCGCCACCTTCTCCATCATCTGGCTGTCGGGCTGGGCGCCGCATGAATCGCAGCAGAAACCGTTGAAGCCGGGTTCCGCAAAAGCATCGCTGGCGGAAGCGCTCAAAAAGGCAGAAGAAAACTGATCAGCAATCGCCGCGGTGGCTGCCATCGGCCTCGATGATGCAGACGGAATCGGGGCTTGGCTGAAGCACGCTCTTGCGCACCGTGTAGGTCTGGCCTGGCGCGTGGGTCTGGGCGTTGGCGTCACGCTTGATCGAACCGGTCATGGTGCGGTCGATCCCGGCAGGCAGCACCGATTGAGCCGCGATCTTGTTGGCCTGATCGTTGAGGATCGGCACGATGATCAACGCCAGGGCGACAACGGCAGAACCGAACAGCAGCACAACGCGCAGGATTCCACGACCAGCCTTGGTTAGCGGCTTGGCGGTATATTCGTTGTGATCGGCGCTAAAATAATTGTTGTCGAAACTCATGCTTCAAGACTCCGGGGCAGCTCGCAAACGAGAATGCCTCAACGGAGTGAATCATAGATTAACCGGCCAGCGGAATCGTAAGATATTGCCAACCTTTTTCCACAGCTGGCGCAGGCAGTTGGCTTAGAGCAGATCGAGCAGGAAAGGGATCAGCGGTTCATCGGCCGGCGGCATCGGATAGTCGCGCATATCCTTCGGGCGAACCCATTTCAGCGCCTGCCCCTCGAGCCCCAGCGCAATGCCTTCATATCGGCGGCAGACATAGAGCGGCATAAGCAGGTGGAAGTCATCATAGGTGTGGCTGGCGAATGTCAGCGGCGCAAGGCAGGCCACTTTCGTGGTGATGCCGATTTCTTCCTGCAATTCGCGGATCAACGTTTCTTCGGGCGTCTCGCCCGGCTCCACCTTGCCGCCGGGAAACTCCCACAGCCCGGCAAGCTGCTTGCCTTCCGGGCGTTGCGTCAGCAGAACCCGGCCATCCGAATCCACCAGCGCGCAAGCCGCCACCAGAAGAATGCGGCGTCCCTTCACCTCGGTCATTTCTCATTGCTCTCCCGATAGGCATAGCGATAGGCTTCCTGAAAGCCGAAGCTTTCGTAAAGTGCAAGCCCAGCCACATTGTCCGCCTCGATTTGCAGCCATGCGGTCTTCGCGCCAAGCTTTGCCGCCCATTTGAGCGCCGAACCGACAATCGCATGCCCGTGGCCCTTGCGCCTTGCATCACGCAACGTTCCGACATCGAACAGGCCCGCCATCACCCCGTCCTGCACGCAAAGCAGGTTGGAGACGGCGCGGCCGCCTTCCTCCAGCACGAACATGCCCTTGTTCGGACGAACATTGTTGAGAAGCTCGGAGAAGCCGGGGCGCATGTCGTCCGGTCTTTCATGGATGGACAGCGAAGCGTCCACGAAACGGCCGACATCCTTCAGGGGTATCTGGTCAATCGCGCCCGACAGATCGAGTTCCTCGAGGTTGGCGGTCATCACGATGGTTTCGTCCCGGCGCTTCCAGCCGAGCCCCTCGAGATAATCCTCCAGCTCGCGCGGCGCGAGCGGGGAAAGCCGGAAGCAGGGAATACGGCCATAGGCGCGGAAACGCTGCGCGGCCAGTTCAACGCGTGTGGGAATGTCGCGCGTGTCGCCGGGGTCGAGCGGATTGATCGAGTTGAGACGCCGGGAAGGATGCGCTGCCGTCATGCGTATTGCCCATGTGCCGTCATAGTGGACAGACGTGGCCGGCCAGGCACGGAAGCCGACGGCTTCAAGCTGGCGTACGATAGCAAGGCTTGGGGTGCTGGGTTTTTCCATCAGTTCGATCAACTTCTGTAATCGCCGTTGATGGCGACATATTCCTTGGTGAGATCGCAGGTCCAGACGGTTGCCTTGCCCTTGCCCATCCCCAGATCGACGCGAATGCGAATATCCTCGCCCTGCATATAGGCGGACGTCGCGGCTTCCGAATAGGCCGGATCGCGCTCGCCCTGATGCGCAACGCGAATATCGCCGAACCAGATGGCAAGCCGGTCGCGGTCAGCCGGTTCGCCAGCCTTGCCGACGGCCATGACCACGCGGCCCCAATTTGCGTCTTCGCCAGCGACAGCCGTCTTGACCAGCGGTGAATTGGCGATGGAAAGTGCAATCTTCTTGGCGGAAGCCGCAGACTTTGCGCCTGTCACTTCCACTTCCACCATCTTGCGAGCGCCCTCGCCGTCGCGCACGACCTGCAGCGCCAGCGACTTCAGCAGACGGCCAAGCGCCTTCTTGAATTCACCCAGCCGCTTGTCGGCGGGGTCGGTAATCTCCGGCGCACCGCGTTCCGCCGCCGTGCCGGTGGCGAACAGCATCAAGGTGTCCGACGTGGATGTGTCGCTATCCACCGTCACCGCATTGAAGGTGGAGCCAACGCCCTTCGACAGAAGGCTTTGCAGCACATGCGCCTTGATCGGCGCATCGGTGACAACAAAGGAAAGCATCGTCGCCATATCCGGCGCGATCATGCCTGCGCCCTTGGCGATACCGTTGATCGTGACCGGCACCTGACCGAGCAGCACCGTTTCAGTGGCAACTTTTGGATAGGTATCGGTGGTCATGATCGCCTTGGCGGCTTCCGTCCAGAAATCCTCGACCGCGTCCCTGTTCATGTCGCCAAGCAGATGGGCGAACTTGCCGGCATCGAGCGGTTCGCCGATCACGCCGGTCGAGGCGAGAAAGACATCCGTCGTGGCGCAGCCGACAGCCTTGGCGGCGGCTTCGGCGGTTGCTTCCGTCGCCGCGCGACCCTTGATACCGGTAAAGGCATTGGCATTGCCGGAGTTGACGACAACCGCACGGGCCTTTCCGTGCACGAGGTTGCGGCGGCAAAAATCGACAGGCGCCGACGGACAGAGCGAACGGGTAAATACGCCAGCGGCTTCCGCCGGTCGGTCGAAGACCATCAGCATCACATCCGTTCGGCCCTTATACTTGATCCCGGCAGCAGCGGTGGCGATGCGCACGCCATGGACAACCGGCATTGTAGGATAGTGTTTTGGTGCGAGCGGAGAAACTGACGCGGACATATGTGCCTCAATGGGATGCGGTTTCGTAGAAGACCCGGAAATCGCAATACCATCAAATGGCTATTACGTGTTTTCGGATTCAAAAGCCTGACGCGCGCATTGGAAAGGTTTGCGATCTAAAATCAAGCGGGAAACGCAGGATCGAAATAAAAAACGCCCCGGCAAGCCGGGGCGTCGATGCTTGAAGCGGGATTTACTGCTGTGGAGCAGCTTCTTCCGGCGCGTCGTCCTTGTCCGCGCCTTCCTGGGCAGCGGCAGCGTCCTTCATGGCTTTCTCGACAGCCGGGTCCTTGTAGTCGATCTTCATGCCGTCACGCAGCTTCTTGACGGTTTCGACATAACGCTCGCGCATGATGATCGAACGGATCTGGTCCTTGACCTGATCGAATGCCGGAGGCTGCTTGGTGCGACGATCTTCGAGCTGGATGACGTGGAAGCCGAACTGGGACTGGACCGGCTCCTTGGTGTATTCGCCCGGCTTCAGCGCAAAGGCGGCCTTTTCAAATTCCGGTACCATCTGGCCTTCGGTGAAGTAACCGAGGTCGCCGCCATTGGAAGCTGTGCCGTCGGTCGAGCTTTCCTTGGCGAGGTCCTCGAACTTGGCGCCGCCTGCAAGCTTCTTGATGATGGCTTCGGCTTCTTCCTTGGTCTTCACGAGGATGTGACGCGCGCGCACTTCCACCTGCGGCGGCATGGCGGCGATTTCCTTGTCGTAGCGCGCACGCACATCGTCATCGCTGATCTTGTCGACAACGGCGTCCTTGAAATATTCGTTATGGAGAGCGCGCTCACGCAGGAATTCCATGCGATCCTTGAATTCCTTCGACTGATCGAGCTTTTCCTTTTCCGCTTCGCCAGCCATTGCCTTGATGTCGATCAGGGCAGCGAGCGCGGCCAGACGGCGCTGCTCGGCAGGAAGGCGCGAGAACTGCGGATCGAGATCGCCTGCAGCCTGGTCGACTTCACCGACAGTGATGTCCTTGCCGTTGACGGTCGCCAGAACCTTGGTCGGATCTTCTTTTTCCGCGGGAGCGGCAGCAGGCTTTTCCGTACCCTGGGCGGCATCCTGTGCGAATGCTGCGCCAGAGTAGCTTGCCAGCGCCACCGAGGCCGCCAGAGACATGCCGACGACAGCGAGAGCCTTGCGATAAGGGGCTTTCAGAATGGCTTTCATATGGAATTCTCTCCTTCGTGACCGCTTACGGGCCCGATGAATGCGGCGGAATTTGGCCCGGACACCTCCAATATTACGACAAAGGAAAGGTTTTCCAGCCTTTAGAGCAACGTTGACATCGCCCGAAGCCCCTCTTATCTGTCCTTCGGCTTTACGTCCAGTAAGGGGCGGGGGAATTGCGCCGGAAATGCGCCGTATCTGGCAGCTTTCGCAGCGCAGTTTTCTTGCAATTGTTTCAATACGCGTGAATAAAGCATTCGACATTGCCGGAAGCGCTTCCGGCTGAACGGACAGGAAAGGACCAGTGATGGTCAGCTTTGGCGGCCTCGCCCGCAAGATATTCGGTTCATCCAACGACCGCCGCGTGAAAATCCTGCGCCAGCGGGCCAATCAAATTACTGCTATCGAGAAGAATTACGAAAATCTTACCGATGAGCAACTGCAGGCCAAGACCGCGGAATTTCGCGCGGCGCTGGCTGGTGGCAAAACGCTCGACTCCATTTTGCCCGACGCTTTTGCGACCGCGCGTGAGGCCGCGAAGCGTGTGCTCGGCATGCGCCCGTTCGACGTGCAGCTGATCGGCGGCATGGTTCTGCACGAGCGCGGCATCGCCGAAATGCGTACCGGTGAAGGCAAGACCCTGATGGCAACGCTGCCGGTCTACCTCAACGCGCTTGAGGGCAAGGGCGTGCATGTGGTGACGGTCAACGACTACCTCGCCAGCCGCGACGCTGAAACCATGGGCAGGCTCTATAACTTCCTCGGCCTGACCGTCGGCGTCATCAAGCACGGTCTCGACGACGATGAGCGCCGCGCGGCCTATGCCTGCGACATCACCTATGGCACCAACAATGAGTTGGGCTTCGACTATCTGCGTGACAACATGAAGTATGAGCGCGCCCAGATGGTGCAGCGCCCGCACAATTACGCCATCGTCGACGAAGTGGACTCGATCCTCATCGACGAGGCGCGCACGCCGCTCATCATTTCCGGCCCGCTGGAAGACCGTTCGGATTTCTACAATCTCATCGACACCTTCATTCCAGCCCTTGAGCCGGAAGATTTTGAAATCGACGAGAAGCAGAAGACCGCCATCTTCACCGAAGTTGGTACAGAGAAGGTTGAACAGCTTCTGGAAGCTGCGGGCCACCTCAAGGGTGAAAGCCTCTACGACATCGAGAATGTCGCGGTCGTTCACCATCTGAACAATGCGCTCCGCGCCCACAAGCTGTTCCAGCGCGATAAGGACTACATCGTCCGCAATGACGAGATCGTCATCATCGACGAATTTACCGGCCGCATGATGCCGGGCCGCCGCTATTCGGAAGGTCTGCACCAGGCACTGGAAGCCAAGGAACACGTGACCATCCAGCCGGAAAACCAGACTCTGGCCTCGATCACGTTCCAGAACTACTTCCGCATGTACAACAAGCTGTCGGGCATGACCGGCACGGCTGCGACGGAAGCGGAAGAATTCGGCAATATTTACGGCCTCGAAGTGCTCGAGATTCCGACCAATCTGCCGGTGCAGCGTATCGACGAAGACGATGAAGTCTATCGCACCGTCGAAGAAAAATACCGCGCCATCGTGCGCGATATCCGCGCCTCGCACGAAAAGGGACAGCCGATCCTCGTCGGCACGACCTCGATCGAAAAGTCGGAACAGCTGGCAGAACGCCTTCGCAAGGAAGGCATCAAGGAATTCCAGGTCCTGAACGCCCGCTATCACGAGCAGGAAGCCTATATCATCGCGCAGGCCGGCGTGCCGGGAACGATCACCATCGCCACCAACATGGCCGGTCGCGGTACCGATATTCAGCTCGGTGGCAATCTGGAAATGCGCGTCCGTCAGGAACTCTCCGACGTGCCGGAAGGTCCCGAGCGCGAGGCGAAAATTGCTGCAATCAAGGCCGACATCGCGCAATTGAAGGAAAAAGCCCTGGCCGCGGGCGGGCTTTACGTTCTGGCGACAGAACGCCACGAAAGCCGCCGCATCGACAACCAGCTGCGCGGCCGTTCGGGCCGTCAGGGCGATCCGGGCCGCTCAAAGTTCTTCCTGTCGCTGCAGGACGACCTGATGCGCATCTTCGGTTCCGACCGCATGGACAGCATGTTGCAGAAGCTCGGCCTCAAGGAAGACGAAGCCATCGTCCATCCCTGGATCAACAAGGCGCTTGAAAAGGCGCAGAAGAAGG
This sequence comes from Brucella sp. RRSP16, assembly GCF_052246815.1. Lineage (NCBI taxonomy): Bacteria > Pseudomonadati > Pseudomonadota > Alphaproteobacteria > Hyphomicrobiales > Brucellaceae > Brucella > Brucella sp. RRSP16. Next base: position 25,806 of record NZ_JBQQAM010000019.1, read on the forward strand.
TCGAAGCGCGCAACTTCGAAATCCGCAAGAACCTTCTGAAATACGATGACGTGATGAACGATCAGCGCAAGGTGATCTTTGAACAGCGTCTGGAAATGATGGATGAAGAAGACCTGACCGAGACCGTCGGCGAAATGCGTCATGAGGTCATCGAGGACATGGTCGCCCTGCGCATCCCCAAGGACGCTTATGCGGAAAAGTGGGATATCGCCGGGCTAAAGGAGGACATCATCTCCAAGCTCAATCTCGACCTGCCGGTGGAGGATTGGGCCAAGGAAGAAGGCATCGCGGAAGAAGAGTTCGAGAACCGCATCAAGGAAGCCGCCGACAAGGCTGCTGCCGAAAAGGCCGAACGCTTCGGCCCGCAGATCATGACCTATGTCGAGAAGTCGGTCATCATGCAGTCGCTGGATAATCTCTGGCGCGAGCATCTGGTCAATCTCGACCATCTGCGTTCGGTCGTCGGTTTCCGCGGTTACGCCCAGCGCGACCCGCTGAACGAATACAAGACCGAAGCGTTCGAACTGTTCCAGTCGATGCTGGCCAATCTGCGCGAAGTGGTCATCTCGCAGCTTATGCGCGTCGAGATCGTTCGCGAAGCGCCGCCTGAGCCGGAATTGCCGCCGATGACCGGTCGTCATATCGACGGCACGACCGGCGAAAACGATTTCGACGAAGCGGCCTGGGCGGAACACCAGCATGACGACCGCAACGTGCCTGCCGCCGAACGCGATCCAGCCGATCCACGCACATGGGGCAAGGTCAGCCGCAACGAAGCCTGCCCTTGCGGCTCTGGCAAGAAATACAAGCACTGCCACGGCGCTTTCGAGTGATGTGAGCCAAGGCTTCCCGCCTTCTCCAATTCATGAACCCCGGCAAGCCTATTGCCGGGGTTTATTGTTTCAGCGGCAATGCATATCGCTGCGGTTCACGAGCAGTTCTATGCTTGTTTCATTTTAGATGATTCAAATATAGATACCGTTTAGAAAATACTCACCATTCCTTGAAGTCTTCCGACCTTCGGAAGATTAGACTTTTTCTTTTTCTCTTTATAAAGAAGTCCTGTCTAAGGTTTCCCTGCGTGTCGCAGGCAGCAAAGCACAGGCGTGAAAAGCCGGCTTGTCCGGCGCATAACAAGCAGGCCCGAAGAGACCTGCAAAGACAGGGTTGGCAAATAGTGCGGTTTTCGGCAGCTGAAACGGCGAGCCGGTTCTTACCCGGCAGGATCGCGGCCAGGCTTCGTCCCGTGACGGAGCGGCTGGATGCCGTGCTTACGGATAGCGGACCGCAGGCCAGCGCACAGCGCTCTTCCCTCGTCGCCTTTTCGGTGCGCGTGGCAAGCGCCGGCATTGCTCTTGTGTCTCAGGTCATTCTGGCGCGCTGGATGGGCGAATTTGAATACGGCGTTTTCGTTCTCGTCTGGCTGGCCATGATCATCATGGGCGATCTGGCCTGTTTCGGACTGCATACGACCATCATCCGTTTCGTGCCGGAATATGTGCAGCGCCAGTCATTCGGCCTAGTACGGGGCATTATAGCCACCGGACGCGTTTTTGCTTTCACAGCCGCCACACTCATCGCGCTTCTGGGGACGATCCTGCTGCTTCTGCTCAAGGACCATGTTGCGAGCTATTATCTCGTGCCATTCATCCTCGGTTTCATCTGTTTGCCGATGATTGCGCTCGGCAATATGCTGGACGGCATTGCGCGCTCGCGCACCTGGGTCATGATGGCGCTGACGCCAAGCTATATCGTCCGTCCGATCCTGGTTCTCCTGTTCATGGTCATCGCGCACCAGGCCGGGCTGCCCTCCACCGCGACCATCGCCCTGGCTCTGTCGATCGCGGCGACATGGATAACGACCATCGGCCAATTGCTGACGGTTGACCGTTCGTTGAAAAACGATATCCCCGCCGCAGCGAATGAGCAGCATTTTGGCGAGTGGATCAAAGTCTCCCTGCCGATTTTTCTGGTGGAGGGTTTTTTCTTCCTCCTCATCAATGTCGATGTTCTGATGGTCGGCCATGCACTCGATCCCGAGCATGTGGCGATCTATTTTGCAGCGACGAAGATCATGGCGCTCGCCCATTTCGTTTATTTTGCCGTCAAGGCCAGCGTCGCCCAGCGTTATTCCGACCTGCTTCACAGCGGCGACCGCGCCGCTTTTGCAAGCTTTGCCGAAGCATCCGTTCGCTGGACATTCTGGCCGACGCTGTTTCTCGGCATCATCATCCTGCTGATGGGCTATCCGCTTCTGCGGCTTTTCGGTCCCGTCTTTACCGCCGGCTATCCGCTTCTGTTCATCCTCATCGTCGGGGTGATCGCGCGCGCCAGCGTTGGCCCGGCGGAAAGCCTCCTCAATATGTCGGGGAAGCAGAATATCTGCGCGCTCCTCTATGCCGCGACACTTGCCGTCAATGTCATTCTCAATCTGGTGCTGATACCGCAGTTCGGCCTGACGGGCGCTGCCGTCTCGACCGCCATCGCCATGCTGATGGAGGCCGCGCTTCTCTCGACCGCAGTGTCACGCACCCTGCACATAACCATGTTCATTCTCATTCCACGAGACCGTGCCAAGACCTCGGAGGGAACTTCGTAATGGCCGCGAAACCTTTGCTCGAAGAATCGGCAGGCGGAAATGCCGCCCACATCGTTTCGGAACTATCCGAGAGCGGCGTGGCGCATGAAGCCATCAAGAAGATTGAGGAGAGCCTGCACAGCCGCGACATACCGCGCAAGCTGGCGATCTATGGCGCGGCCGCGGGCTTTGAACTGCGCGATGAACTCGATCACCTGAGTAACCGCACGGTCGAACCGAACGTCTTCTTCAATGCGCGGTTTCTGGCGCCTGCCATGCCGCGCCTGGAAGATCGGGAAGTGCGCTTCATGGTCATGCGCGACGAGAACGAAATCCGCAGCCGCCTTCGCTTCGTCATGCCCTACACGATCGAGCGTCCCGGACTGCCGCTTTCAACGCCCGTCATCCGTGCCTGGTCGACGCCGTTCGGGCCGCAGGGCACGCCGCTGATCGATCAGGACGACCCGGTCGGCGTGCTGGAGGACCTGTTCGACATTCTGGCACGCAGGCACCTCAAGATGCCCGACGTGCTCGTCCTGCCGGAAATGCGGGCCGACGGCCCGGCGGCAAGGCTGATCCGTTCGGTCGCAGTAGGCCGGCAATTGCCCCTGGTGGCCATTGAGCAGAAAGAGCGTCCATTTCTTGAAAGCGATCTGGATGGCGACGCCTATATCAGACAAGCCATCGGCTCACATCATAGGCGGGACTATAATCGCTTGTGGCGCAGGCTGGCGGAAAAGGGTGAACTTGCCTATCGCGTCGCCCGCACGCCTGACGAAGTGCGCCATGCGTTCGAACATTTCCTGACCCTTGAGGCGAGCGGCTGGAAGGGCAAGCGTGGCACCGCCATGGCCGTCGACCGGTTTCGTGCCGCCTTCGCCCGCGAGGCGGTGAACAATCTGGCCGAGCGTGACTGCGTGCGCGTGCACACACTTGAACTGGACGGGCGGGTCATCGCCATTCTGATCGTCTTCACGGTTTCAGGGGAAGCCTGGACCTGGAAGACGGCCTATGACGAGAGCCTGAACGCCTGGTCGCCCGGCGTGCTTCTGATGATCGAAGTCGTGAAGAACCATCTCAACGATCCCAACATCAACCGCACCGATTCCTGCGCGGTGCCTGACCATCCGGTCATGACGCGCCTGTTTGATGCACGTGAAACGATCGAAACTCTGGTCATCGGGCTCAATCCGGCGACCGACAAGCTGGTCCGCCAGGCCGCATCGCAGATCCACGTCTATCAGCGGACCCGCAATCTGGCCCGTATCCTGCGCAATCGCATCCGCAGCATCACCGAAAGAAAATAAGGCCAGATTGAAGCAACCTTAAAAAAGCCCAGAAATCACTGTCCTGAATCTCCGATCCCCGAATTTACCGGGCAATAGATGTTGCGATTGCGGTTTTGCGGAAGCCCTGCGAAGCTCCTCATTATGGTTCATCGGCCGGTAGCGGCCAAGTCGGATTTGAAGGTTCAGGAATGCGATTTCCACGCCCGTCCATTGCCAGCGGTACGCTTTGCGTCCTGACCGCGATCTATCTCCTGGCCTTCACCAACACTTCTTTCTGGCACCGGTTGATCACCTATTTTTCCGATCATCCGCAAAAGCTGGTTGTCGCGGCGGTGGCCATCCTCCTCATCCATATCGCAGTGCTGATGGCTTTCTCCGCAAAATATGTCATCAAGCCGGTTCTCCTTTTCGCGGTATGGGTCGCCGCCGGCGGGTCCTATTTTACGGATACTTTCGGCACGATCATCGACCGGAACGTGGTCGAGGCAACGTTTACAACGACAAAAGCCGAGTCGGGCCATCTGGTAACGGCTGGCTTCCTGCTGCATATGCTGCTTTACGCCGTCATTCCCTCGCTTCTCATCATCTGGGTCCGCGTGAAACACCGGCCATTGCTGCAGAAGCTTATGGTCAACACCGTTTCGATCATCGCCTGCCTTGCGGTCGCAATCGCGCTGATCGGTTCCGACTATGGCAGCTTTTCCTCGATGTATCGCGAACATCGCTCCGACATCATGGAACGATTGATGCCCGGAACGCCGATCAAGAGCACGGTGCAATATATCGCTCATGACCTGTACGACAGGCAGATCGTGATGCAGCCGCTAGGTCTTGACGCCAAACAATCGCTGCCGCCAGCAGCCTCCGGCAAGAAGCTCCTGACGGTCATCGTTGTGGGTGAAACAGCCCGCGCCAAGAATTTCAGCCTTTACGGCTATCCGCGGGAAACCAATCCCGAGCTCAAGCAGCAGGATATCGTCACCTTCACGAACACGACGAGTTGCGGCACCGACACTTCCGTTTCCGTGCCATGCATGTTCTCACCCTTTCCGCGCAAGGAATATTCCAGCTCAAAGTTCCATGGCTCGGAAAATCTGATGGATTTGCTCAATCATGCGGGTGTGCAGGTTTCGTGGTACGAAAACAACACGGGAAGCAAGGGTGTTTCGGACCGGATACCGACGGTCGACCTGCAGAATTCGAACAATGCGCAATATTGCGAAGGCGGCGAATGTCTCGACCAGATTCTGGTCGACCAACTGCGCGATCACCTGAAGGACGTCAGCGGCAATGCCACGATTGTTCTCCATATGACCGGCAGTCACGGACCATCCTACTATCGCCGCTATCCGCCGGAATTCGCCAAGTTCAAACCGGAATGCCGCACAAGCGAATTTTCCGATTGCACCACGGACGAGATCGTCAATGCCTACGACAATTCGATCCTCTATACCGATCACATATTGTCGGAAATCATCAATGTCCTGAAAGGCGGCGAAGACCGTTTTGCTCCAGCCATGATCTATATGTCCGATCATGGCGAATCGCTGGGTGAAGACGGCCTTTATCTGCACGCAGCGCCCTATTTCATCGCCCCTGACGTCCAGACCCATATCCCGTTTGTCGCGTGGTTCTCACCAGACTATGCGAATGCCACCAAACTCGATACGGCCTGCATAAAACAGGATGCGGCGGCGCCCGCCTCGCATGATAATCTGTTCCACACGGTCATCGGCATGATGGGCGTGAAGACCTCGGCCTACGATTCGGCGCTCGACCGCTTTGCCAGTTGCCGGAAAGCCAATGTCGCGGCTTCGAACTAGAATGCCTGGGATCGCACGAACACTGTCAATTATGCCAGCCAGACCAATGATTTGAGCCATACGGCAAAGCGTGATACACTTCATTTTGGGAGAGCGCATGGACAGGCGGAAGAGGAGGTCCGCACCGGTGCAATCCGGCACTTTGAACAAGTGCTTGAAGCCCGGATAATTATAAGCTTCCGTCTGGCTCAAACGCTATCGCGCCCTCCCGGGGAAGGAGATGCGCCATGGAATATTTTCACTATATCAGCACGCTGGATTATGTCCTGCTGGGCTTCATCGCCCTGCTGGTCTTCTGGAATCTGGTCGAAGCGAGCCTGCGCAGATAAACAGGCCGGCTGTCTGGCAGCCGCACCGAACCCATAAGGCCGGTTGCGTATAACGCCGCGGGAACGAAGTTTTGAGCGAGAGCCGCCGTGCTGACAGGCGGCCTGATGGGTGGTGTGTCGCCACTTCCATGCCTTGATAGCCATTGGCCTCAAGAGCGGTGAAAGCTGCACTTTTGAGCAATTGACCTTGTTTCGTTTAGCCGGTATATCCCAAATCGCTGTCCCTTTGGACCATATCGAACTGCTTCGGCAGGAACGTGCGGGTGTGGTGGAACTGGTAGACGCGCCGGACTCAAAATCCGGTTCCGAAAGGAGTGTCGGTTCGATTCCGACCACCCGCACCATCTTACAAGCAATTATCCGAAACCAGTTTCCGTAGCGGGCCTGAGCGCACAGCAGTGGGGATCGAGAAGATTGTCAGAGGACGCTCTGGCAACTTTAGTTGCTTATTCTCTCCATATCGACAACGATGGTGCCGTTTAACACTTCTGGGATATTCGCGCAGGAGGAACCGCCACCATGGATGACACCCACCCCTTTCAGGGACCACAGTTGCAGAATGCGCATTATGAACGTGCGGATATGTCGGGCTCGAATTTCGATGGCGTGGATTTGTCCGGTTCAAAGTTTTTTGCCGTTTTGACCAGGTCAAAGTTCGTCGATACCAATTTGAGCGACGCTGATTTCGACGATGTCAATCTGGCAGGGGCGCGCCTTCATAATATCAATCTGACCGGTGCAACAATTACGAATGCCAACATGAGCGGCTTGGCTATAAGCGGCGTGACTTTGGCACATACGAATATAACCGATGCAGACTTGACCGGTATGCGGATAAACGGCGTTCTCGTCTCCTCTCTGTTCGAAGCGTACGAAAACGCGCGTTCCTTGGACTAACTGCTGAGAAAAGCAGCAACAAACCGGTCGCTGCTTTCCCTCGCATCATGAATCACGCCGCTTCGAGCGCTTGGGCGAGGTCGGCGATAAGATCGTCGGGATGCTCGATGCCGATGGAAAGCCGGATCGTCGATTCCAGCACGCCGATGCGCTCCCGCACATCAATCGGCACGCCGGAATGGGTCATCGCCGCAGGATGGCTCGCAAGCGATTCCGTGCCGCCGAGACTGACTGCCAGCTTCAATATCTGCAGCGCATTCAGGAAGCGGAATGCCGCCGCCTGCCCGCCCTTGATATCGAATGAGAACGTCGACCCGGCACCGGTGCATTGACGCTTGAACAATGCTCCAACATCCGAATTCTCATCCTCGAATGGAAGATAGTGCAGCTTCTCCACCTTCGGATGATCACGCAGGAATTCCGCGATCGCATGGGCGTTGCTGTTGGCGCGCTCCATGCGAAGTCCAAGCGTTTCAAGCGAGCGCCCCAGCATCCAGCATGAATGCGGATCAAGCTGCGTACCGATGGCGCCGCGCAGAGCCTTGACCTGTCTTACAACAGTCTTGGCCCCCAGCACCGCCCCGGCGATCAGATCGGAGTGTCCGCCGACATATTTGGTCAGCGAATAGACCGAAAGATCGGCGCCGTGATCGAGCGGCTTCTGATAGACGGGCCCAAGCAGGGTGTTGTCGCAGGCGATGATCGGGCGATGCCCCTGCCTTTGTTCGATTTTTTCCGCAACGCGGCGGATGGCGGCAATATCGACAATACTGTTGGTAGGGTTTGCTGGCGTTTCAATCAGTATCACCGAAACACGGCCCTTGCTAACGGCTTCTTCGGCTGCCTCTTCTATCGAGGACTCATGCACACCATCGGCAAAAGCGACGGCTTCGACGCCGAAATTGAGAAACGTTCTTGCAAGGAGCGTTTCCGTGCCGCCATAAAGCGGTTGCGAATGCAAAATGACATCGCCGGGCCGCACGAAGGCAAAAAGCGTCGTGGCAATAGCCGACATGCCGGATGAAAACAGCGCGCAGCTTTCGGTGCCTTCATAGACCGCGAGCCGATCTTCAACGATCTCGCTGTTGGGATGATTGAAACGGGAATAGACGAGACCGGCGCCGACACCGGCAGGCGGCTCCTTGCGGCCGGAAACGAAATCGAAGAAATCGCGCCCGTCCTCGGCGGTCTTGAATACGAAAGTCGAGGTCAGGAAAACCGGCGGCTTGACCGCTCCTTCGGAAAGTTCCGGGTCATAGCCATAATTGAGCATCTGCGTTTCAGGATGCAGCGGATGATTGCCCAACATGGTCTTTGAAGGCCGTGGCGCAGTCATGAATACCTCCTTGAGAAAATCCTCCTGTCCGCATTCGGACAGGAGAAGCTTAACAGAGGTTTTCGGGAATCTTCTTGCGTTGTTTCGCGGTTCGGTGAAATCGCTGCAATGCCGAAAGATGCCTGTCCGGTGGAAATGCCTCGATTACTTGATGACCAATACTGGCACGGTGCTGAGGGACAGAACCTCCGCCGCCTGACTTCCGAGCAGCAATTTGTTCACGCCGCGGCGGCCATGCGATGCAATGACGATCAGATCGGCATCCCTGGCTTTCGCGGCCTCCACGATGCCCTGCGCCGGTGATTGATTCTCGATATGCACAGCTTCAGCGCTGACGCCAAGCTCCGTCGCCTTCACCTTGGCTTTCGACAGGATTTCCGTCGCCGCTTTGGTGATAGCCTCGCGATATTCCTGAAACGCCGCCGGGCTCGACGCCCATTCCGCTGCGACGACAATGCCGTAGGAAGGCAAAAGCTCCGTCACGGAAACGAAGATCACCTTCGCATCTGTTTCCTTCGCAAGCGCCACGCCCTGGTCAACGCCTTTTTCGGCAAGTTCCGATCCATCGGTTGCGATCAATATGTTCTTGTACATTCGTGCTCTCCTGGCTGCCTGAGACCCGAAGATGCGCGCGTCCCGGTCGGGGTGCATTGACGCGGATCAATCGAGCATTATTCAAGGCTAATACGCGCTCTCCCAATTATGATGGAATTTACTCCTAATTTTCCCGATTATACAGAATAAACTTCCAAACTTGTCCCCTCACGCGCACATGCTCAACTATGCTTTTGCGCAGTTTCCTCTTAAACTTCGCGTGACAAAAAGGGAGATCACGCCATGAACAAGCCCCTGAACGAACCGCAAGCCGGTAAAACCGCAGGCCGTGGCCGCATTTACGATTCAATCCTCGACACGATCGGCAATACGCCTCTGGTGCGCATCGACAAGTTTGCCGAGGAAAAGGGCGTGAAAGCGAACCTTCTGGCCAAGCTTGAGTTCTTCAACCCGCTGGCGAGCGTAAAGGACCGCATCGGCCTGGCGCTGATCGAAGCGCTTGAACGCGACGGCAGGGCCGTGCCTGGCAAGACGGTTTTCGTCGAGCCGACATCCGGCAATACCGGCATTGCGCTTGCCTTTGCGGCGGCAGCCAAGGGCTATCGCCTCATTCTCACCATGCCGGAAACCATGTCGGTGGAGCGCCGCAAGCTCCTCAAGCTGCTCGGTGCGGAACTGGTGCTCACCGAAGGTGCCAAAGGCATGAAGGGCGCCATCGCCGAGGCGGAAGCGATTGCTGAAGGCAATCCGAACGCAATCATTCCCCAGCAGTTCGAAAATCCCGCGAACCCCGAAATCCACCGCCTTACCACGGCGGAAGAAATCTGGAACGACACCAATGGTGAAGCGGATATCCTGATTTCGGGTATCGGAACCGGCGGCACGATTACCGGCGTCGGTCAGGTCATCAAGGGGCGCAAGCCATCGTTCAAGGTGATCGCAGTCGAGCCGAAGGATTCACCTGTGCTTTCCGGCGGCACCCCGGGCCCGCACAAGATTCAGGGCATCGGAGCAGGTTTCGCGCCGAAAACGCTCGACACCAGCATCTATGATGAGATCGTTCAGGTTTCCAATGAGGACGCCTTTGCCAATGCACGCCTGCTGGCCCGCCTTGAAGGCATTCCTGTCGGCATTTCTTCCGGTGCCGCGCTGACGGCCGCCGTCGAAATCGGCAAGCGGCCTGAAAATGCCGGCAAGAACATCGTCATCATCATTCCGTCCTTTGCTGAACGCTATCTTTCAACGGCGCTGTTCGAAGGCCTGGAATAAGCCGCATCTCGTGCGGTAGCCAAAAACAAAAGCCAGAGCGGACAACCGTTCTGGCTTTACTTTTTCATGCCAATCCGCTTGCCGGGTAAACGGAAGCTCAGGCGCTCATGTCAATGATGCGTACGCGCAGCGCAAGCAGGACCTGGCCCGCGCATATAATGGCGCTCGGGCCTGTAGCTCGGTGCGACGAACTCACGGATGACATTAACGCTGTCACGCAGCTGAACAAGAATGCTCATCGTCTTAACCTTCGTCAAAAACACGCTATTCGGAATGGATGCCCTTCGTCCAACCGGGACGATGAAACGTTTTTCATTTCCGAACATCTTAATGAAAACTTTAACAATCAAAGATGAATAAGCCCTGAACTCATATGGTTAAGGGTAAGTTAATGGTAAGGATGTTGAAGCTTTTCCACAGCCCCCGAATTGTCGCCACAATTGAAAAAGGCCGGTTCGATCCGGCCTTCTCCATGAAAACAATTGTTCGCCTTAGCGCGTCGGAACCGGATGCTCGCCGCGATAATCGTAAAAGCCACGGCCTGCCTTGCGTCCGAGCCAACCAGCTTCGACATATTTGACCAGAAGCGGACATGGCCGGTACTTGGAATCCGCCAGCCCGTCGTGCAGAACCTGCATGATGGAGAGACAGGTGTCGAGGCCGATGAAATCGGCGAGTTGCAGCGGTCCCATCGGATGGTTGGCGCCAAGCTTCATGGCCGTATCGATGGCTTCGACGCTGCCCACACCTTCATAAAGGGTGTAGATGGCCTCATTGATCATCGGCAACAGGATACGGTTGACGATAAAGGCCGGGAAATCTTCGGCAACAGTTATCGTCTTGCCAAGCGCGGTCACGAAATCGTTCGATTTGCGGAAAGTTTCCTCATCCGTTGCAATGCCGCGCACCAGTTCGACAAGCTTCATCACCGGAACGGGATTCATGAAGTGAATGCCGATGAACCGCTCCGGGCGATCGGTTGTGGATGCAAGGCGCGTGATCGAGATCGACGACGTGTTGGTGGCAAGGATCGCTTCAGGATTCAGAACCGAACAAAGCTGCGCGAAGATCTTGCGCTTGACGGTTTCGTCTTCCGTTGCCGCTTCGATGGCCAGATCGACGCCCGCCAGATCCTCCATGGAATTTGCCGGACGGATGAGCTTCATCGCGGCTGCGCGCTGATCTTCCATCAATTTGCCCGATGCAACCTGGCGCGCCATGTTGCCATTGATGGTGGCGATGCCCTTTTCCAGCCGGTCCGCTGCCGCATCGTGAAGAAGCACATCGAACCCGGCCAGCGCGCATACGTGAGCAATGCCGCTGCCCATCTGTCCTGCGCCGACCACCCCTACCGTCTTGATTGCCACGATCATAACTCCTTCATTCAGCCGCTCCACAACAGAGCCGAGGCCGAGAGCATATGCTCTAACTTTTGTTCTTACGCATAATCCGACGCAAAACCGCTTCGCACTTTTGCTGGAAATGCTCTGTCTCTACGCATTGTCCGACGCAAAACCGCTTCGCACTTTTGCTGGAAATGCTTCAGTATACCAATTCTGCCTGAGACAGATACAGCCCTCATTCAGCGAAAGCAAAATCAGCGCTTTCTTGCCCAAAGCCCCCCGAAACAGAAAGCGGCGGGACTGGCCCGCCGCTTTCTGGTCGATCAAAGCGCTTTCTGCAGCTCTGGCAGGACGGTAAAGAGATCACCGACGAGGCCATAATCTGCGACCTGGAAAATCGGCGCTTCTTCGTCCTTGTTGATGGCGACGATGACGCGTGAGTCCTTCATGCCTGCCAGATGCTGGATCGCGCCGGAGATACCGACCGCGATGTAAAGGTCCGGTGCAACCACCTTGCCCGTCTGGCCAACCTGCCAGTCGTTCGGCGCATAGCCGGCATCGACGGCTGCGCGGCTGGCGCCGACTGCGGCACCCAGCTTGTCGGCAACCGGCAGGATCA